>NZ_ANAX01000293.1 GCF_000341065.1 Nocardiopsis halotolerans DSM 44410 | reverse complement strand
CGCCCCCGCCGCGACGCATCAGCGCGGCGGCGATGACGTCGACCGCGGTCTAGTCGCCGCCGATGGCGCGGAAGACGTCGTCGAGCCGGGTCGGTCCGGCTTCGAGGCCCCCAGTCCCACCGCGTGGCCCCTCGCCCAGCCGAGCAGGGCGTACGGGCTCTCCTGGAGGCCGGGGGTCTCGACGAGGAACGTGCCGTCGCTCTGGCGCGCGGCGTGCGGCGGTGGCTCGGGGGCGTGCTCCGGAGGGGAGAAGCGGATCGTGGCGGGCAGGGTCCGCGTCAGCTCGGCGACGGTCCCCTCCCTGTGGAGGGCCCCTGTGCATCGGCCCGATGCGGTCGGCGCGCTGCTGGGCCTCCTCCAGGTAGTGCGTGGTGAGGACGATGGCGGCTCCGTCCTCGCGCAGCCCGTCCACGGCGTCCCACAGGTCGTCCCGGGCCTGGATGTCCAGACCGGTGGTGGGCTCGTCCAGGAAGACCAGCTCCGGCGGTCCGTACGCGGCGGTGGCGAAGTCCAGGCGCCGCTTCTCACCGCCGGAGAGCTGGGAGACCCTGGTCCCGGCCCTGCGGGTGGGGCCGACGGCGCCGAGTACGCGTCCGACGCCGTCCGTACGCCGGGTGAGCCCCCGATCAGCCGGACCGACTCCCGCACCGTCAGGTCCGGGGAGAAGACGCTCTCCTGGAGCATGACGCCCATCCGGGGCCGCACGGCGCGCCGGTTACGCGGGTCCCGGCCGAGGACCCGCACGGTGCGCAACTACCTGTCCGACGCGATGCGCAAGACCCAGACGCGTACCCGGCACGAGGCGGCGCGGTACGCGCGTGAGCACGACTGGCTGTGAAGGCGCGCGGGTCCCGCCCCGGCGGCCGGACGCGGTGCCGGGGCGGGATCCCTGGAATGCGTGGTGCGGGAACGGTCAGGGACTGGTGCAGGTGATGTCGCCGGGCGCGGTGGCGGACCCGCTGACGACGAAGCCGAAGGTGGCGTCTCCGTCGGGCGCGATCCCGCCGTTCCAGGGGGTGTTGCGCACCGTGACGGATCCGCCGTCCGCGGTGTGCTCGCCGTTCCAGAGGTTGCTGACGGACTGGCCGGAGGCGAGGGTCATGGTGACGGTCCAGCCGTCGAGCGCGCCGGCCGTGTCGTTGCGGACCGTCACCTCGCCCTGGTAGCCGCCGGACCAGCTGTTGACCGTCCGGTACTCGGCGGTGCAGGCGCCGTCCGTGCCGCCGTCGTCACCACCACCGCCGTCGTCACCGCCGCCGTCATCTCCGCCGCCGCCGTCGTCGCCCAGGACCGGGGTCTGCCAGTCCCGCCACCGGGACAGGTCACCGGACTCACCGGGTGACATCCGGAAGACGCCGGGGGCGTCGCCCGTCCCCAGCAGGAACGCCTCGATGTGCTGCCGCAGGGGAGCCGCCCACTCGGACCTGGCCGCGCAGTGGGTACCGTCCTGCACGTCGGACCAGTAGGTGATGTTCCCGCTCGCGCCGAGCGCCTCGTAGACCTCCGCCCCGGCCAGGGCCGCCACGCTTCCGGACGTGGCCCCCAGCCAGTCGACGTGCGGGTTCTCCATGACGAAGAGCCCCCGCGGCGCGACCATGGCCACGATCTCGTGCGTGTCCACCGGCANNCCCCGAGCCACGGCTGCTCCGAGTAGGCGCTGCTCAGCGGTTGGGCGCCGTCCTCCTGGGCGACCCCGCGGAGGGCGGGGACACCGGCGGTGCCCGACTCGATCGGCATGGTCAGGTCGACGCGCTGGTCGAAGGCACCGGCCACGAAGGCGCCCTTGCCGAACCGCGAGCACCCCGTGACACCGGTCACGTCGGCCCGGAGGACGCCGCCGTCGGACTGCTCGATGACGTCGATGATGCGGCTCACGCCCCAGGACCAGGCCATGAGCAGCCCCGTGCCGCTGGAGGAGCCGTAGACGTCGTAGAACGCGCCCTGCTTGTTGCTCCGCGACGTGCCCTCCTGCCCCACCGTGTAGGGGTCGAAGCTGACGACGGCGGCGCCGGAGGACCTGATGGTGTCCGTGTCCGCCCCGAACCCGCCCAGGACGACGACGGCCGAGAAGGGACCGGGACCGCTCGGCAGGTCGACGCTCGCCGTGAAGCTGGAGCTCCTGCCCTGGTCCGTCACGTTCACGGTGATGCTGCTACCGGTCACCGTTCCCGTGACGCTGTCGGGCGGTCCCGGCTTCTGACCGTAGAGGGAGCGCTCCGCCATCTCCTTGATCTCCGCGCGTCGGCACCGCCACTCGGACCTGGTGGAGACGCGTGTGCCGTCCAGCCTCGTGAAGGGGTCGGGAAGCAGGGAGTTCGCGGTCGAGGGGCCCGGGTCGGGAACCGCGCAGTCGGCGCCGTCGAACTCGACGGCGGGTTCGGCCCGCACGGCGGCGCCCGCCTGCGGGGTGAGGGCGGTGGCCAGGCTCAGGGTGACCGCGACCGCGGCCGTCCACGCCCGGGGACGATGTCGGGGTAAGCGCATGGGGACCTCCGGGAGGGGCGCGCGGTCGGCTGGAACGGCCCTCCGCCGGGACGGCGTCGCGTCGTGTACCCGCCGGTACGCGCCGGGTGGGGGGTGAGCCGGGTCGGCCTGGGAGGAGGTGCCGTGGGAGGCGCGGGGGCGCATACGGACTCCGGGTGTCGCGCGTGTCGCGCGTGTCGCAGGCCGGAACCTGGCTGGGGGCACTCCGATCGTAACGGAAAGTTCCGGTTCCATTCCAGAGAGGGAGACGCTTTGTTCCGGAATGTTGTGGAAGAAGCTGCAACAGGACATGCGACCTGGAAAACCCCCTTCACCACCACGAGAAACACAGGACGCAAAACCACGCACCGGGAAATCCCCGCACGGAACCTCGCATTCATGGGATGACACTCGTAGGTGATCTCCGGACCTCGCCCGGCACTCAGCACCCTCCCGGCGGCCGGAAATCCAGAAACGAGGAGAACGCGGTAAACGTTCCTCGGCGCCCACCGCGTTGTAACAGATGACATGTCCGACGCGGCGTACGGAGCGGGACGGTGGAATTCGACGACTACGTGCTGGCGCGCGGGGACGCGTTACTCCGTTTCGCCTACGTACTGTGCGGCGACGCCCACCGCGCGGAGGACTTCGTACAGGAGGCACTCGTCCAGTGCCACCGCCGCTGGAGGCGCATCGAACGCGAACGCGGCCTGGACTCCTACGTCCGCAAGGCGATCCTGCGGCAGTTCCTGTCCTGGCGGCGGCGCGGGGCCGCGCGGGACTGGCCCACCGACCGCTTCGAGGAGCGCGGCGGGTGGGACCAGCACGTGGAGGCGGTCGCCGAGCGCGACACGATGCACCGGCTTCTGGCCCAGCTTCCGCGCCGCCAGCGCGCCGTCCTCGTACTGCGCTACTACGAGGACCTGCCGGACCAGCGCATCGCCGAACTGCTGGACTGCTCGGCCGCGACGGTCCGGGTGCACGCCGGTCGGGGACTGGCCCGGCTGCGCCGCCACCCCGACCTGGTCGGCACGGCACGAGCGGAGGAGGACACATGAGCGGGGATCCGAACGACGAGGCACTCGGAGCCGCCGTGCACGCGGCGTTCCACCGCCAGGCGCGGTCCGCGCCCGCCTCGCCCGGGCTGCTGGGGGCGGTCAGGGCACGCAGCCAGCGAAGACGGGTACGGGACACCGTCGCCAGCGGGCTGGCCCTGGTGCTGGTCGTGGCCGCCGCGCTCGCCGGTGTGTGGGCGCTGCCCCTCGGCGACGACCGCCTCCCGATCCCCGCCGCCACGCCGCACTCCCCCGGCGTCTTCGCGGCCGACGAGGTCCGCCTGTGCCTGGTCCGGGACGTGGACGGACTGGCCGAGGTGCTCCTCTCCGCGCGCACCGGCGGCGACGTGGTCCGCACCGCCGTCACCGACACGGCGGGCGACCAGCGGTTCCGCGTGCGCACCGAGCACGCCGACACCTACACGCTGCACCTCGAGGTGCTCCGCGGAACGCCCGCCGGGCAGCCGTTGGAGGAAGCCCGCGACGTCACGGTCGAGGGCGTGGCGGGACGTCTGGGCGACGGCCCGCGCAGCGGCGACCGGACCCTGTACCTCGGCACCGGGGTCCCCGGCAGCACACTCGCCCTGCGCGTCGAGGGCACCGGTCCGGAGGACGCGCGCATGCTCGCCTGGGCGGAGAAGCTCACCGTCGACACCGGACGCGCGGCCTGCGACCACTGAACGGAGAACGCACCGCCGACACACCGCGAACTCACCGCGGAGACACCACGAAGACATCACGGAGACTTCGAAGGAGAGGGACGGCATGACGCACGCGTCGCACCCGGGTGCCGGCCGGGGGACGACCAGACGCCGGTTCGTGGGGCAGGCAGCGGCCCTCCTGTCGGGGTGCGCCCTCGCGGCGACGGGTGCCCTGGCCGGTTGTTCGTCACCGCGCGAGAGCGTCGGCGCGGCGATCGACGACTTCCTCGCCGACGCGGTCCCAGAAGGGGCCGGGCTGACAGTGCTCGCGGCGCACCGCGGCGAGATCGTGTACTGCGCGGGCAGGGGCGCGGCCGACCGCGGGTCCGGTATCGGCGCCGGGTGCGGCACGGTCTACGACATCGGCTCGGTCACCAAGCAGTTCACGGCGGCGGCGGTCCTGGGGCTGGAGACGGACGGGGCGCTGGCCACGGCCGATCCGCTCTCGCGGTTCCTGGACGGCATGCCCGGGGACAAGGGGGGCATCACGCTGCACCAGCTGCTGACGCACACGTCGGGGCTGCCCGACCGGCTCGGCGGCGACTACGACGTCCTGACCCGGGAGGACATGCTGGCCGCCGTGGCCGGATCGGAGCTGCTGTCGACCCCGGGCACCGAACACCGCTACTCCAACACCGGGTACAGCGTGCTGGCTGCGGTGGTCGAGGAGGTGTCGGGCACCGGCTACGAGGAGTACCTGGCCACACGCCTGTTCACTCCGGCCCGCATGGCGCGGACCGGCTACGTCCTGCCCCGGTGGGACCCCGCGCAGATCGCGGTGGAGTACGACGCGTCGGGAACCCCGGCGGGCAGGCCCCACGAGCGGCGCTGGAACGAGGACGGCCCCTACTGGAACCTGCGGGGCAACGGGGGGTTGCTCTCCACCGCACCGGACATGTTCCGCTGGCACCGAGCCCTGGAGGGGAACCGTGTCCTGCCGGAGGCGGCCAAGGAGAAGCTGTTCACCCCCCACGTGCGGGAGGGCGACAGCGCGTCCTACTACGGGTACGGCTGGGTGGTCGAGCCCGGGGACGGCGGCACGACCGTCTGGCACAACGGGAGCAACGGCAGGTCCTACGCGGAGTTCACCCGGTTCCTCGACGAGGGGCTGATGGTGTTCTGGGCCACCGGTGACGTGCGCCGCGACGGTGCCTGGAACCTCCAGGAGCTGGACCTGACGCGGGGAACGGCCGAGTGCGCGCGCGAGCACGGGTGACGCGCGTGGCGGAAGGGCAGAAGCCCGGGGCCCGCCTTGACCGGACGTGTCACCACGCGCGGTTCCATCCGAGGCCCGCCACGGGCAGGGGTCGCCGTGATCGGACCCGTCCGGAAGGGCCGGAGACGAAAGAGGAGGACACGCGCCCATGGCCCAGCTCATCGTCCTCGGCGTGGCCGACCGCGACACCGCCGAGAAGGCCCTGGACATCGCCACGGACCTGAACGAGCAGCAGCTCCCGCGTCTGGAGGACGCCGCCTACGCCTACAAGGACGGCAAGGGGCGTCCCCGCGTCCACCAGTCCGTGAGCACCACCGGCATGGGCGCCGCCAGCGGCGCCCTGTGGGGCACCCTCATCGGCCTCGTCTTCCTCGACCCGCTCCTGGGACTGGCGGTCGGCACGGCCACCGGAGCGCTCGCGGGCAGGCTCACCGACATCGGCGTCGACGACGACGTGACCAAGCAGATCGGTTCCCAGCTCGAACAGGGACGCACCGCCGTGTTCCTGCTCGCCGACGTCACCACCGCCGACCGGGTCGTCGACGCGTTCAGGCCGCTGCGCCCCACGGTGATCCAGACCAACCTGTCCAAGGACGACGAGCAGGAACTCATCGAGGCCCTGCGGCCCTGAACCCCGCGGCCCCGGGGCTCCGTCACCGGCACGGCCCTCCCGTACCAGCGGCGGAGCGCGGCCGCCCCGGAGCTCACCCGAAGCGGATGGGCAGTCCCGCGTAGTTGTCGGCGAACTCGGTGGCCGCGGCCTCCGAGTCGACGACGCGCCGGAGCTGGGAGAGCTGGAGCTGTGCGTCGAAGTCGTCGCCGTGGCGGTGGAACGTGTTCGTCATCCACCAGGAGAAGTGGGTGCACCGCCACACCCGCCTCAGCGCGGTGTCGGAGTAGGCGTCGGCGAGTTCCTCCCGGCCGTCGCGCAGCCACGCGGTGAGCGCGTCGGCGAGCAGGGAGACGTCGGCGACCGCCAGGTTGAGCCCCTTGGCCCCGGTGGGCGGGACGATGTGCGCGGCGTCCCCGGCGAGGAAGAGCCTGCCGTGGCGCATGGGCGTGGTGACGAAGCTGCGCATCGGCAGGACGCTCTTGTCGGTGATGGGGCCGGTGCCCAGTTCCCATCCCTCCCGGCCCGCTCCGAGCCGGGTGGTGAGCGCCGCCCAGATCCGGTCGTCGCTCCAGTCGGCGACGTCCTCGTCCGGGCGGACCTGGAGGTAGAGGCGGCTGACCGTGGCCGAGCGCATGCTGTGCATGGCGAACCCGTCGGGGTGCCAGGCGTAGATGAGCTCGTCGGTGGAGGGGGCGACGTCGGCGAGCACGCCCAGCCATGCGAACGGGTAGGTGCGCTCCCACACCCTCTGGTGCTGGCCGGGAACGGCCCGGCGACTGGGTCCGTGGAACCCGTCGCAGCCCACGACCACGTCCGCGTCCACCCGTTGGGAGGCGCCGTCGGAGTCGGTGAAGGTGACGTGGGGGCGGTCGGTGTCGACGCCGTGCGGGGTGACCTCACTCGCCTGGTAGAACGCCGGACGGCCGGCCTCCTCCCTGGCCGCCATGAGGTCCTTGGTCATCTCGGTCTGCCCGTAGACGGAGACCGACCGGCCCACCAGGTCGACGAAGTCGACGTGGTGGCGCTCCCCCGGCCACTGGAGGTACACCCCGCGGTGGTGGTCGGCCTCGGCGGCCAGGCGTTCCCCCACGCCCGCCCGGGTGAGCACGTCGACGGTGCCGGACTCCAGCATGCCCGCGCGGATGCGGGACCGGACGTGGTCGGCGCTCTGGCGTTCCACGAGGACCGACCCGATCCCCTGGAGTCCGAGCAGGTGGGAGAGGAGGAGCCCGGCCGGGCCCGCTCCGATGATCGCTACCTGGGTGCGCACGATGGCCCTTCCTCGTCGGTGTCCGGCGCGCGGTGCCCGTCACGGCCCGCGCTCCGTGGGGGCGGTGTGTCGACGATGGCCTGTTCGTGAGCGGCGTCACCATCGCCTTCTCACTCATTGAGAGAGGGATCGCCGTCGACCCGTCCCATCGCGCGCGAGACCGAACGGGCCGCGGTGCGCACGGCGGGGACCACCGCGGCGGCGTTCCCGTCGTTGGGCACCACCACCGACAGGGCGGCGGCCACGGCCCCGGTGGAGTCCCGGACGGGTGCGGCGACGGCCGCGGTCTCCCCGTCGATGAACCCCCGCGCCAGCGCGTATCCGGACCGGCGGACCTCGGCCAGGAGGGAACGCAGTCGGCGGGGGTCGGTCACCGTCTCGGCGGCGTGGGCGCGCAGGGGGCCCGCCAGGACCCTCTCCTGGAGCGGGGCGGGTGCGTGCGCGAGCAGGACCAGCCCGGACGAGGAGACGTACAGCGGCAGACGACCGGCGATCCGGGTGATGTTGACGACCGCGCCCCGGGCGGAGAGCCGCTCGACGAACAGCACCTCCTCGCCCTGGAGGACGCCCAGCTGGGTGTGCTGTCCGACCACGGCGTGGAGGTCCTCCATGACCGGCCGGGCCGCCTCGCGCAGGCCGAGCGCGGGTGAGGAGCGCGTGGCTAGTTCCCACATGCGCACGCCCACGCGGACGCGGCGGTCGGGGTCGCGTTCCAGCCAGCCGTGTTCGACGAGGCCGTCGACCATCCGCGAGGCGGTGGCCACGTGCAGGCCGGCGCGACGGGCGACCTCCGAGATCCGCAGCGCCCGGTGCTCGGGGTCGAAGGCCTCCAGGACGCGCACCACCCGGGACAGTACGGACTCCCCGTTCACCGGTCTCACCACGGCAGCAGTGTGCCCTCCGGCGCCGCCCGGTGTCCACACCGGGGGTGGCACGGGCGCCATGCGCTGGCGCCCGCCCCCGTGGAAGCGACCCGCTATCCGAACACGGCCTTCTGCACGTCGTCCGGACCGTCGAACCGGCTCACGTCGGCGTTGGAGAGCGTCTCGACCAGACCGTCGTCCGCGCCGTTGCTCCTCGCCAGCGACACCAGGTCGTCGCGGCTGGCGGGGTAGTCGGCTCCCTTGAGCGCCTTCTGCAGGTCGATGGGGCTGATGCTGGCCATGTCGGCCTCCCGATTCTCCGTGCTGGTGCTGTCGGACTCCAGTCGGCTACCCGGGCGCCACGGCGGCAACCCCACCGGACGGTAAAGCGGGGGAGGCCTCCGGGCCGGTTCGGTCCCGGGTGAAACGCGTCAGGAGGATGTCGACGACCTGGGCCACGTGGTCGTCGGGGATCTCCGCGCGGCCGGCGAGGCGGTGGTGGGTGAGCGTCAACGGTCCCACGTCGGCCAGGAGCGCCCGGTCCTTCGGAGCACCGTCCGCCGGGCCGTCGCCTCCCGGTCCGGCCATCCGCGGCGTGGCGCCGGCTTCCCGGCCCCCGCGTCCGGGCCCGACCGCCCCCACCCAGTCGTCGGAGGCGGTCAGGCCGGGCGCCACGGGGACGTGCTCAGGGCCCCTAACGCCGCATCGCGAGCCACGCGTCGAAGGTGGTCGGGGTGATGTGCGCGTCCTCTCCGGGCAGCAGCACCTCGCCCGCCATCTCCGTGCCGAACATCCCCGACCACGTCGGCACGAGCGTCACCTCGCGCCCGCGTGCCCGGTGGGTGCGCCGGGCCATGTCCACCAGGTCCTGCGTCTGGGGTCCGGCGACGTCGGGGTGGCGCTCGCGCGGCTCACCCACCGCGACCTCGGCCAGGACCCGGGCCACGTCCGCGGGGGCGACCGGCTGCACCAGCAGCGGCGCGACCGTGGCCACGCCGTCCCGCTCGGTCCAGCACGCCACCATCTCGGCGAAGTCGTGGAACTGCGTGGCCGGGACGACCGTCCACGGCACCGGCCCGGCGGACACCAGGCGTTCCTGCTCCCGCTTGCCCGCGTAGTGCGGGTTTCCCTCGACCCGGTGGATGCCCACGATCGAGAGCAGCACGTGGTGGCGGACCCCCGCCCGTTCCTCCGCGGCGAGCAGGTTCCGCGTGGCGGCGCCGAGGTACTCCACCGTCGCGTCCCGGTCGTTCGCCGGGGCGTTGGTCGCGTCGACGACCGCCTCGACACCGGTGAGCGCGGCGTCGAGTCCGTCACCGGTCACCAGGTCCACACCCAGGGACCGGCTGATGCGCACGACGTCGTGTCCGTCCCGTTCGAGGGCGGCGACCGTGAGGGAACCGATGTTTCCCGTGGCGCCCGCGACCGCGATCCGCATGAGGGCCTCTCCTTCTCTCCTTGTGCGCCACACGTTATCCGGTCGGAACCGGGGGTCTCCCGGAGAGCCGCATCCACCATCCACCGTTCGGTGGACCCCCGGGGTCGGCACCATCGGCGTCCGACGGTGACCGCGTGGGCGATCCGCCGCGGGCGCCCGCGGGCCAGGCTTGTGGACATGGCAGTCATCGACGTCACCGACCTCAGCAAGAGGTACGACGACCACCTCGTCCTGGACCGGGTGTCCTTCTCCGTGGAGGAGGGCGAGGTCTTCGGCGTCCTCGGCCCCAACGGCGCGGGCAAGACCACGCTCGTGGAGTGCGTGGAGGGCCTGCGCCGCCCCGACGCGGGAACGGTCCGCGTCCTGGGGCTCGATCCGCTCCGGCAGAGCCCTGAACTGCGCGAGCGCGTCGGCGTGCAGCTCCAGGAGACCAAGCTCCCCGAGAACATCAGGGTCTGGGAGGCCCTGGACCTGTACGCCTCCTTCTACGCCAGACCCCGCGACTGGCGGAGGCTGCTGGAGGAGTGGGGACTGGCCGACAAGCGCGACGCGCGCTTCGGCAAGCTCTCCGGCGGCCAGCAGCAGCGGTTGTTCATCGCCCTGGCCCTGGTGGGCGACCCGCGCGTGGCCTTCCTCGACGAACTCACCACCGGACTCGACCCGCAGGCCCGCCGGGCCACCTGGGAACTGGTCAGGCGGATCCGCGCGAGCGGCGTGACCGTGGTGCTGGTCAGCCACTTCATGGACGAGGTGGAGGAACTGTGCGACCGGGTCGCGATCCTGGACCGGGGGAGGGTCGTGGCCCTCGACAGCCCGGCGGGGCTGATCGAGGGCGTCGACGCCGAGCACCAGGTGCGGTTCCGGCTGACCGACCGGGAGGGCACCGACCCGGTCGGCCTGCTGGGCGGCCTTCCCGGCGTGTCCGGCGTGACCGCCACCGGTGACGAGGTCCTGGTGACGGGCAGGGGCGACTTCGCCAACGCCGTCACCGCCGCCCTGGCCCGCGAGCACGTCCTGGTCTCGGACCTGCGCATCGACAGGAGCACCCTGGACGACGCCTTCGTCGCCCTGACCGGCCGCTCCCTCCAGACCTGAGCCCGGCACCCGAACCCCGACCGCCCGAGGACACCGCATCCATGAACACCCTCGTCAAACTCACCACCGTCGAGACCAAACTGCTCACACGCGAGCCCGGATCCGTGTTCACCCTGCTCATCCCCCTCTTCATCCTCGTGGTCTTCGGCAGGTCGATCACCGAGGGCGACACCGTCCTGCTGCCGATGGCGCTGACCATCGCCATCGGGCTCGTGGGGCTGTACACGCTGCCCACCACCCTGGCCACCTACCGGGAGCGGGGCATCCTGCGCAGGCTCTCCGTCACGCCCGTGCGCCCGGGGAACATGCTCGCCGTGCAGCTGCTGCTCCAGCTCGTGCTCACCGTGGCCACGACCGGGCTGCTGATCGGCGTGGGGGTGGGCGTCCTCGGCGCCCACATGCCCCGGGTGCTCCCGATCCTGGCGGCCTTCCTGCTCGGCACGGCCGCCATGCTCGCCGTCGGTCTGCTCATCGCCTCCCTCGCCCCGAACGGGCGTTCCGCCAACGGCGTGGGCGTGCTGCTGTACTTCCCGATGGCCTATCTGGCCGGAATCATGCAGCCCCCGGACCGGATGCCCGCTATGGTGGCCCGGATCGGGGAGTACACCCCGTTGGGCGCTCTGAGGCAGAGCTTCCACGACGTCTGGTCCGGCACGGGCCCCCAGCCGACGCTGCTGGTCGTCATGGCCGCGTACGCCGTGGTCCTCAGCCTCGTCGCGGCCAGGTTCTTTCGCTGGGAGTGACCATGCGGACGGCTCCGGAACAGCCGCTGGGCCTTCGGGAACGGCGCGTGCACCGCCTCGTGGCGATCGCGCCCTACCTCCTGCTGCTCGTCTCCACGGCCCTGGCCCTGCTCACCGGGGACGGGGCCGCGGGCCATCGCCTGGAGACGTCGGCTCTGGCCGCCCTCGCCGCCGCCCTGGTGTGGACCGTGACCGGCCTGTACCCCGAGTGGGCCTCGCGCCCGGGCCTCATGGCCGCCTACGTCGCCTGCCTGGTGGTCCTCCTCGCGCTGCTGAGCGCGCACAGCGTCTGGTTCGCGGGCTTCTTCGCCTTCACCTGCTACGTCCACTCCTGGTGGCTCCTGCGGGGCGCGTGGCGCTACGCCGGGGTGACCGCCACCGCCGCCGTCTCCATCACCGCCTTCATGGGCGGGCCGCCCGACCCCACCCCGTCGTCGGTCCTGCTCCACCTCGTCTTCGTCGCCGCCATCGTCGCCCTGGTCAGCGTGTTCAGCCGCTTCGGGGAGATCACGGCGGAGCGCAGCGCCGAACGCGAGCGCATGGTGGAGCGGTTGCGGGAGAGCATCCGGGAGAACGAGGGCCTGCACGCCCAGCTGCTGCTCCAGGCGCGGGAGGCCGGGGTCCACGACGAACGCCAGCGCATGGCGCGGGAGATCCACGACACCCTCGCCCAGGGGCTGGCGGGCATCATCACCCAGCTCCAGGCCGCCGAGCGGAGCCGGGACGACGACCCGTCCGCGTGGCGCGCGCGGGTCGCCAACGCCACGCGGCTGGCACGGGAGAACCTCGACGAGGCGCGCAGGTCCGTGCACGCGCTGGGATCGGCGCACCTGGAGGCGGCTCCGCTGCACGAGGCCCTGTCCGAGGTCACCTCGGAGTGGGCGTCCCTGCACGCGGTCCGCGCCGGGTTCACCGTGACCGGCACGGCCCGGCCGCTGCGCGCGGAGGCCGAGGCGGTCCTGCTGCGCACCGCGCAGGAGGCGCTGGCCAACGTCGCCAAGCACGCGGGGGCCGGCCGGGTCGTGGTGACCCTGTCCTACATGGAGGACGCGGTCACCCTGGACGTACGCGACGACGGCAGGGGATTCACCCCGGGGAACGGAGGTTCCGGGGGCGTGGGCGGCCCTGACGGCGGCGGGTTCGGGCTGACGTCGATGCGGCAGCGTGTGGCCCGCGTGGCGGGCACCCTGGAGATCGAGTCCGAACCCGGTGCCGGGACGGCGGTCAGCGCCTCCGTCCCCGCCCCCGCGAGGGAGGTCCCCGGTGAGTGAGTCCCCCGTCCGGCTGCTGATCGCCGACGACCACCCGGTCGTGCGCGACGGCATCCGCGGCCTGTTCGGCGGCGAGCCGGGGTTCGAGGTGGTCGGCGAGGCGGGCGACGGCGCACGGGCCGTCGAGCTCGCGCGGGTGCTGGAGCCCGACGTGGTCCTCATGGACCTGCGCATGCCCGGAACGGGCGGCGTGGCCGCGATCCGGGAGCTGGTCCGGCTGGGCGTGCCCTCCCGCGTCCTGGTGCTGACCACCTACGCCACCGACAGCGACGTGGGCCCGGCCGTCGAGGCCGGGGCCACCGGATACCTCCTCAAGGACGCCCTGCCCGAGGAGCTGATGCGCGCCGTGCGGATGGCCGCGCGCGGGGAGTCCGTGCTCTCCCCGACCGTGGCCACCCGGCTGCTGGGGCGCGTGCGGTCGCCCGGGACGCCCCTGAGCGACCGGGAGCTGGAGATCCTGCGCCTCATCGCCCGGGGTTCCACCAACCGCGAGGCGGCGGCGTGCCTGTTCATCAGCGAGGCCACGGTCAAGACCCACGTGCTGCACGTGTACGGCAAGCTCGGGGTGAACGACCGGGCGGCGGCCGTGGCGGAGGGGTTCCGGCGCGGGCTGCTCACCCCGGAGGACGACTGAGCCGGAGCACCGGCCCCGGGACGGCCACGGCTCGGGCGGGCCGTGGCCGTCCCGGTCGGGCGCGGGCCTCAGCCGACGGGCGCGTTCCGGTCGCGCAGGGTCTCCAGCGCGGAGGCGTACATGCGGGCCTTGATCGTGCCCAGGGTGGGGGTGGCCGCCTTGGCCGCCTGGGCGCGGGCGATCTCCACGGCGGTCGGGCGCACGGCCTCCTCCTCCACCGCGTGGTCGACGATCTCGGCGGCCAGGGCGTCGTGGCCGCCGTAGCGACGGGCGGTGGTCATGGCCTCGTGCGCGGTCCGCGGGGACAGCCGGGACTGGATGAGCGCGGACATGCCGGGGGTGAAGGGGATGTTGATGTCGGCCTCGGGCAGGCACCAGAAGCCGCGGTCGGCGCGCATGACGCGGAAGTCGTGGGCCAGGGAGAACATCGCGCCCGCGGCGAAGGTGTGCCCCTGGAGGGCGGCCACGGTGATCACCGGCAGGGACAGCGTCCGCGCCAGGAGTTCGTGGACGGAGGTGACGTAGTCCTGGTAGCGGTCGGCGTTGGCCATCAGCCACTCCAGGTCCAGGCCGTTGGAGTAGATCTTGCCGCTGGCGGCGGTCACCAGGGCCCGCGGCCCCTCCGCGTTCTCCACCTCCTCCAGCGCGGTGTTGACGGAGGCGATCCAGTCGGGGTGGAAGCGGTTCTCGCCGTCTCCGAGGTCGAGGACGAAGACGTCGTCGTGGCGGTCGAGCGTGGGCATGGCGGTTCCTTCGGTGTGGTGGGGACCGGGCGGTCGCGGCCGTCGACCGCCCGACCATGGATTACCCGTGAGTAACTTATGGTGGTGGCGCGGCCCGCGCAACCCGGCGCCGGCGCCCCCACCCCGTGGACGCCCTGGACACACCCCGTGGGCTGACCGGATTCGCTGCCGGTGTGGCTGGAGTGCTCCCACCCCCAACGATCTTGTACTCATAGCGAGGTTGGAGCGCCGAGACTCGCTACAAGTACAAGATCAGCGCGGGCCGGGGCGGGCCGGTGGGCCCCTTCGGTCACCGCGCTAACCGCGGGCCGCGGACAGCAGCACGTCGACCAGCCGGTCGGCGGCGTCGGGCCGCCCGTGCTCGCGGGCCCGCTCCGCGATGTCCATGCGCAGCCGCCGGTCGGTCAGCAGCGGCTCCACCGCCCCCTGGAGCCGCTGCGCCGTGACCTCCTCCAACAGGGCCACCGCGGCGCCCGAATCCTGGAGGTGGCGGGCGTTGTGCCGCTGCTCGTCCCCCGCGGAGGAGGCGAGCGGAACCAGTACGGCGGCCTTGCCCAGCGCGGTCAGCTCCGCGATCGTCCCGGCCCCGCTGCGGGAGACCACCACGTCGGCCAGCGCCAGCACGTCGGGGAGCTCCGAACCGACGAAGTCCGTCAGGTGGTACCTCTCGGCGAGGCCCGGCGGGAGGTCCGCCGCGCCGTGGCGCAGCGCCTCCACGTTCGCCCTGCCGCACTGGTGGACGNACCAGCCACGGCAGGATCTCGCGGACCGTGCCGTTGATCTGCGCCGACCCCTGGGCCCCGCCCGTGACGTACACGGTGGGCAGCGAGGCGTCGTACCCGGCGAACCCGAGCCCCTTGGCCGCCATGTCGGCCCGCCCGGTCAGCACCTCGGGGCGCACGGGGTTGCCGGTGATCGCGGCCCGGGCACGCGCGGACTCCGGGAGCAGCTGGGTCGTGGACGGGGAGGACACCGCGACACGGGCCGCCACACGGGCCAGGACCTTGTTGGCCAGCCCCAGGCGGACCGTCTGCTCGTGCACCACGAGGGGGCGTCGGCACATCCCGGCGGCCAGGCCCACCGGAACCGCCACGTAGCCGCCGGTGGCCAGCACCACGTCGGGCGCGAAGTCCGAGACCAGCGCGCGGGCCTGCGCGACGCCTCTGGGCACGTTGCCCATGTCCTTGATGTTGGCCTTGGAGATGAGCTTGAGCGGGTTCCTCGCACGCCGGAGCTTGCCGGTGGCGACGGGCGCGAAGGCGATCCCGTTGTCCGCCGCGACCCGGGACTCCAGGCTGTCCGCCGTGCCCACCCACAGCACGTCCAGCCCGCCGCCGGCCTCCGCCAGCCGGTCCCGGAGCGCGCGGACGGCGGTGAGGGCGGGATAGGTGTGTCCGCCTGTCCCCCCTCCGGTCACGATCAGACGCATGTTCTGAGGGGAGAGGTTGCCGCTGTTCACGTTGTTCCCATCTGGTGGCCCCGAGGCGGGGCGGAAAGAAGCTCTCGACAAGGGGTGCGCGGACGGGCGACGCGGCGCCCGTGCCGCACTCCCCCAGCACCGTAGCCGCCGGGGAACCCGTTCCAGAACGGGCCCCGGGCCACTGCGACGGGATCCACACCCGGGGCCGGTCCGGCGCGTCCGCCGACGCGGGCGGTCCGGCTACTCGCCGGTGAAGGTGGGACGGGTCCGGGCCAGGGACGCGGCGACCCCGGCCTCGCTGTCCTTCGTGCCGAGCAGCCTGGTCTGCTCGACGATCTCCCGTTCCAGGGCCGAGGGAAGCGCGGCGAGCAGGTCCGAACGGAGCGTGGACTTCATCGAGCGCACCGCCAGCGGGGCGGAGGCGGCGATGCGGTGGGCGTGGTCCACGGCCGCCTGCCGGAGCGCGTCCTCGTCCACCAGCAGGTCGGCCAGACCGATGGCGTGGGCCTCGGTGCCCGTCACCCGGCGCGCGGTGTAGAACATGTCGGCGGCCTTCTGCCGCCCGACGATCGCGGGCAGGGACACCGTCAGCCCGAACCCCTGGTGCAGGCCCAGGAGCCCGAAGTTGGCGTGGAAGCGGCTGGAGGGCGCCGCCACCCGGAAGTCCGCCGCGCAGGCCAGGCCCAGCCCTCCGCCCACCGCCGCGCCCTGGACGGCGGCGACCACGGGCACCGGGAGGGCGAACAGGCGCCGCGCCTCGCCGTAGACGGCGCCGAGGGTGTGGACCGGGGAGTCGCCGACCCCGCCCGCCCCGAAGTCCACCCCGGCGCAGAAGTTCCTCCCCTCCGAGCACAGCACGAGGGCGCGGCAGTCCCCGGAGTCGGCCAACTCCTCGGCGGTGTCCGCGAGTTCCCCGAGGACACCGTGGTCGAAGTGGTTGTGGGGTGGCCGGTGGATCTCCAGGACACCGACGTGCCCGTCGACGCGGACGGACAGTTCCTCGCTCATCGGACGCCTTCCAGGATCGCTCGGGACTGACGGGCGACGAGGCTATCGGGCACCGCCCCACCTGCGGACGTCCGCCCTCCCCGGAAAGCGGGGCGGCCCGCTCCGGAGGCGGAGCGGGCCGCACGCGGTCCGCCGTCGGGGACACCGCGCGGACGCGGTCAGGCGGGGGTCACACGGCGGTCAGTCCAGGCCCCGGCGGGCCAGCAGGGGCTCCATCCGGGGCTCCCGGCCCAGGAAGTCGCGGACCGCCTCCATGGGGTCCACACCGCCGCCCACGGACAGCACCCTCTCCCGGAAGCGGTCCCCGCCCTCCCGGCTGAGGCCGCCGTTCTCGGTGAACCACTCCACGCTCTCGGCGTCCAGCACCTCGCTCCACACGTACGAGTAGTAACCCGCGCTGTAGTCGTTGGAGAACACGTGCATGAAGTACGTGGTCCGGTAGCGTGGCCCCACCAGGGGGTGGAGCGCGCCGACGGCCTCCAGGGCCCGCGCCTCGAAGGAGGCGGGGTCCGCCACGGTCTCCCCGGGCGCCAGGCGGTGCCACGACCAGTCCAGGAGCGCCGCGGCCAGGTACTCCAGGGTCGCGAAGCCCTGGTTGAACCGGCGGGCGGCGGTCAACCGCTCCACGAGCTCCTCGGGCACCGGCTCGCCGGTCTCGTGGTGCCGGGCGTAGTGGGCCAGGACCTCCGGCCAGACCGCCCACATCTCGTTGACCTGGGAGGGGAACTCCACGAAGTCGCGCGGCACGTTCGTACCCTGCACGCGCGGGAACCGCACGGCCGACAGCAGCCCGTGCAGGGCGTGGCCGAACTCGTGGAAGGCCGTCTCCACCTCGTCGAACGTGAGCAGCGTGGGGCCGGACGCGGGCTTGGTGATGTTGAGGTTGTTCACCACCACGGGCTTCTCGTCCAGGAGGAAGGACTGGTCGACCAGGTTGTGCATCCACGCGCCGCCGCGTTTGGTCGGCCTCGCGTACGGGTCGAGCAGGAACAGCCCGAGGGGCGAGCCGTCCCCGTCGAACACCTCCCACACCCGCACGTCGTCGTGGTAGCCCCGCAGGTCGGTCCGCTCGGTGAACGTGATGCCGTACAGCAGGGTCGCCGCGTGGAACACGCCGTCCTCGACCACCCTGCCGAGCTCGAAGTAGGGGCGCAGCACGCCGTCGTCGAAGTCGTAGCGCGCCCTGCGCACCCGTTCGGCGTAGAAGGGCCAGTCCCACGGTTCGATGTCGTGTCCGGCGTACTCGGCCAGCTCACGGGCCTCCCGCTCGACGTTGCGCCGGGCGGGTCCGACCAGCTGCCGGAGCCGCTCCTCGACCGCGTCGACGGTTCCCGCGGTCTGGTCGGCGACCTTGTACGCCGCGTGGTCGGGGTAGCCGAGCAGCCCGGCCCGCTCGGCGCGCAGCGCCGCCATACGCGCGGCGATGCCGAGGTTCTCCGGTGCGCGCTCCACGCTGAGGGTGTGCAGCCGTTCGCGCGTGGCGCGGTTGGTGAGCTGGGCCAGCGCGGGCTGCACGGTGGTGTTCAGCAGGGGCAGGACGTACTCCCCGTCCCGCTCGATCGCGCGGAGCTGGGCCTCGTCCAGTCCGTCGAGGTCGGAGGCGTCGCTGGTGACGAGGGCGGCCTCGCTGGTGGCCCGGACCAGGTTGCGCGCGAACTCCGTGCCGAGTTCGGCGAGCTCGGTGTTGAGCTCCCGCAGCCGGGCCTGCTCGTCGTCTCCCAGGTCGGCGCCCGCCTTGACGAAGTCGAGGCGGTACCGCTCCAGCAGCCGGGCCTCCCGCGGGTCGGAGGTGGTGACCCGCCGCACGCGCGCCCACAGGTCGCGGTTGAGCGAGATGGCGTCCCTGTGCCGCGCGGACCTGGGCGCGATCTCCCGTTCGATCTCCTGGATGCCGTCGGTGGCGTCGGAACCGGCCAGGGTGTGCAGCACGGTCTCCACCCGGTCGAGGAGCGCGCCGGAGCGCTCCAGCGCCGCGATGGTGTTGTCGAAGGTCGCGGGCGCCGGGTCGTGGACGATCGCGTCCACCTCGGCGAGGTGCTGGGCCACGCCCTCCTCGAAGGCGGGCAGGAAGTGCTCCTCGCGGATCGCCGCGAAGTCGGGGAGCCGGTAGGGGAGTTCGCTGGGGGTCAGGAACGGGTTGTCGGTCAAGGATCGTACTCCCTCGTTCGTCGGTGCCGACCACGCTCCCCCGCGGTCCTGTCGCGGCGGAACCCTCGTGGCGTCCCGGGATGCTCGTGCCGTTCTACCATCCCGGAACCGGCCCGGAGCGCGTCCGGAAACCGGACCGGGACGCTCCGGCCGCGGCCCCACCCCTGGCCGGGCTCGTGGGATCATGGGAGAGGAGACGGCCCTGCCGATGGGGCCGACCATGGTCACCTCGCGCTCGTCCCGCCGCGCCCCTCCCGCGTCCTCGCGCGAGGGGGCCGGTCACGCGGGACGACGCCGGCCCGGAGGCGGACACCAAGGGCCGAGCCCCGGTCGTCACCCGGTGCGTCCGCGCGAATCTCTCCAGAGAGGGCGCACGGGGTACACACGGTCATCGGACAAGTGGGTAGGAGGGTGACGAGCCGCAACAGACACCGGAGGCTGAGATGACGCAGGGTATCGGCGACCCGGAGCCGATCGTACGCGCGTTGACCGCTCTGGGGCTTTCCCCCGTGTTCGATCCGCAGCACCGCGACGGGGGCGCCCGTTCCGAGGACGTACCCGCACTGGCACAGAGCCTGATCGCCGCGGCCGAGATCCAGGCCGGACCCGAACCGGTACGGGGCCGCGACGGTCCACCGAGCGCCTGGGCCCACGCGGTGCAGGATCCCAAGGTGGCCCAGGCGCTGATCTACCGCAGGATGGAACGGACCGTGGGCGACTGGCAGTGGGCCACCGACGAGGCGCCCTCCCCTCCGGGTGCGGCGGCGGAGGCGGCGATGTACGCGGCGCACGCGCTCATCGCCGTGCACTCCGCCGACGACCCCGAGCACGCCGGGGCCGCCATGGACGAGGCCGAGGAGGCCCTGTGGGCCGCCATCGTGCTGGTGCGCGGTTCCCGCCCCGAGGCCGCATGACGCGCTGCCCGCCCTCATTGGCAGGTTTCGGCGGGACCAAAATTCCTATTGAGGCTTCAGGCTGTGCCCACCGCCCCGGGCACGGCCCCCCGACAGGGGCGTGCACCGTCCGCACAGTTCAACGACCTCTCTGAAGAACTTCCCCCCGGTACACCGCCCACCTCCCCCGGAGTGCGAAGCCCCCCGAAACGGACACTCCAATGTTTACCGTTCCGTTATGGGGAATGAACCCGGCAGCCAGACGGAGCACCATCCCGTCCGCGGGAGGAGTCCAAGCAGGGAAGAGGAAGCATGCGGATCACCCAGCCGAGCATGAAGCGCATCAAGCTGGTCGTCCCCGACACCGTCGACTTCGTCGGCATCCGCGACCTCGACGGAACCTTCACCAAGGTGGCCTCACCCAGAAAGAACTACCGGTTCAAGCGCGAGAACGCCTCCTTCGAGTTCGCCTCCACCGGCCGGACGGTCGACGAGGACGGCGACCGGGCCGAGGTGTTCACGGCTGTCCGCGTGAACTGACGGCGCCCCACCCGCCTCCCCTGACCCATCAACCCACGGAGGACCCACCGGGCGGCCCGGGACTCCCTCCCGGGCCGCCCGTACTCCGCGAGCCCCTTGCCTCCGCTGGGGGGTGTTGTTCTGTGTGCTTTTCGTCCCTGTCGGCGGAGCCGGCACCCCGCGAGCGGCCCATGCCCCCGCTGTTCCCTGCCTCGCGGGCTCGGCGGCATCGCGCAGCGGGGCCCGACCATCCCTCGCGGGACGTGGCGCGCGGCCCGGTTGGCCGTGCGGGCGTCACCGGCGCGGCGGGAGGCGGTCCGGGGCCGCGAGCACGGAACGAGCCAAAGAACACGACCTGGGGCCCCTCATCCGTGTTCGGCCCGCTCGCGGACCGGGAAGAGGACCAGGGCCTGCGCGGCCTCGGCGGGGACGGTCAGGTCCAGGCCCGTGGTCTCACGGAACGCCTGGAGCCGGTTGACCACCGTGTTCCGGTGGCAGTACAGGGACTCGGCGGTCGCCTTGACCGATCCCGTGGCGGCGTAGTGGGTCAGCGTCTCCAGCAGCCGCGCCCGACTGTCCGGGTCGAGCCCTTCGAAGCGTTCGACGCGGTCGCGGCCGAAGCCGGGGAGCAGGCCGCGCAACTGGTCGCGGGCGATGGCGGACCAGGCGTCCTCCTCCCGGACGAACCCACCGCCGGTGTCGGCGTAGCCGGACAGGACGCGGGCCGCGTCGACGGAGGCGGGGACCGCGGCCAGCCCGCGCACCCGCGTGACCAGGCCCCCGGAGACCTGCGGGAACAGGTCCGGCCACGGCGTGCGTCCGGCCTCGCGCACCAGGGCGACACCGTCGTCGAACTCCCACGCCAGGCCTCCGCCGCGCTCCCCCGCGCGGACCACGGACCGCTGTTCCGGGAACGGCGCGACGAAGGCCACGTCGAAGGTCCCGTGCTCGGGGAGCCCCACGGTGCCCGCCACCTCGGACGCCACGACGGCGGCCCGGTCCCCGGAGTTGAGCAGCCGGGAGAACGCCTGGGCCACCGCGGCGCGGGAGTCGCGTTCCAGGACGGCCCGCTCCTCCAGGAAGGCGGCCTGCACGTCGCTGATGTACTGCTCGACCGTGGTGAGGATCTCCTCGGCGTGCAGCACGAGGATCTGTGAGACCTCGGCCCCGCCCGCGCGCACCAGACCCGCCCAGAGCACGCGGAAGTCGAGCCGGACCGCCTCCAGCAGGCGTTCGCGCGCCACTCCCTGGCGGGCCCGGCGCACGCCCAGGCGGGTGGGGAGGTCGCGCAGGTGATCCGGTAGGGGAACCCCGGCGATCCGCCGGGTGAGCATGTCGAACGTCTCCGTCGCGCTCTGGCGCAGATCGGACGCGGGAACCACGCCGTCGGTGTAGTAGCCCAGGGCCTCCAGGCGCTGGAGGAAGTCCTCGACGAGGTCCTCCTGTTGCTCGGCGAGCAGCTCGACCATGCCCGCCCAGGAGCGGGGCTCGTTCGCGGACGGTGCCTCCCCGGCCTCCCGGGGCTCCCGGGGCTCCCGGTTCACCACGGCCGCCTCCCTCCGTGCGTCTCGACGGTGTCCGACGCGCGACACCGAGTCTATGTGCACATGCACATTATCGGGGAGGAATCTTGTGTGGATGACGATTGAGCGGCGCGGGGAGGCCCCGCGAGGATGGACGTGACCCGCGCCCGCCCCACACGGCCCGGCCGCAGGGTCCGTACCGACCCCGATGGAGGGCCGCCCGCACCGGCCACCCGAGGCGACCGGCCGTCAGCCGCGCCCGGCCCTCCGTGCGCCGGGGTCCGGTCGACATCCACGACCCTAAGGAACACCGCCATGACCGCACACGAACAGGGCGCGCCGTCGGCCGACGCCCGCTTCCTGGAGGACTTCCGGACCATGAGCGCCTTCGGCGCCACGCCGTCGGGGGGTGTGGACCGGCAGGCCGCCACCGAGCCCGACGTCGCCCAGCGCCGCTGGTTGGAGGAACTCCTGCGCGAACGGGGGCTGCGGGTGGTCTACGACCGCGTGGGCAACCAGTTCGGCCTGCTGGAGCGTGTGCCGGGAGCCCCCTACGTGGTCGTCGGCTCGCACATGGACTCCCAGCCCACGGCCGGGCGCTACGACGGGGCCTACGGAGTGCTGGCCGCCGCCCACGCCGTCTTCCGGATCGCCGAGCAGGACGCCGCCGGAGCCTCCGAGCCCGTGTACAACCTCGCGGTCGTGAACTGGTTCAACGAGGAGGGCTCGCGCTTCACGCCCTCCATGATGGGCAGCGCCGTCTACACGGGCGTCCTCCCCCTGGAGACGGCGCTGGCCTCGCGTGACTCCGCCGGGGTCACGGTGGCCGAGGCCCTGGCCCCGACGGGCTTCCTGGGGGACGGTGACGGCCCCGAGGCCGCCTTCTGCGCCGAGATCCACGTCGAGCAGGGGCGCGTCCTGGAGGAGTCCTCCACCACGATCGGCCTGGTCAGCGCCACCTGGGCCGCACGCAAGTACGCGATCACCGTCCACGGGGAGCAGGCCCACTCGGGGGCGACCGTGATGGCCGACCGCCGCGACGCCCTCGTGGGCGCCTCCATGCTGGTCGTCGCCGCCCGTGAGCTGGCCGACCGGTTCCCCGGGGTGCTGCACACGGCCGTGGGCCGGCTCGACGTCTACCCGAACTCGCCGGTGGTCGTGCCCTCGCGCGCCGAACTGCTGCTCGACCTGAGGTCACACGACGAGGAGGTGCTCGCCGAGGCCGACCGGCTGTTCCAGGAACAGGTCGCCCGCGTCGAGGCGGCGGCCTCCGTCACCGTCGAGCAGACCCTCTCCCACGCCTGGGACGTCAACCCCTACCAGCCCGAGGGCGTGGCCCTGGCCCGCGCCAGCGCCGAGGGCCTGGGGCTGAGCAGCGGCGAGGTCATGACCGTGGCCGGACACGACTCGACCAACATGAAGGAGCGCGTGCCCACGGTCATGCTCTTCGTCCCCTCGGTCGAGGGCGTGTCCCACAACGAGGGCGAGTACACCGAGGACTCCGACCTGGTCGCGGGCCTGGCGGTGCTCACCGACGTGGTCCGGCGGCTCGGTGCGGGCGAGCTGGCCGCCAGCGGGACCCACACGCCCGGACGCGCGTGAGCGCACCGCCCTCCGCCTGAACCGGAGGGCACCCGCGGGGCCCGTGCGACGTGCGCGGGCCCCGCGGTGCGTCCGGGGCGCGCCGTGCCGGGCGACGCGCTGTGTGACCGGTGGGCGCGCCCCGGAACACGGAACGGGCGGGGCCGGACAACCAGGTCCGGCCCCGCCCGTGCGGAGCTCACGGGAGCGTCAGCGCACCACCACGTCGTCCCGGACGCGCAGCCGCTCGCCGTAGAAACCGCCGGCCGCGGTGATCAGGGCGATCAGCATGAACAGCGCCGAGGCCACCCAGGACCGGCCGTTCGCGCTGTCCAGCAGGGCCGTCGCGACGAACGGCAGGAAGCCGCTCAGGGCGCCGGCCAGGTTGTAGGCCAGCGCGACGCCGCTGTAGCGCAGGTTCGCCGGGAACAGCTCGGTGAGCAGCGCACCGGAGACCGCGTAGCTGATGGACAGGATCCCCACGCCCGCGGCCACCGCCAGCACCACGAGCACCGGCGAGGTGGTGTCGATCAACCAGAACACCGGGAAGGCCGCCACCGCGGTGGCGAGACCGCCCCACATCGTGACGCGCCCGGGGCCGAGCTTCTCGGCGAGGCGGCCGACGTAGATGATCACACCGATCTGCACCACCGCGGCGACCAGGGTGGCGTTCACCATGAGGCCGCGCGACAGCCCGAGGGTGCCCGTGCCGTAGCTGATGGCGAACGTCGTCATGATGTAGAAGCCACCGACGCCCAGCAGGGCGGACCCGATCGCGACGATGAGCCTGCCCCACGCGTGGCGGAACACGTCGACCGCGGGGACCTTGGAGCGCGCCTCCTGCTTCTCCATCTCCTCGAAGACCGGCGACTCCTCCACCTTGCGGCGGATGTAGACCGCGACCAGCAGCAGCGGGAACGCCGCCAGGAACGGCAGGCGCCAGCCCCAGGAGTCGAACTGCTCGGTGGGCAGGAGCAGGACCAGCGCGAAGGCCCCCGAGGAGAGCAGGGTGCCCACGGGCGACCCGATCTGCGGCAGCGCGGCGTAGCGCCCGCGCTTCTCCGGCGGAGCGTGCTCGACGGCGATGGTCACCGCGCCGCCCCACTCGCCGCCGACCGCGACGCCCTGCACGAGCCTGAGCAGGGCCAGCAGCAGCGGAGCGGCGATGCCGATCGCGGCGAAGTCGGGCAGTACACCGATGAGGCCGGTGGCCGCACCGATGGAGACCACGGTGATCAGCAGCGCTGGTCGCCGCCCGATCCGGTCGCCCATCCAGCCGAACAGCACCGCGCCGAGCGGACGCGCGACGAACCCGACGCCGAAGGTGGCGAACGCGGCCAGGGTGGCGGCCGTGGCGTCCAGCGTCGTGAAGTACAGCCGGTTGAAGACGATCGCGGCGGCGGTGCCGAAGAGGAAGTAGTCGTACCACTCCAGGGCGGTGCCGACGAAGGCGGCGAAAGCGATCCGGCCCGCCTCGCGACCGCTCACCACCGGTCCGCCCCCGGTCGGGCGCTCCTCGGTCGCCTCGGGGTCGAGGTCACTCATCGTTGGTCTCTCCTATTCGCTGTCCGCGCCTGCGACGACGCGGCGTTCAGGGGATGGGGCTGAGCCGGGCGGATGGCCGCCCGGCTCAGCCCGTCGGGACGGGCCGGGCCGGTTCAGGCCAGGCCGTCGAGGTTCTCCGCGCCGTACACGCACTCTCCGCCGACGAGGGTCGCCAGGACGCGGATCGTGCCGATGCCCTCCCCGGCGGTGTCCACGGGATCCCGGTCCAGGACCACCAGGTCGGCGAGCTTGCCGGGGGTCAGGCTGCCCCTGCGGTGCTCGTCGTGGCTGGCCCAGGCCGCGTCGATGGTGTAGGCCCGGAGGGCCTGCTGGGCGCTGACGCGCTCGTCGGCGGCCAGGACCGCCCCCGAGCTGGTCGCGCGTTCCACCATCGACTCCATACCCAGGAGCGGGGCCCCCGGGGCGACCGGCCGGTCCGAGCTGCCGGGGACGCGCAGCCCGTGGTCGAGGAAGGACCGGTGCCGGTAGAGCCAGGGCACGCGGTCCGGACCCACGGCGGCGGCCATGCCGTCGCCCAGGGCGTACAGGAACCGGGGCTGGGGCACGGGGACCAGCCCCGCCTCGGCGATGCGGGGCAGCTGGTCCGGGCGCACCACGCCCGCGTGCTCGACGCGGTGGCGGACGTCGGGGCGCGGAAACGCCCGCTGCGCCTCGGTGAACGCCTCAAGGGCGACGTCGACGGCGTCGTCGCCGATGGCGTGCGCGGCCACGCGCCATCCGGCCCGGTGGGCGGCGACGACGAGCGCGCGCATCTCTTCCGGTGAGTTCTGGTACACGCCGTGGCCGTGCCCGCAGAGCGGTTCGCTGACGGCGGCGGTGTGGCCGATGAGGGACCCGTCGAGCCAGATCTTCATCGGCCCCAGGCGCAGCCGGTCGTCGCCGAACCCGGTGCGCAGCCCCAGGTCGATACCGGCTCCGGCGCCGTCGTCGGCGTGCCCGTCCAACGGGTGCATGTTGTCGGCGGCGACCATGAGCTCGACCCGGGTGAGCAGCGCGCCGCGGTCGCGGGCGAGCTGGTAGGCCGCGGCCTCGACCGGGGTGCGGCCGATCAGCCCGCGTCCGATGCCCGCCTCGACGACGTGGGTGAGGCCCTCGGAGGCGTAGACGCGGGAGGCGCGGGCGAGCGCGTCGGCGAGTTCGGCCACCGGGTAGGGCATGACCAGCGCGGTCACCATCTCCTGCGCGCGCTCCTGGAGCAGGCCGGTGGGGACGCCCGCGCCGTCGCGGACGATCACTCCCCCGTCCGGGTCGGCCACCGACGCGGTGTCGGCCCCGACCTGGCGCAGCACCGCGCTGCTGACGGTGCACATGTGCCCGGAGCGGTGCTTGAGCCAGACGGGGCGGCCTCCCCCGGCCCGGTCGAGGCCGTGGCGGTCGGGGTGGGCGCCGAGCAGGGCGTCGTCGTAGCCGGAGCCGACGATCCACGCCCCCTCCGGCAGTGCCGAGGCCGCGCGGGCGACCGCGTCGTGGAGGCCGTCCAGGGTGGACACCGTCTCCAGCTCCAGCTCGGAGAGGGACTGGCCGAACCACGCCATGTGGTTGTGCGCGTCCCCGAAACCGGGGACGATCACGGCGCCGCCGCAGTCGACCGTGGTCCGCGCGGGCAGGTCGGCGACGTCCTCGTCCAGGCCGAGGACGCGCCCGGCCACGATGCCGAGGGCCGTGGCGAGGGGGCGTTCGTCGTCGACCGTGCGGATGCGGGCGTTGGTCAGTTTGAGGTCGAGCATGCTGGAGGCGTTCTCCGTGGAGCGGTTCGGACGGCTGCGGCCCAGGCGGGGCGCGCGGCCGGACGGACCGGGCGTGCCCACGCGGGTGTTCGGCGGTGGGTGTGGGGCCGCCAGCGCCGTGGAGGGCGCACGCGGTCCCGCCCCGACCGCACACTTCACGCAGTCCTCACCTGGGGTTTCATCCCAGGTTGCAGCAACTGTGAACTGGCGAACAATGGCGATTCGCAACGGATTGGGCAGAGGGCGGTAGGCATGTGCACAACGGCGGCCCCGTACGCGACATCCCCGAAACACGCGCGTCATACACCGTGATCCGGGCGGTGACGTATCCCACGGCCGCGCCCGGGACGGGGCGGCTCGGGCTGAGCGCTCCGGCTCGGACCCCTCCACGGTCTCGCGCACCGACGCGGTCGCCCGTTCCAGCGGGTGGTCGACCACCCGGGCGTCGCCGTACACGAGCAGACCGGCCCCGGAGACGGAACCGGTGCCGGGAACCCGTAGGAGCGCGGATTCCCGGCATCATGGAGACGACGGAGCCGACGGACAGGGATGTGGATGACCGGGGCAGTGGATTCGGGGACCAGAAGGGGTGCGGACGGCCGCGCCTCCGCACTCGCGCTCTCGCTCGCGACCCAGATCAGCGAACTGGCGCGCACGGGGGACCTGGACGAGGGCGCGCACCTGACCGAGCAGTGGATCGCCGACAGGCTCCAGGTGTCTCGGTCCCCGGTGCGGCGCGCGCTCGGGCTGCTGGACGAGATGGGCATCGTCCGCCACGTGCCGAACAGGGGCTACTTCCTGGCGCGTTCGGGCCGCGAGCTGGCCTCCGCGGACCCGACGCCGGAGCGGGAGGAGGACCTCTACTTCCGCTTGGTGGACGACTTCCTCAGCGGCGGGCTCGACCGGGAGTTCACGGCTGCGGAGACGGCGCGCCGTCACGGCGTCGCGGCGCGCCACGTCCAGCAGGTGCTGGTCCGGATGGAGGCCGAGGACCTGGTGCGGCGGCGGCCGGGCCGGGGCTGGGAGTTCCAGGAGGTGCTGTCCACCGCGGAGGGCCACGACCACAGCTACCGGTTCCGGATGATCGTCGAACCCGCCGCGCTGCTGGAGCCCGGGTTCGCGGTGGACGCCGCTGCCTTCGCCGCCCACCGCGAACGCCAGGAGGGCCTCCTGCGGGGAAGGGCGCTCTCGTCCGCGCGCGCGACCCTCTTCCAGACGGGAGCCGAGTTTCACGAGATGCTCGTGGGGTGCGCGAACAACCCGGTCCTGCTCGACGCGGTACGTCGGCAGAACCGGGTGCGCAGGCTCATCGAGTACCGGCACCAGGTCGACCGCACACGCATGGTGCACCAGGCCCGCGAGCACCTGCTGCTCCTGGACCTGCTGGAGGAGGGGCGGACCGAGGAGGCCTCCCGGGCCCTGCACACGCACCTGGACCGGGTCCGGTGGATCAAGACCGGCATCGGCGAGGAACCGCCCGTCCTCCTGTGACGGTCGCGGAGGGATGGCTCCCGAGGTGAAACTGGCCCGGGACGCCCGCCCTCCCATGGTTGGTGCGGCGACCGAAAAGGTTCACCGACGCGCCCCGTTCGCGCTTTCGGGGTTGGAGCGCTCTCGTCACACCGGCGACGTGTTCGGCCGCCCACTGGTGGACGGCCGCAACCGGCCGAGGCTGTCCGTCCGGTGACGCGGGGCCGAGCCCGCGTGGACCGACACCCTCGACCGTGCGGGGTTCCGGCCGATCCCCCCGGCGGGAAGGGCCTCAGGCGGGAGAGGGGCCACCGGCCAAGCGCCGTGCCACGTAGGGCATCGTGCCCCCGTGGCGCAGGTAGGCGACCTCGTGCCCGGAGTCGAGGCGGAGCAGGACGGTGTGCTCGCGTACGCTCCCGTCGTCCCCGGCGACCCTGAGGACGAGCGGCGTCACACCG
This sequence comes from Nocardiopsis halotolerans DSM 44410, assembly GCF_000341065.1. Taxonomy (GTDB): domain Bacteria; phylum Actinomycetota; class Actinomycetes; order Streptosporangiales; family Streptosporangiaceae; genus Nocardiopsis; species Nocardiopsis halotolerans. Next base: position 168 of record NZ_ANAX01000293.1, on the reverse strand, counting down.
ATCCCTATCCCCTCCAGACCGAGGACGGTCAGGCGCTGACTCCCGTCCAGGCCCAGGTCGGCCGCGCCCGCCCCCTCCGGGAACAGCAGGGGCAGGACCCCCATGCCGATGAGGTTGCTGCGGTGGATGCGCTCGAAGCTCTCCGCGATCACCGCCCGCACGCCCAGC
>NZ_ANAX01000292.1 GCF_000341065.1 Nocardiopsis halotolerans DSM 44410 | reverse complement strand
CCCGCCCCGCCACGATCACCAGGTCCTCACCGGCCTCCCGGTAGGTCGCGGCGGCCTGGAAGACCGGTGCGACGCGCGTCCCGTCGGCGGTGCGGGCATGCCCTCCCCTTCCGCGTTCCCCCTCCGGCAGCAGGAGGTTGGCCACGGCGGGGTTGGTGAAGGCGCCGCGCAGCATCACCTCGTGGTTGCTGCGCCGGGTCGAGTACTGGTTGAGGTCGCGCGGCGCGGTCCCCCGGTCACGCAGGTACGTGCCCGCCAGGCTGTCGCGCGGGATGGCACCGGCCGGTGAGATGTGGTCGGTGGTGACGTGGTCGCCCAGCCACAGCAGCACCCGGGCGTCGTCGACCCGCACGTGGTCTCCGGGTTCGGGGCACACACCGGTGAGGTAGGGGGGCCTGCGGACGTAGGTGGAGTCCTCGTCCCAGGGGAAACGGGTGCTCCCGGCCGCGTCCAGCGCCCGCCACCGCTCGTCGCCCTCCCAGACGGCGGCCCCGTTCTCGCGGAACGTCCCGGGGTCGACAGCCAGGTCCACGATCCGGGCGACCTCCTCGTCGTCGGGCCACAGGTCCGACAGGTACACCGGAACCCCGTCGTGGTCGTGGCCCAGCGGCCGGGCCGCGAAGTCGTGCAGGACGGTTCCGGCCAGGGCGTAGGCCACCACCAGGGGCGGCGAGGCCAGGTAGGCGTGGGAGACCCGCGGGTTGACCCGGCCGGGGAAGTTGCGGTTGCCCGACAGGACCGCCGCGGACTCCAGCCCGTCCGCGGCGAGGTCCTCCAGCTCGGGAACCAGGGGGCCGGAGTTGCCGATGCAGGTCATGCACCCGAATCCGACCGTGTGGAAACCGGCCTTCTCCAGCGGTGCGAGCAGCCCGGCCCGCTCCAGGTAGTCGACGACCACCCGGGAGCCCGGTGAGAGGGTGGTCTTGACCCAGGGCCGGACGTTCAGGCCCCGCTCCATCGCCCTCGCGGCGAGGAGACCCGCCTGGACCATGAGCGCGGGGTTGGCCGTGTTGGTGCAGCTCGTGATGGCCGCGATCCCGACCGGTCCGCGCGGGAGCGGCTCGCCGAGGACCTCCCGCGCCTCCCCCGGCCCGTCGTTCTCCGGACTGTCGGCGTCCGGCCCCGCTGCGGAGGACTCCAGGAAGGACGCGGGCACCCGGGACAGCGCGACCCGCTGGTCGGGGCGGTGCGGACCGGCCAGGCAGGGTTCCACCGTGCCCAGGTCGAACTCCAGGAGCCGGTCGAAGCGGGGTTCGGCCGAGTCCGCGTCGCGCACCAGACCCTGGGCGCGCATGTAGGCGTCGACGGCCTCCACGTGGGCGCTCTCCCTGCCGGTCAGGACCAGGTAGTCGCGGACCTCGCGGTCGTAGGGGAAGTAGGCGCAGGTGGCGCCGTACTCGGGCGCCATGTTCGCGACGGCCGCGCGCGCCGACCAGGACAGGCCGTCGATCCCCGGGCCGCAGAACTCCACGAACGCGTCCACGACGCCCGTCGACCGCAGCAGCTCGGTCAGGGTGAGGGCCAGGTCGGTGGCCGTGACCCCGCGGCGCAGGCTCCCGGTGAGGCGGACGCCGACGACCTCGGGGAAGTTGAGCATCACGGGTTCGCCGAGCATGGCGGCCTGGGCCTGGAGTCCGCCGACGCCCCAGCCGAGGACGCCGATGGCGTTGATCATCGGTGTGTGGCTGTCGGTGGCCACGAGGACGTCGGGGTGGAGGAGGTCGGGTCCGTCGCCGCCGTCCTCGCGCCAGACGACGCGGGCGAGGGTCTCCATGTTGACCTGGTGGATGATTCCCCGGCCCGGGGGGACCACGCGGAAGCCGCGCACGCTGTGCTCCGCCCACTTGACGAACTCGTACCGCTCGGCGTTGCGCCGGAAGTCGATGTCGAGGTTGCGGGCGAGCGCGGCGGCCGAGCCGTGGGCCTCGGCGATCACGGAGTGGTCCACGACCAGGTCCGTGGCGATCACCGGGTTGACCCGCGCGGCCTCGCCGCCCAGTTCGGCGACGGTGTCGCGGAGAGCGGCCAGGTCGGTCAGCGTCGGCAGGCACGTGGTGTCGTGCAGCATCATCCGGTTGGGGTGGAAGGGGACCTCGCAGTCCCCGCGCCCCGAGCGCACCCGGGCGAGCACCGCGGGAAGGGCGTCGGGTGCCCTGCGCGCGACGTTCTCCACCAGGATGCGGATCGTGTACGGAACGCGGCGCCGCTCGTCGGGGCCGAGCAGCCGGTCGAGCGGGACGTAGCGAAACTCGCTTCCGGCCGCGTTGAGCACCGCTGTCGCGGCGGTTCCTGCCACGGAGTCGTCCATCGTCTCTCCACGCTGGTCCTCGGGTGTACCGGTGTCCCAGCACATCCATGATTGTTCTAACTTCGAGGCTAGTACAACAAGCGAGGAACCCTCACGGAAACCCGGACACCCAGCAGCAAACCGGTACACACACCCCCACTGCCCGCCTTTGCTATCCCTCTTGACGTGCGGCAACTCCCAGGCCCCCTGGAGGGCGTCGAGCACCGACCCAGGGAGCCACATATTGCACTCGCGTTCATCTTGGTGCAATATCTCCAGATGTGTGCCCCGCCTCACGAGGCGCACATCACACAGGGACCGGTCCTTCACGGGGCGCCGGTCACACGATCCGTGGGGGAAGCAATGCAGATAACGGCTCCGAGCCGACGCGAGGCGATCGCGGGTGCGATCGGAGCGGTCGCCCTCGGCGGTGCCCTGGTGGAGATCCGCACCAGCGAGGCCTCGACGGGCACGGGCGGCGGGCGCCNCCTGCAGATCGTGGCCCCCGCCGCGGCTGGCGGCGGCTTCGACACCGTGGCCCGGCAGACGCGGTACGCGCTGCGGCAGAACGGACTGGCCGAGGGCATCGAGGTGCTCAACATGCCCGGTGGCGGCGGCACCATCGGCCTCAACCACACCGCGCAGATGGGAGGACGCGCGGACGTGCTCATGGTGATGGGGAGCTCGATCCTCGGCGGCATCGAGATCACCGGCTCCCGCACCACCCTGGAGGACATCACGCCGCTGGCCCGGCTGGCTGAGGACTACATCGTGGTCGCGGTCCGGAGGGACTCCCCGCTGAGGTCGTTGGAGGACCTGGTCCGCGCCTGGACTGGGGCGCCCCGTGACCTCGTGGTCTCCGGCGGCGCCATCGGCACCTCGGACCACCTCCTCGCGGCGCTGATGCTCGACCGCATCGGTGTCTCCCCGTCCGAGCTCAACTACATCGTCTACTCCGGGGACGGCGAGGTGCTGACCTCCCTGCTGTCCCACACCTCCGACATCGCGGTCTCCAGCTACAACGGCTTCCGGTCCCAGATCGAGGCCGGGGAGGTCCGGGCGCTGGCGATCTCCGCCGCCCAGCCCCTTCCCGGCGTGGACGTGCCCACGCTGCGCGAGGCGGGGATGGACCTGGACCTGGCCAACTGGCGCGGCCTGGCCGCCCCGGGCGGGCTGGAGGAGGCCGAACACGAGGCCCTCCTGGACCTGGTCCACGCGCTGGTCGGGACCCCCGAATGGCAGGAGGCCCTGGACCGCTTCGGGTGGCGGGAGGCGTTCGTCGCCGGAGAGGACTTCGACGCGTTCCTCGTCGAGGAGACCGCGCGCCTGGAGCAGATCATCGAGGGATTGGGACTGTCATGACCTCAGCACGACCCACCGAGGAGCGGGATCCCGCCGAGGCGCCCTCCTCCGAGAACCCCGCCGAGAACCCTGGCGGGAGCCCCGACGGGGCCTCCGCCGGGAAGGCGGAACCCGCCATCCCCACGACGGCCCTGGCCGTACCCGCCGTGATCCTGATGACGGCGCTCGTCCTGGTCGTCGGTTCCCTGACGATCCGCGCACCCGAGAGCGGCGGCTTCCTGGGGCCGCGGTTCTTCCCCCTGACCGTGGGCGTCCTCCTGGCCGTGACGGCGTGCGCGTCCGGTGTGCGCGCGGTCGTGCGGGCCAGGTCCACCTCCGCCATGACCCCCGCGACCTCCACGGCTTCCGCGCCCTCCGACGGCGGAACCGGCGCCGTGGGAAGGGGCGACTGGCGCTCCCTGGGCATCATGGCCGCGACCCTGACCGCCCACGTCCTCCTGCTCCAGCCGCTGGGCTGGCTCCTCTCGGGCACCCTCCTGTTCTGGGGGATCAGCTTCGCCCTGGACCGCCGCTCACCGCTGCTGGACCTGTGCGTGGCCGTGATCCTGGCGGCGCTCGTGCAGATCTGCTTCTCCGGCCTGCTGGACGTGTCGCTGCCCAGCGGCCTGCTCGGAAAGGTCATGTGACACCGTGGACACCCTCCCTCTCCTGATGTCGGGGTTCGCCGACGCGCTGACCCCCGAGAACCTGCTGTGGTGCCTGCTCGGCGTGGTCCTGGGCACGGCCGTCGGCGTCCTGCCCGGTCTGGGCTCGTCCATGGCGGTCGCCCTCCTGCTCCCCCTGACCTTCCTGCTGGAACCGACCTCGGCGTTCATCATGTTCGCCGGGATCTACTACGGGGGCCAGTTCGGCGGGGCGACCACGTCCATCCTGCTCAACACCCCCGGGCAGAGCTCCTCGATCGCCACCGCGTTCGAGGGTCACCTCATGGCGCGCGGCGGCAGGGCCTCCCAGGCCCTGGCCGCGGCGGTGGTCGGCTCCTTCGTCGGCGGCATCGTCGCCACGACCGTGGTGGCCTTCTTCGCTCAGCGCATGGTGGTCCTGGCACTCGGGTTCGGGCCGGCCGAGTACTTCGCGCTCGCCGTCCTGGCCTTCGTGTGCACCGCCGCCGTCGTGACCTCCTCGCCCCTGCGGGGCGTGGCCGCGCTGGGCATCGGCCTGGCGATCAGCGTCGTCGGCATCGACGACCAGAGCGGCGCCATCCGCCTGACCCTGGGCGTGCCCCAGCTGCTGGACGGCGTCAGCATCGTCGTCGTCACGGTCGGGCTGCTGGCCGTGGGCGAGGTCCTGCACACGGGGTTCCGGCCCGGGTCTCCGAGCAGTCCGCGGCTGGTCGCGTCCGGTACGCCGTGGCTGGGACGCAAGGACCTGCGCCGCTCCTGGCTGCCCTGGCTGCGGGGCACGGCTCTGGGCCTGCCGTTCGGCGTGATCCCCGCCGGAGGCGCCGAGATCCCGACCTTCCTGTCCTACGGAGCCGAGAAGGCCCTGGCCCGCCGACGGGGCGACAGCACGTTCGGCCGGGGCGCGATCGAGGGAGTGGCCGGTCCCGAGGCGGCCAACAACGCGACCACGGCGACCGCGATGGTCCCGCTGCTCGGCCTCGGGCTGCCCACCTCCGCGACCGCGGCCGTGATGCTGGCGGCGTTCCAGCAGTACGGGATGCAGCCCGGCCCCCTGCTCTTCGAGCAGGAGGGCGACCTGGTCTGGGCTCTGCTGGCCAGCATGTTCATCGGCACCGTCCTGCTGCTCGTGATCAACCTTCCCTTCGCGCCGCTGTGGGCGCGGCTCCTGCGCCTGCCCCAGCGCCACCTGTTCGCGGGGCTGATGGTCTTCGCCACGGTCGGCGTTTACTCGGTCAACGGTTCGGTGTTCGACGTCGTCCTGCTCTACGCGGTCGGCGCCCTCGGGCTGCTCATGCGCAGGTACGACGTCCCCGTGGCACCGGTCCTCATCGGCGTCATCCTGGGGCCGCTGGCCGAGAGCGAACTGCGGCGGGCGATGGCCGCGAGCCAGGGGGACGTCGCGACCCTGTTCGACGGCGGTATCGCGCTCGGGATCTACGGCGTCCTCCTGGTGGTGGTCGCCGTCTTCGCCGTCAAGCGGATCCGGGACCGCCGGACCGCGACCCCTGCCGACGAGCGCGAGGTGGACACCGTGTAGAACCTAGTGGTCACGTCATCGGATGACACCGGGGTCGAGGGGCGGCCCCGGTGGGCCGTGTCCCGCGCGGGGGCGCACACGAACACGGGGGGCAACGTTGGGAAGAGGCCGCGTCATCGGGCCGTCGTGGCTGTGGCCGCTGCTGCTGAGCGTCGTACTCACCCACACAGCCCTCAACCTCGCCCGCCCCCTGATCTCCTACCGGACGATCGCCCTGGGCGGGGACGCGGTGGCGGTCGGCCTGGTCACCGCCGCCTACGCGCTGCTCCCCCTGGTGGTGGCGGTCCCCCTGGGACGGGCGACCGACCGGTCCCGGCGGATGGCCTGGATCGTCGGCCTGGGCGCGGCGATCCTCGGTACGGGCTGCCTGCTGCTGGCCCACGGTTCCGGCCTGTTCGCGGTCGCCCTGGCCAGCACCGTGCTGGGCATGGGACACCTGCTGTGCATGGTCGCCGGTCAGGGGCTGATCGCCCGCCTGTCCACGCCGGAGAACCTGGACCGCGACTTCGGGTGGTTCACGGCCGCGGCCTCCCTCGGTCAGCTCGTGGGTCCCCTGCTGTCGGGCGTGATCCTGGCCGACGCCTCGGGGGACGCGCTGCTGACCGCGACCTCGACCGCCTTCCTCGTCGCCGCGGTGACCGGCGGGCTGGGGCTGGTGCCGGTCCTGGCCTTCGTCCGGGTGCGGATGCCGCCGCCTCCCCGCGCGGAGGGCGACAAGCGGGTTCCCATGCTGGGGCTGTTGCGCAGGCCGGGTCTGCCCTCGGGGCTGTTCGCCAGTTTGGCCCTGCTCTCGGCCGTGGACATCCTCACCGCCTACCTGCCGCTGGTCGCCGAGAACCGGGGGATCCCGCCCATGCTGGTCGGCGTCCTGCTGAGCCTGCGCGCGGGGTCCTCACTGCTCTCCCGTCTGGTGCTGCCGCGGCTGGTCGTGCGCTGGTCGCGCGGGGNCCCCGCCGCGGCGGGTCTGTCCATGGCGGCGGTGGCGCTGCCGGTCAGCGACCCGTTCGTGCTGGGCGCCGTGCTGGCCGTCGGGGGGTTCCTGCTCGGTCTCGGGCAGCCCCTGACGATGGCGCTGGTGACCACGGCGGCCCCGGAGGGCGCGCGCGGCGCGGCCCTGGCCCTGCGCATCTGGGGGAACCGGCTCGGGCAGGTGGGGATCCCCGCCGTCGGGGCGGGGGTCGCGGGCGCGGTGGGGGCGTCCGGGGCCCTGTGGTTCGTGGCGGCCGTCCTCGTGGCGTCGGCGCTCACGGCCGCCAGGCGCGTGTGAGTTCCGGCCGCCCGCACTTCCCAGCGGGCTGACCGCATACGTTACTGGTGCGACGCATGCGCCCCGATCCGCACTGATCTCGTACTCCTAGGAGTCTCGACGGTCGAACCTCGCTATGAGTACAAGAGCAAGCCGGGCGGCGGCAGGCTGAGATACCTGTTCAGCCTGCCGCTTGACATAGAAGCGTCACGGCGGACGAGGCGGGCTGGTGAACCCTTTCGGTCAACCGCGTCAGGTCCCGTCGATCCGCCGCAGGGTGCGTCTCAGGAGCACCGCCAGCGCCACCGCCGTGACCAGGACCCCGCCCGCCAGACACGGCCACGGTCCCAGCGGTCCGGCGTCGTATCCGGGAAGGGCCAGGACCGGCCACGACGGCGGTAGGGGAAGCAGGAGGAACTTCCAGGAACCGGGCAGGAGCCAGGCCGCCACGGGCGTCAGGGCCATGAGGGCGCCCACGCCCTTGACCGCGACCAGGGCCTCCACCTTGTTGCTCGCGAACGCGGTCATCCCGGCGAGCAGGAGCGGGGCCTGGAGCGCCGCCAGCACGAGGGCGACCACCACGCCGGCGGAGGGACCGCCGTCCGTGAGCCCGCTCAGGGGCAGCGCGGCGGCGAGGCCGGTCAGGGACAGGACCGCGACGAGGACCATCCGGTAGCCGAGGTAGGCGGGCACGGACACGGGCGAGGCGCGCAGCACGAGGAGGACGTTCTCGTCGGCGTCCTCGACCGCGCGCAGGCCGCCCACCACCCCGAACATCATGGGCACGTGCAGCAGGACCAGGGTCGCCAGGAGCGCGGGGGTGTGCGGTGCCAGGTCGAATCCGTGTGCGGTGAGCAGGAAGTCCGAGGCCCCGGGGAGGGCGAGGCGGATGAGCAGTGCCAGCGGCACCGGGGCGCAGAGGAGGAGCAGGAGCAGGGGATCGCGCCCCGCACCGAGGAGGTCGGTGCGGGCGAAGCGCGCGATCGCCGGAAGCCGTCCGCGTCCGGTGACGCGGACGGCGGGCGCGAGGGCCCCCTTCGCGGTCTCCGGCCTCACCCGTGCGGGGAGGCTCCCGTTCCCGACCGCGCGGAGGGCCGCGACGGTGCCGACCGCCACCCACGCCGACGCGTAGGCCGTCCCCGCGGACAGGGTCACGGGATCCGCGTCCAGCGATTCCGGTGCGGTCCCCATGCGGATGAGGTCCGCGCCCACGGTGGTCGGGACCGCGTACATGAGCGGATGCTCCAGGATCCCGGTGACGTGTACGAGGGGAACGAGGATCAGCGGCGCGACGACGAACGGAACCGTGAGAAGGAAGCCCGAAAGGTCGCGGGTGCGCGCCCCCGCCGCGAGGCACGACGTGAGCAGCAGGGCCGAGGTGAGCGCCACGCCGCCCAGGGTGGGCGGCAGTACCTGCGGAAGGTCCGCGAACCGGTCGCGCACCGACACCGCCGTCATCGGCACGGCGATGAACAGCGCCAGCGCGGTGAGCACCAGCAGCCGGGCCGCCACCCCCTCACCGACGCGCAGCGGGGTCACCGTCAGCGCCTGGCGCGTGCCCTCGGTGCGTTCGAAGAACAGCAGGGCCACGGCGAAGAGCGCGCCGAACCCCGCCGTGTCGAGGAACAGCAGGTGGGCCGCGACCGTTCCGGCCGCCCCCGCGGGGACCGCGAGCAGCACCAGGGTCCACACGGCGCACAGGGCGACCGCGGCGGGCACGATGCCGTAGCNCTCGACCCGCGCCTCCAGTACGGCGGCCGCGAACAGCCGGTTCACAGGTGCTCCCGGGTGACGGCCGCGAAGACGTCGTCCAGGGAGGCCTCGCGCGTGTGCAGCGTCTCCACCGCGCCCTCCCTGAGCAGGGACAGGAGTTCGGCGTCGTCGGCCAGGGACTCGACGGGCATCCGCATGGGTGCCCGTCCGCGTACCTCGGCGACGAGCCCCGGGCTGCCGTGGCGGAGCTTGAGGGCGCGCGGGGTGTCGACGGCGGCGATCCTTCCCCCGGCGACGAAGGCGACCCGGTCGCACAGGAGGTCGGCGGTGGCCATGTCGTGCGTGGTGAGGAAGACCGTGCGGCCCCGGTCGGCCGCCTCGCGGATCACTCCCCGCAGCAGGGCGGAGCGGACCGGGTCCTGCCCCGAGGTGGGTTCGTCGAGGAAGAGGAGTTCCGGCCCGTTGACCAGCGCACGCGCCAGGTTGAGCCGCATACGCATGCCCTTGGACAGGTCGCTGACGCGCCTGGAGGCAGCGTCGGCCAGGTCCACCCTGGCCAGGAGTTCGTCGGGGTCCTCGACGGGGCCCCGGTACAGGGACGCGAAGGCGGCCAGGTTCTCGCGCGCGGTGAGCCTGCCGAACCCCGCCGGGAGCTCGAAGCCCACGCCCACGCGTTCGAAGTAGTCCGGCCCCCACGCTCCCAGGGGCCGCCCCAGGACGCTCACCTCGCCCTCGTAGCGGCGCAGCAGCCGGGTGAGCACCTTCTGGGTCGTGGACTTCCCGGCGCCGCTGGGCCCGAGGAAGCCGAACACCTCGCCCCTGGCGACGGAGAAGCTCATCCGGTCGACCGCGGGCCTGTCGGTGCCCGGATAGCGGACCTGGAGGTTGTCGACGGTGATGACCTGCTCGGCCATGGGGGGGCTCCTCAGGATCGGTGGTGGCCGGGTGACGACGCGCGCAGGGCGAGGAAGGCCCGGTCGACGAGTTCGGGCAGTTCCCCCTCCCCGTCCGTGTCGACCCAGGCGATGACGGCCGCGGACAGCGCCGCCGAGCAGGCGGCGGCGACGGCGCGGACCTCCAACGTGGGGTGCGTGGTCTCCGGCGGGGTCAGGCCGCGTTCGAAGGCGGTGCTCGCGGAGGCGAGGTTCTCGCCGACGCGGGAGCGCAGGGCCGGGATGGACAGCAGGAGCCGGGACCGGTCCAGCAGGGCCTCCCGGTTGTGCTCGTAGACCCGGCCGAGCCCGACCAGGGTGGCCCGGTGGATCCGCTCGACTGCGGGGAGGGTGGCGGGCTGTTCCCGGACCAGCTCCTCCAGCATGGGGTCGTACTCGTCCTGGAGGACGACGTCCTCCTTGGTGGGGAAGCAGCGGAAGAACGTCATGTGGGAGACGCCCGCCTCCCGGGCGATCTGGGCGACCGTGGTCGCCTCGTAGCCCTGCCGTTGGAAGAGCCGCAGGGCGGCCTCCTGGATGGCGGCCCTGTTACGCCGTCTCGTGCGCGTCCGCTGGTCCATGCCCACCACCGCCCCGTCCGTCCCGCACAGCAGAAATGTTACTCACTAACACGAGGCCGTACACCCCTCGGGCGGCCGGGGACGGGGCGGCTGTCAACGCACGTCGTGTGGGGGGCTCAGTGCCCGGAACGCACGGCTTCCCGTCCGTCCCGCGCCGAGGGCTCGGTGACGGGGGCGAGCCAGAGGCCGGTGAGGGCGTCGGTCAGCCCGACGGCGGCCCGGTGCCAGGAGTCCCTGGGGGTGCGGCCTCCCTCGGCCAGGGCGCGCTCGCGTTCGGCGATCATGTGGACCATGAGCTGGCGGGCCATGTCCTGGCGTTCCATGCGGACCTCGGTCGGCAGGTGGGCGAGGCACCCGCGCAGCTGCTCCCCGGCGCGGACCAGCGACGGGGAGTTGAGGGACTCCTCGGCCACGATCTCCCGGTAGGCGGAGTCACCCAGGACCTGGGCGCTGAACCTCCCGAACCAACTGGGTATGCCCAGGTCGGCGAGGTGTTGCGCGAAGGGCTCCACCATGCAGGCGATCCAGTCCCTGGCCTCGGTGGAACCGTCGGCCTCCACCACCATGCGGCGGCGTATCCCCTCGATCTGCTCGGTGTGCCTGCGCACGATCGCGCGGACCAGACCGGCCTTGGAACCGAAGTGGTAGCTGACCGCCGTGTTGTTGCCCTGCCCCGCCTCCTGGCTGATCTGACGGTTGGAGACCGCGGCCAGTCCGTGTTCGGCGAAGAGCCGCTCCGCCGCGGCCAGGATCGTCTCCCTCGTCGCGGCGACCCGGTCTGACCTCGTCATCCTGCCATTCATAGGAGCCACCGTACCGACCCCCCGGTCCGGCGCCGTGCGCGACTCGTACGGACGCTCCCCCTCGGGAACGCGGGGGCCGCCGCCAGGCGACCTCGTCACTGTGTCCCTCCTCTCGTCCCGACGGTGGAGTCCGTCCGGACACGTATCGTTAGTATAAGTCATGCGCCTGACTTAAAAGTAGGCGCTTCCGTACGCTCGAAACGGGGGAACCCACTCCATGACCCATGCCCCTGACGAAGCGCCAGTACCCGGTGACGCACGACCCCCCGTACGGCCGAACGTGATCGTCGCCGTCCTGGCCCTCAGCGGGATCATCGTCTCGCTCATGCAGACCCTGGTCATCCCGATCGTGCCCGTGCTGCCCGACCTGCTGGGCGCCACCCCCGGGGACACCGCGTGGGCGATCACCGCCACCCTGCTGACCGCCGCGGTCGCCACACCGACGGTCGGCCGTCTGGGCGACATGCACGGCAAGCGCCGCATGCTGCTGTTCAGCCTCGCGGTCCTCGTGGTCGGCTCGGTGTTCTGCGCCCTGGCCACCAGCCTGGTGCCGATGGTGATCGGGCGCGCCCTCCAGGGGCTGGCGGCCGGGGTCATCCCCCTGGGCATCAGCATCATGCGCGACGAACTGCCCCCCGAACGGCTCGGCGGGGCGACGGCGCTGATGAGCGCCTCACTCGGCGTGGGCGGCGCGCTCGGTCTGCCCGCCGCCGCGCTCATCGCGCAGAAGGCCGACTGGCACGTGCTCTTCTGGGTCGCCGCGGCGTTGGCGGCCGTGGCCGCCGTCCTGGTCCGCGCCCTGGTCCCCGACTCCGGGGTCCGCAGCGGCGGCGGGTTCGACCTGCCGGGATCGGTGGGCCTGGCCGTCGCGCTGCTCCTGCTGCTGCTGGCGATCTCCAAGGGCTCCGACTGGGGATGGGACGGCGGTGTCCCCGGCACCATGCTCGTCGTCGCGGCCGCGGTGCTCCTGGTGTGGGGCTGGTGGGAACTGCGTACGCCACACCCCCTGGTCGACCTGCGCACCAGCGCACGCCGTCAGGTCCTGCTCACCAACACCGCGTCCGTGGTGTTCGGCTTCTCCATGTTCGCCATGTCCCTGGTCATCCCGCAGCTGGTCCAGACGCCGGAGGCGACCGGTTACGGCTTCGGGCGGACGATCCTGGTCGCGGGCCTGGTGATGGCGCCGAACGGGCTGGTGATGATGGCGATGTCCCCGATCTCGGCACGCATCTCCCGGACCATGGGACCCAAGACCACCATGATGGTCGGCGCCCTGCTGGTCGCGCTCGGCTACGGCCTGAGCATGGTGTTCATGTCGGGCATCTGGCAGCTCATGATCGCCTCCACCGTCATCGGGGCGGGCGTGGGACTGGCCTACGGAGCCATGCCCGCCCTGATCATGGCCGCCGTCCCCCGGTCGGAGACCGCCGCCGCCAACAGCCTCAACACCCTGATGCGCTCCATCGGCACCTCCGTGGCCAGCGCCGTCGCGGGCGTGGTCATCGCCAACATGACCATGTCCCTGGGCGGAGAGGTACTCCCCGCCCGGGAGGCCTTCACGCTGGTCCTCGGCCTCGGCGCCCTCGCCGCGCTCACGGCCTTCGCCGTCGCCTTCTTCCTCCCCGGGCGCGGGGCCGCCCCCGAACCGGAGCGGTCCGAACCCGAGCACGCACCCTCCCCCAGCACCGTGAGCGGCCGGGGCGACTGACCGAGCACGGGAGGGGCGCCCCGCCGTGCCGGGCGCCCCGCCGTGCCGGGCGCCCCTCCCGTGCTCGGAATCCCCGAGCGGCACGGCGACCACCGGATCCCCCACGGCCACCGGCGCGTGCGCCCTCGGTGCCGTGGAGACGACAGAGGAAGGACCGCACATGGGCACAGCCTCCGACGCGACCCCCGACACCGACGACCGGGGCGAGGAGATCGACCTCGACGCGCTGCGGGCCCGGTACGCCCGCGAGCGCGAGCGCCGTATCCGCCCCGACGGCGCGGCCCAGTACCGTTCGGCCGCGGGCGAGTTCGGCTACTACGCCAAGGATCCCTACACGCCCCGCACCGAGCGCGAACCGCTGACGGACACCGTGGAGGTGCTCGTGGTCGGCGGCGGGTTCGGCGGCCTGGTCACCGGGGCGCGGCTGCGCCAGGCGGGCGTGGAGTCCATCCGGATGACGGACGAGGCCGGCGACTTCGGCGGGACCTGGTACTGGAACCGCTATCCGGGCATCCACTGCGACATCGAGTCCTACTCCTACATGCCCCTGTTGGAGGAGGTCGGCTACGTGCCCCGGTGGCGCTACGCCCCCGGCGAGGAGATCCGCCGCCACGCCGTGGCGATCGCCGACACCTTCGACCTGTACCGCGACGCGGTGTTCCACACCCGCGTCACCGCCCTGGACTGGGACGACCAGGCGTGCGAGTGGGTGGTCGGGACCGACCGCGGCGACCGGATGCGCGCCCGGTTCGTCATCACCTCCTCGGGCACCCTGACCCAGCCCAAGCTGCCGGGCATCCCGGGGATCGAGACCTTCGGGGGCCACACCTTCCACACGAGTCGCTGGGACTACGGTTACACCGGCGGCGACCAGGAGGGCGGCCTCACCGGCCTCGCCGACAAGAGGGTCGCGGTCGTGGGCACCGGCGCGACGGGCGTGCAGGTCATCCCGCACCTGGGACGCGACGCGAAACACCTGTACGTGTTCCAGCGCACGCCGTCCTCGGTGGACGTGCGCGACAACCGGCCCACCGACCCGGAGTGGGCGGCCTCCCTGAAACCGGGCTGGCAGCGCGAGCGGATGGAGAACTTCCTCGCGATCGTCTCCGGCGAGCGGGTCGGGACCGACATGGTCCAGGACGGCTGGACGTCCACGGCACGGCTCCAGCGCAAGATGATCTCCGGGGCGCTGGACACGAGCGTGTCCCCGGAGGAGCGCGAGCGGATCGACGAACTCGTCGACGCGCGGAAGATGAACCAGATCCGGGCCCGGGTGGACGAGGTCGTCGACGACCCGGCCACGGCCGAGCTGCTCAAGCCCTGGTACCGCTACATGTGCAAGCGGCCCTGCTTCAGCGACCACTACCTCCAGACGTTCAACCGGCCCAACGTCACCCTGGTCGACACCGCCGACCACGGCGGCATCACGCGCATGACCGAGGACGCGATCGTCGTCGGGGACACCGAGTACCCCGTGGACTGCGTCGTCTTCGCCACCGGGTTCGACGTCGGCGTCTCGGGGGTGATGTCCGGCGCGCTTCCGGTCCGCGGGCGCGGAGGGCGGGACCTGCTCGGGTCCTGGAGCCGCGGGCCCCGCACGCTCCACGGCTTCTACAGCGACGGGTTCCCCAACCTCTTCCAGTTGGGCGCCGTGCAGAACGCCAACTCGGTCAACTTCACGCACATCCTGGTGGAGCAGGCCGAGCACATCGCGGCCGTCGTCGCCCGGGGCCGCAAGGACGGGGTCCCGGTCATCGAGCCCTCGGCGGAGGCCGTGGAGGAGTGGGGGCGGACCGTCCGGGAGACGGCCCACGACAACTCCGCGTTCCAGGCGCAGTGCACGCCCGGTTACTACAACCGCGAGGGCGCGGGCGTCCACGGCGGTTTCTCCTACAGCCCCGGACCCGTGGCCTTCCACCGGTTGCTCAGGGACTGGCGCGAGGACCGCATGCACGAGGTCCTGGGCGCGAAGCCGTAGTCCCCGCCGGTCGATCCGGTGGCTGAGCCGCGGCGCGCGTTCCACGGAGCCGCTCGCCGCGGACACAGCGAGGGGCCCACCCTCAGGTGGACCCCTCGCTGACCTGCTGTTCCTCTGTCGGGACGGCGGGATTTGAACCCACGACCCCTTGACCCCCAGTCAAGTGCGCTGCCAAACTGCGCTACGTCCCGTCCGCCGCGCGGACACCGTCTCCGGCGCCGCCGACGGGAAGACTCTACCGCATCCGCAGGGCCCTCCGCACCGCGATACCGCCCCGCCCGGACTCAGGCGGGGCGCACGGAGTCCGCCGCCGGGGGACGGTACGGCCGACGGGTGGGCAAGATCGGTCAGGCGCCCGCGGCGGCCGGGTGAACATACTGGTCCCATGACCGAGCCCACCCCAGGCCGGGACCGCCTGCGCGAACTGCTCGACGCGGTCCTGGACGAGGAGAACACCCGCCTGACCGACATGGCGGACCACGCCTTCGCCTCACCGTTCCACTTCACCCGCAGGTTCACCCGCGACACCGGGGAGCCCCCGGTCGCACTGCGCCGCAGGGTGCTCCTGGAACGCGCGGCCTGGCAGATCAGCCAGGGCAGCAGCGTGACCGACGCCGCGTTCGCGGCCGGATACGAGTCGGTCGAGGGGTTCACGCGCGCCTTCGGGCGCGCCTTCGGGCACCCGCCCAGTTCCACCACGCCCGGCAGCGGCACCTGGCTGTCCGCGCCCAACGGCATCCACTTCCATCCGCCGATCCACCTGTGGATCGAGGAGCAACCGAAGGAGCGGACCGGAATGGACCTGATCGCCCTCCAGATCCACCACGACGTGGACGACACCTCCCACCTGGTCCGCCTCGCCGCGGAACTTCCCGAGGAGGCCTACCGGCGGGTGCGCGATCCCGGACGGACCGTCCTGGAGTGGGACGGGCCGGAGGGGTCGATCGCCGCCGTGCTCGACCACCTGGTCCGGGCCAAGGAGATGTGGCTCGCCTCGATCGAGGGGGCGGACATGCCCGAGCAGGGCGCGGACGACCCGCGGTCCCTGACGGAACGGCACACCCGCGCGGGATCGCGCTGGATCGCGGCGGTCGACGACATCGGACGGCGCGGCGCCTGGGGCGACCGCCTGATCGACGCCCTGTGCGACCCGCCCGAGAGCTTCGTCCTGGGCAGCGTCGTCGCGCACGTGCTGACCTTCTCCGCGCACCGCAGGCAGCTCGTCCGCCACATGCTGCGCGCGGAGGGCCTGGAGGTGGACCACGGTGATCCCATCGAGTGGCTACAGAACCGACACCACGACGGAGGTACACGATGAGCAGGACCGTCTACAACACCGCGACGAGCCTGGACGGCTTCATCGCCACCGAGGACCACTCCCTGGAGTGGCTCTTCGCCGCCGAGGGGGACGAGGCCCTGGACGAGACCGCGGCCTTCATCCGCGAGGCGGGCGCGATCGTGTCCGGTGCGGGCACCTACGAGTGGATTCTCAAGCATGAGGGGATCACGTCCTGGCCCTACGAAGCCCCCACCTGGGTGCTCACCCACCGGGACCTGCCCAGGGTCGAGGGCGACCTGCGCTTCGCCAGCGCCGACACCGACCAGGAGCTGCGCGACCTGCACAAGGAGATGGTGGAGGCCGCCGACGGGCGCGACGTGTGGCTGGTCGGCGGTGGCGGGATCGCCGCGGACCTGGCCCGGCTCGGCCTCCTGGACGAGGTGTTCGTGTCGGTCGCGCCGGTCACCCTGGGCTCGGGGGCGCCGCTGCTGGCCGGGCGCGTGGACCTGAGGGTCCTGGACGTGCACCGCGCCGGTGACTTCGCCTGCATGCGCTACGAGGTCGTCCGCGCCTGACACGGACCAGGCAGGGGGCGCCGCCGGGGGCACGGTCCCGGCGGCGCCCCTCAGACGCCTTCCAGCTCGCGCAGGCGCGCGGCGGCCCCGGCGATCTCGTCCTCGGTGAACACGGCGACGCCCCCGTCCAGAAGCAGCCGCGCGGTCACCCCCTCGCCGGGCACCTTCCGCCCGTCGAAGGTCCCGTCGTAGACTCGGTGAAGCCCGCAGGAGGGGCTCGACTCCTTGAGCACCGCCACGCCCACGCCGTGCGTCCGCGCGGTGGCCAGCGCCGCGCGGGCGCCGTCCACGAAGGGAGCGGTCACGTCCAGGCCGTCGGGGGTGAGGATGCGCGCCCGGCCCGCGAGCACGTCGGCGGCGGTCGCGCCGGGCTCGATCTCGGCGGGCGGCCGGGGCACCGGAAGGCCGCCCGCGACCTCCGGGCAGTGCACCACGAGACGCCCCTCCTCGCGCCAGCGGGCGACCACGTCGTCCCCAACCGTCTTGGCGCGCCCGTCGTAGCGCACCCTGCGCCCCATCAGACAGGCACTGACCAGCACCTTACGCATGGGTTCCCCCTCCGCCGACGGATACCGGCTACCGGCTACCGGCGACGGTGCTTGCGGTCCGGACGCACACTGCCCTTGGACGCACGGCCCGGCGCGCCCTTCTTCTCGCGGATCCGCATGCTGATGTGCACCGGGGAGCCCTCGAAACCGAAGTCCTCCCGCAGGCGCCGCTCGATGAAGCGGCGGTAGTTGTCCTCCAGGAACCCGGTGGTGAACAGGATGAAGTGCGGCGGACGCGCGCCCGCCTGCGTCGCGAACAGGATCTTGGGCTGCTTGCCACCGCGCACCGGCGGCGGGGTGGCGTTGACCAGCTCCTTGAGCCAGTTGTTGAGCCGCCCGGTCGGGATGCGCTGGTTCCACCCGTCCAGGCTGGTCTCGATCGCCGGAACCAGCTTCTCCATGTGGCGTCCGGTCCTAGCCGAGACGTTCACGCGCGGCGCCCAGGAGACCCGCGCCAGCTGGCGGTCGATCTCCTTCTCCAGGTAGATCCGGCGCTCCTCGTCCAGGATGTC
This sequence comes from Nocardiopsis halotolerans DSM 44410, assembly GCF_000341065.1. GTDB lineage: Bacteria > Actinomycetota > Actinomycetes > Streptosporangiales > Streptosporangiaceae > Nocardiopsis > Nocardiopsis halotolerans. Next base: position 476 of record NZ_ANAX01000292.1, on the reverse strand, counting down.
CCACTTGTTGAACGCCAGGACCAGGCCGCGGCCCGCCTCGACGACCTGCTCGACGACCCGGATGTCCTGCTCGGCGAGGGGCTCGCTGACGTCCATCAGCACCACCGCGACCTCGGCCCGCTCCAGCGCGGTACCGGTGCGCATGGTGGCGTAGTAGTCGGCGCCCTGGAGGGCCCGGAACCGGCGGCGGATACCGGCGGTGTCGATGAACTTCCAGGTACGGCCGCCCAGCTCGACCAGCTCGTCCACCGCGTCGCGGGTCGTGCCCGCCACCGCGTCCACGACCACCCGGTCCTCACCGGCGAGGCGGTTGAGCAGGCTGGACTTGCCCACGTTGGGACGGCCCAGCAGCGCGATGCGGGGCGGACCTTCCTCGCCGTCCTCCTCCAGCTCGCCGGCGGGCTGCTCGGGGAACGCCGCCACCAGCGCGTCCAGCATGTCGCCGGTGCCGCGGCCGTGCAGGGCGCTGATCGGGT
>NZ_ANAX01000291.1 GCF_000341065.1 Nocardiopsis halotolerans DSM 44410 | reverse complement strand
ACGCCCAGCTGCCACAGGTCGAGGGCGTCGGCCTCCTGCATGCTGCCGTCGACCTTGTTGGCGGCCAGCACCACGGGACGCTTGGTCGAACGCAGCACGCGGGTGACGGCGGCGTCGGCGTCGGTGACACCGACCGTCGCGTCGACCACGAACAGGATGACGTCGGCGGTCTGCGCGGCGTACTCGGCCTGACGGGCGACCATGGCGGCCAGACCGCTGACACTGGTCTCCCAGCCGCCGGTGTCCACGAGGGTGAACCTGGCGTTCTGCCACTCGGCGTCGTAGGCGACCCGGTCCCGGGTCACGCCCGGAACGTCCTCCACCACGGCCTCACGGCGGCCGATGATGCGGTTGACCAGGCTGGACTTACCCACGTTGGGGCGGCCGACGACGGCCACCACGGGGAGGGCGGGTTCGACGTCGTCCACTCCCCCGTCGACGACGTCGGAGATGTCGAAGTCACTCATGTACTGCTCCCGGTTCTCGGTCCCCGCGCGCCCAGGACGCGTGCCGCGGGGATGCGGAGGGTCGACCCGCCCCGGGGCCTCCGGGGCACGCGGGTCGACGCGGACGCCGACGGCGTCCGTGTACTGGCCACGGGAGGGAACCCCCGTGGATGTCGTTGTGTTCCCGGACTGGACCGGGCGAACGTGGCCGGCGTCACCGCTCCACGCCCCGTTTCCGCGGACCTTCCGTCTCCCGACCGGGGCTGGGTCAGCGGTCGCGGACCTCGTCCGCCAGCTTGACGACCAGGGCGACGACCTCGTCCAGGGACAGCCCGGTGGTGTCGAGCTCGGTGACGTCGTCGGTCTGCCGCAGCGGCGAGTGCGCGCGGCTGGAGTCGAGCTTGTCGCGCCGTGCCAGATCGGCCTGGGTGGCGGCAACGTCGCTGCCGCTCACCTCCTTGCTGCGCCGCTGGGCGCGGGCCTCGGGGCTCGCGGTCAGGAACAGCCGGACCGGGGCCTCGGGGGCGACGACGGTCGTGATGTCGCGGCCCTCGACCACGATACCCGCGCTCTCGGCCCTGGCGGCGGCGATGATCTCGCGCTGGGTGCGCACGAGGCGCTCGCGCGCCGCGGGCACGGCCGAGACCGCGCTGACGTTGGTGGTGACGTCCCTGCCGCGGATCTCGGCGGCCACGTCACGTCCGTCCACCGCCACCGAGGGGGCGTTGGGGTCGGTACCCATGGTGATGACGGGACGGTCGACGAGGTCCGTCACCGCGTCGGCGTCGTTGACGTTCACGCCGTTGGACAGCATCCACCAGGTCAGCGCCCGGTACATGGCGCCGGTGTCGAGGTAACGCAGGTCCCGCGCCCTGGCCACACCCCGGGAGGTGCTCGACTTGCCCGATCCGGAGGGACCGTCGATCGCGATGACGATGCCCTCGGTGCTGCCCTGCGCGCTCACTGCCGTTGACTCCCGCTTGCGTTCACTGTTGCCGACGCCCAACCCTACCCGTCCGACCACGCGCGGGGGACGCGTCGTACGGAGGGAGGACGTGGGGAGACACAGCCCACCCTCACCGACGCCGGGTGCGGCGTTTCCCGGGCGCGTGACGCCGGTCGGGGAGGTCGGCGACGTACCCGGAACGGCGCCGTTCCGGCCCTTCCGGTTCCACGGGCCGGCCACACGTCCGGCGACTGGTGGGGGAACCACCGGGCGGCGGAGGACGTGTCCCCCGGCTCAGGCTCCCGGGTGGACCGACCAGCCGTCGGCGGACAGCGCCCGCGCGAGCGTGTCCACGGCGGCGGGCAACACGTACAGCTGCGCCACACCCAGCGGCAGCCCGGGGGTGTGTTCGATACGCACGTCCTCGATGTTGACCCCGGCCTCCGCCGCGGCGGCGAACAGGCGGCCCAGCGAACCGGGTTCGTCGGGGATCACCACGGGGATCACCGTGTAGTCGGGCCGCTGGACCGTGCCGTGCTTGCCGGGGATGCGGCCGTGCCCGGACCTTCCCCGTTCCAGCAGGTCCGCCACCGGCGCGAGGACCTCCTCGGCGGAGCCCCCCGCCGCCAACGCGCGCAGGGCGTCGGCCGTCGCCGCCAGGTCGGCGGCCACCTCGTGCAGGACCTCCGCGACCGGAGCGGCGTTGTGCGTGAGGATCTCGGACCACATGGCCGGATCGCCGCCCGCCACCCGGGTGACGTCGCGCACGCCCTGCCCCGCCAGGGTCAGGGCGGCGTCGTCACCGGAGACCAGCCGGGCCGCCACCGCCGACGAGGCCACGTGGGGGGCGTGCGAGACCAGCGCCACCGCACGGTCGTGCACCCCGGCGTCCAACACCAGCGGGTCGGCACCGCACAGACGGGCGATCTCGGTGATCGCGGCGATCGCCTGCGGGTCGGCCTTGCCGGTGGGGCACAGCGCCCACGAGCGTCCCAGGAACAGGTCGGCGCGCGCGGCACCGGGCCCCTGCTTCTCCCTGCCGCCCATGGGGTGCCCGGGAACGAACGTGGCCATGTCGCAGCCCAGCCGTTCGGCCTCGGCCAGCACGCTCGCCTTGACGCTGGCCACGTCCGTGTACACGTGGGCCAGCCCCCGGTCCTGGGAGGCGCGCAGCACGGAGGGGATGGCGGCGGGCGGTGCGGCGATGACCGCGACGTCCGCCGGGGCCGACGACGGGTCGGCGGACTCCTCCAGGGGACGCCCCGCGCCCAGGTCGCAGGCCAGGCGCAGGGAGGCGGGGTCGGGATCGGAGAGGGTGACGTCGACGTCGCGGGAGCGCAGGGCGAGCGCCACCGACGTTCCGATGAGCCCGGCCCCGACCACCGTGACCCGGCGTACCGCGGCCCGCTGCTCTCCGCTTCCCTCCGCGCCGCTGCTGTTGCCCACTGCTCCCCCGCCTCCGACGTGTACTGGTCTCCCAAGCGTACGACCTGCCCGGGGAGCGGCGCCGACCGCTACTGCGCGATGTCCAGCCTCAGGGCCTGGGCCCCGCGCAGGTAGACGTGCTGGATCTCCGAGCGCGGAAGGTCCGTCTCCACGTGCGCCATGAGGCGGACCACACGCGGCAGGGCGTGGGGGACGGCGATCTCGGTCGCGCACATCAGCGGAACGTCGGCGAAACCGAGCTTGCGCGCGGCCAGCGCCGGAAACTCGCTGTTCAGGTCGGGGGTGGCGGTGAACAGCACGCTGATCACGTCGTCGGTCTCCAGGGTGTTGCGCCGCATCACCTCCGAGACCAGCTCGGCCGTGGCCTCCAGCACCTGTTCGCGCTCGTCCTCGTCCACCTGCACCGCACCACGGATGGCCCGTACCGCCACGTTCTGTCCCGCCTCGTCCTCGTTCACGGCGCCGTCCCCGGGAAAGGGGAACGGCGGTCGCGACCCGGGGGTTTCCGGGTCGGCGACCGCCGTCAACTGTATCTACAGGCCCGCCGCCTCGTAGAGTTCGCTCACCTCACGCGAGGTGAGCGCCCGCATCGTGCCCAGTTTGAGGGCGTTCAGGTCGATCGGGCCGACCTGGGTGCGGGCGAGGTCGGAGACCGGGTGGCCGACAGCCTCCATCAGGCGGCGCACGATGTGCTTACGCCCCTCGTGCAGGCGGATCTCGACGAACGCCTTGGGGGGCTCGTTGTCCACCACGCGGAAGGAGTCGACCTCGACCGGGCCGTCCTCCAACTCGACGCCCTTCTGCACCTCGCGCACGACGCGCTGCGGAACCGGTCCGGGCACCTTGGCGACGTAGGTCTTGACGACCTTGTAGCGCGGGTGGGTGAGCCGGTTGGCCAGCTCGCCGTCGTTGGTCAGCAGGATGAGGCCCTCGGTCTCGGTGTCCAGCCGACCCACGTGGAAGATCCGCTCGTCGGTCTGACCGGTGTAGTCGGCCAGGGTGGGGCGGCCCTCGGGGTCCCACATGGTGCTGACGACGCCGCGCGGCTTGTTCAGTGCGAAGTACAGCTTGTCCGGGGCGGTGACCACGCGCATGCCGTCGACGCGGATCTCGGAGGTCTCGGGGTCGACCCGGGCACCGAAACGGCGCACGACCTGGCCGTCCACGCTGACGCGTCCGGCCGCGATCATCTCCTCGCTGGCGCGGCGGCTGGCGACACCGGCCGCGGCGAGCGCCTTCTGGAGGCGGATGCCGCCCTCGACGCCGGTGTAGGTGTCGCGCGGGTCGTCGTCGTTGCGGTCCTCGTCCTTGGGGTCGTAGTCGGCGCGCAGGGCGTTGAGCCGTTCGCGGGCCGCCTTGGAGAGCTGACCCTCGCTCGTGAAGCCGCCCGCGCCGCCACGGTTCCCCTGGCGGTTGGCGCCACGGTTGTCACCGCCACCGCCGAAGGAACGGC
>NZ_ANAX01000290.1 GCF_000341065.1 Nocardiopsis halotolerans DSM 44410 | reverse complement strand
TCGCGGAAGTCGCGTCCGCCGCGCTGGTCCCGGTCGCCCCGGAAACCACCACGGTCACGGTTGTCGCGGTCACCACGGAAGTCCCGACCGCCACGGTCGTCACGCCCGCCCGAGAAGGAGCGGCGGTCATCCCGGTCGCGGTCGTCCCGACCACCACGGAAGCCACCGCGGTCGCGGTCGTCGCGCCCCCTGGGACCACGGTCGTCCCGGAAGCCCCGACCGCCACGGTCATCCCGGCGGCCACGGTCGCCACGTCCATCACGGAAATCGCGCCCGCCACGGTTGTCACGGCCACCGCCGAAGGAGCGACGGTCACCACCGTCACGGGAGCCACGCTCGCCGCGGAAGTCATCACGGTCACGGCCGCCACGGAAGCCATCGCGGCCTCCACCGCCACGGTCGTCGCGGAAGGAACGGCGATCATCCCGGTCGCGGAAGCCGCGTCCGCCGCGCTGGTCCCAATCTCCCCGGAAACCACCACGGTCACGGTCGTCACGACCCCTGGGACCACGATCGTCCCGGAAGTCCCGACCACCGCCGAAGGAACGGCGATCGCCCTGGTCGCGGCCGTCCCGACCGCCACGGAAACCACCGCGGTCGCGGTCATCGCGCCCATCGCGGAAGTCACGGCCGCCACGGAAGTCGCGCCCGCCTCCCGGGCCACGTCCACCGCGCTCATCCCGGCCACCGCCGAAGGAACGACGGTCACCACCGTCACGGAAGTCACGTCCACCGCGGCCCCTGGGGCCGCGGTCGTCCCGGTGACCGCCGCGGGAACGGTCGTCCCTGCGGTCCCGGCTGTTGTCCCTGCGGCCCTGACGGCCGCTGTCGTCGTAGTCGCCGCGCTCACCGCGCGGGGCGTCGTCCCGCGCACCGCGGGAACTGTTGTTAGGTGTGCTCACCGGTGTCGTCTAGACCTTCGATGTCGTCGGGGAGGAACGGCGCCAGATCAGGCAGCTCGTCGAGGCCTCTCAGGCCCAACCGTTCCAGGAAATAGGAGGTGGTCCGATACAGCAGCGCGCCGGACTCGGAGTCGTGTCCGGCCTCTTCGATCAGGCCCCTCAGTACGAGGGTACGCATAACCCCGTCGCAGTTGACACCGCGCACGGCGGAGACCCTGCCACGGGAGACCGGCTGCCGGTAGGCCACCACCGCCATCGTCTCCAGCGCGGCCTGTGTGAGCCGCACCTCCTGCCCCTCCCTGAGGAAGTGCTCGACGACGTCGGCGCACTCGGGCCGCGTGTACACACGCCACCCGTCGGCCACCGCCCGCAGGTCGAAACCCCTGCCCTGCCCGGTGTATTCCCGCGACAGCGACTCCAGGGTGCGTGAGACCACGGTCACGGGCACGTCCATGGCCCTCGCCAGGTCGTACTCCGACACCGGCTGGTCCACCACCATCAGCACCGCCTCCAGGTCGCGGCGCAGGGTGGGCGGGGCGTCCCCGTCCGCCTCCCCACCGGTGGCCGCGTTCCCCGTGTCCTCCGCGGTCATCCGTTCTCCTCCCCCGACCCGCCGCCGGTCTCCCCGACGTCGTCGTACTCGCTCTCCAGCTCGACCTCGCCCTCACCGCCGGTCCAGGTGACCAGCAGCTCCCCCAGGGGTTCGGGCTGGTCGAAGCCCACGTTGGACGCCCGGTACAGCTCCAGCAGGGCGAGGAAGCGGGCGATGACCTCGAAGGTACCGGTGCAGGCCGCCGTGAGCTCGGCGAAGGTCAACCGCCCGTGCTCGCGCAGCTCCGCGACCATCAGCTCGCCCTGCTCCCTGACCGAGGTCTTGGCCTGGTGGATGTGGGTGACCGGCACGCTGGGCGGTTCCCTGGGCGTGAACACCCTCCCCGCCAGGGCGGCGAACTCCTGGGGGCCCAACCTGAACAGCACGTCCGGCCGGAGCCCGGCGAAGCGCTCCTCCAGCGGGACGGCGCGCGCGTAGCGGCGCCCCTGCGAGGCCAGCCGCTCACGCATGAACGAGGCGACCTCCTTGTAGGCCCGGTACTGCAACAGCCGGGCGAACAGCAGGTCGCGGGCCTCCAGCAGGGCCAGGTCCGCCTCGTCCTCGACGTCGCCGCGCGGCAGCAGCCGTGCCGCCTTCAGGTCCAACAGGGTCGCCGCGACCAGCAGGAAGTTGCTGGCCTGGTCCAGGTCCCAGTCGTCGCCGTGCGCCCGGATGTGCGCGATGAACTCGTCGGTGACCCTGGACAGGGCCACCTCGGTGACGTCCATCTTGTGCTTGGCGATCAGCCCGAGGAGCAGGTCGAAGGGCCCCTCGAAGTTGTCGAGGTGCACCTGGAAGGCGTTCTCGTCCGCCTCGTCCTCGGTGTCCGCCGGTGTGCGCTCAACCGCCATGGCACCGGCCCCGCGTCGTCTTCCTCATGAGACAAGGGTGTCACCGGCCCGAACCCGCCGGTGACACCCGCGATCCCTCCGTCGTCGAACCGGTGCCCCCTCCGACACCGGTGCGAGCGCTCAGTCCTCACTCAGCCTGCGCACCAGCATGCTGGACGCTCCGTGCTCCTCGAAGTCGGCCAGCAGCACCGCGACGGCCTCGCGGACGAGCCGTCCCCTGTCGGCGGAGAGCCCGTGTTCGGCGCGCAGTGACAGCCGGGTCTGTTCCAGGGCCAGCAGCTCGGGCCCGGAGACGTAGACGGTGATCTTCTCGTCGTGGCGCTGGCGCCCGCTCGGCTTGGGCGCGCGCCGCACCCTCGTGCCGGACGTGCCCTTGGTCCTGCCGTTGGAGCGCGCCGACGTCTCGGTCTTCCTGCTCTGCTCCGGTGCCTGATGCTGGCGTTCGGTCTCTTCCGGCGCCTCCTCCTCGGCGCCGCTGGGACGGAAGAACAGTTCGTCCGCCCCGGGTAGGGTCACGCGCCGTGACCGCTGAGAGGCCACCTCGCCAGCACCTCCTTGGCCAGCTCCCGATAGGCGTTGGCACCGGCCGAGGACGAGTCGAACCTGGTGATGGGCTCACCCGCCACGGTGGCGTCCGGGAAGCGCACGGTGCGGTTGATGACCGTGCCGTAGACCTTGTCCCCGAACCCGTCGATGATCGTGGACAGCACCTCGCGCGCGTGGAGCGTGCGCGGGTCGTACATGGTGCCCAGGAAACCGTCGATGACCAGGCGCTCGTTGAGCCGCTCCTGGACCTTCTGGATGGTGTCCATCAGCAGGGCCACGCCGCGCAGCGCGAAGAACTCGCACTCCAGCGGTACGACCACGCCGTCCGCCGCGGTGAGCGCGTTGACGGTGAGCAGGCCCAGCGAGGGCTGGCAGTCGATCAGGACGACGTCGTAGTCGTCGATGACCGGTCTCAGCGCGCGGGCGAGCATCTGCTCGCGCGCCACCTCGCCGACCAGCTGCACCTCGGCTGCCGACAGGTCGATGTTGCTCGGGATGAGGTCCAGGCCGTCGATGTCGGTCTTGAGCAGGACGTCCTCCACCGTCACGTCCCGCTGCATGAGCAGGTTGTAGACGGTCAGGTCCAGCTCGCGCGGATCCAGCCGGCCCAGGCCGACGGAGAGTGCGCCCTGCGGGTCGAAGTCGACCAGCAGCACCCGTCTTCCGTACTCGGCGATGGCGGCGCCGAGGTTGATCGTCGTGGTGGTCTTACCGACCCCACCCTTCTGGTTACACAGTGCTACAATCCGTGCCGGGCCGTGTCCGTCGACGGGCTCGGGCTCCGGATACGTCAGCTCGGGTCTTGTGGTGTGCAGATCAGCCCCCGTGTTGCGTGTCGTCCCCCAGGGGTTGGTCACCGGGTCGGCGAGTTCTCTCCCACCGACGGGTGCGGTGCTCGCAGCCTCGTCGTTCTCCCAGTTCACAACCCTTGACCTCCCCTACGGACCGGCCACGGCCCAAGGAATGCCGCGCCCCTGTGCCTGGCCGCCGTCGGAAACTCAATATGTCGACAGCAACGTACCTCCGTGCGGCGACTCTAGAACGCCGACACGGCGCACTTCAACGAAACCTACGGGTAGAATCCCACGCCTTCGCCCCTGGGGGAAATCGGAACGGGAAACCGGGTTGTTCCGCTTCGCCCCCGCCCGGACGCCCCTCGCACCCGTGACCAGTTCAGCGCCGTGCGCGGGGATGGCTCGACGCGTACACCTCCCGCAGACGGTCGACCGTCACGAGTGTGTAGACCTGCGTGGTCGTGACCGAACTGTGCCCGAGCAGTTCCTGTACGACGCGGATGTCCGCTCCGCCGTCGAGCAGGTGGGTGGCGAAGGAGTGACGCAGTGTGTGCGGTGAGACGCCGCCGACCCCGGCGCGTTCGGCGACGGCCGCCAGGATCCCCCAGCCGCCCTGCCGGGTGAGCCTGCCCCCGCGCGCGTTGAGGAACAGCGCCGGGCCGCCCCGGCCGGAGACGGCCAGGCCCGGACGGGCGCGCACCAGGTAGCCCGAGAGCGCCCGGCGGGCGTAGGAGCCGAGCGGCACCACCCGCTCCCGACCGCCCTTGCCCCGGAACCGCACCAGGCCCACGGTGTCGTCGCCGTCCACCGCGTCGGCGACGTCGTCCACGTCCAGCCCCACCGCCTCGGAGATCCGCGCGCCCGTACCGTAGAGCACCTCCAGCAGCGCGCGGTCGCGCAGGGCCAGCAGCCCGGCGCGGCCCCCGGAGGCCGGGGCGTCGGCCGGTCCGGCGGCGTCCAGGATGCGCTCCACCGAGGCCAGCGGCACAGCCTTGGGCAGGCGCATCGGCGGTACGGGCGGGGAGACGTCGGCGGCCGGGTCGACACCCGTCCAGCCCTCGCGCACCGCGAAGCGGTGCAGGCCGCGCACGGCGGCCAGGCCCCCCCCCGCCGATGCGGCGCCGAGCGGCGGGTGGCCGTCGTCCCCCTCCCGCAGGACCCGCAGGAAGTCACCCACGTGTCCGGGGCCCACCTCCTCCGGAGCGGTGATCCCGAGTGCGGCCAGGTGTGCGCGGTAGCGGCGCAGGTCGCGCCGGTAGGCGGCGAGGGTGTTGTCGGCCAGGGCGCGCTCGGCGCTCAGGTGGTCCAGGAACGCGGAGCACATCCGCGCCAGCGCCCCCGCCTCCCCCGGTTCGGTGGGGTCCGCCCGCTCGGCCACGGGGTCAGTCCCCGGCGGGCTCGCGCAGGGAGGCGAACCCGTCGGCGGCCGCGGCGTGGGCGGCCAGGACGCCGATGATGGTGGCGCCGTTGTGCAGCCTGCCCGCCATGGCCAGCCCGACCGCCTCCTCCAGGGGAACCCACTCGGCGACCAGGTCGGCCTCCTCGTGCTCGCGCACGAAGTCGATCTCCTCGTCGGGCACCACCGACAGGTCCCGGGCCAGGAACACGTGGATGCGCTCGTCGGAGAATCCGGGCGAGGGAAAGAAGTCGGCCAGCTCGTGCCAGCGTTCGGCCCGCAGCCCCGCCTCCTCGACCAGTTCGCGCCGCGCCGTGAGCAGCGGCCCCTCGCCCTCCCCGTCGATCATTCCGGCGGGCAGCTCCCACAGGGTGTGCTGGGTGGCGTGGCGGTACTGGCGTTGCAGCAGCACACGGCCGTCCGCGTCCAGGGCCAGGGCCGCGGCGGCGCCGGGGTGGACCATGTAGTCGCGGGCGGCCACGGTCGTCCCGCCCTCGGCGTCGGGCATACGCACCCAGTCCGTACGCACCCCGCACACGGCGCCGCGGAAGCGTTCGGCGGACCGTTCCACCGGCCACGACTCGGGGGCGTCCGCGACCTTCGCGTCCGCCCCCGTGGTCGGCTGGGCCGGGGAGGTGTCACTGGGCATGGATCCCGCCTCTCAGGGGCTCGTGCCCCGCCCGGCCGCGCGCTCAGGAGTTGTGGAACTCCAGGGCCGCCGAGACCAGTCCGCGGAAGAGCGGGTTGGCCTTGGTCGGACGGGAACGCAGCTCCGGGTGCGCCTGCGTCGCGACGAAGAACGGGTGGGCGTCCCGGGGCAGTTCGACGTACTCCACCAGCTTGCCATCAGGAGAGAGCCCGGAGAACACCAAGCCCGCCTCCTCCAGCTGGGAGCGGTAGGCGTTGTTGACCTCGAAGCGGTGGCGGTGCCGCTCGGAGGCCTCGGCCTCTCCACCGTAGAGCTCGCGCACCACGGTGCCCTCGCCCAGCTCGGCCGGGTACATGCCCAGGCGCATGGTGCCGCCCATGTCGCGCTCACCGGCGACCACGTCGGTCTGGTCGGCCATGGTGGCGATGACCGGGTCGGCGGCCTTGTCGTCGAACTCGGTGCTGTTGGCGCCCTCCAGTCCGAGCACGTCGCGGGCGTACTCGATGACCATGGCCTGGAGGCCCAGGCAGATGCCCAGCAGCGGCACCCGGTTCTCACGGGCGTAGCGGATGGCGCCGAGCTTGCCCTCGATCCCGCGCACACCGAAGCCGCCGGGGATGAGGATGCCGTCGGCGCCGTCCAGCTCGGCCGCGGCCCCGGAGGGGCTGGCGCAGTTGTCGCTGGCCACCCAGCGGATGTTCACGCGGGTGTCGGTGGCGAAACCGCCCGCGCGCAGCGCCTCACTGACCGACAGGTAGGCGTCGGGCAGGTCGATGTACTTGCCGACCAGGGCGACGGTGACCTCGTGGTCGGGCTGGTGGACGCGGCGCAGCAGCTGGTCCCACTCGGTCCAGTCCACGTCGCGGAAGGGCATCCCGAGGCGGCGGACGACGTAGGCGTCCAGGCCCTCGCGGTGCAGGACCTTGGGGATGTCGTAGATGGAGGGGGCGTCGGGGGTGGAGACCACCCCGGCCTCGTCCACATCGCACATGAGGCTGATCTTGGACTTCAGGCTCTGCGTGATGGGCCGGTCCGAGCGGCACACGATGGCGTCGGGCTGGATGCCGATGCTGCGCAGTGCGGCCACGGAGTGCTGGGTGGGCTTGGTCTTCATCTCCCCGGACGGGCCGAGGAAGGGGATGAGGGACACGTGCAGGAAGAAGCAGTTGTCCCGGCCGATCTCGTGGCGGATCTGGCGGACCGCCTCCAGGAAGGGCTGCGACTCGATGTCGCCGACCGTGCCGCCGATCTCGGTGATGACGATGTCGACGTCGGGGGCGTCCATCGCGTAGATGCGCGCCTTGATCTCGTTGGTGATGTGCGGGATGACCTGCACGGTGTCACCGAGGTAGGCGCCCTGGCGCTCCTTGGCGATGACGCTGGAGTAGATCTGGCCGGTGGTGACGTTGGCCGTGGCGGACAGCTCGGTGTCCAGGAAGCGCTCGTAGTGGCCGACGTCCAGGTCGGTCTCGGCGCCGTCGTCGGTGACGAACACCTCGCCGTGCTGGAAGGGGTTCATCGTCCCGGGGTCGACGTTGAGGTAGGGGTCGAGCTTTTGCATGGTGACCCGCAGGCCGCGCGACTTGAGAAGTCGTCCCAGGCTGGAAGCGGTCAGGCCTTTGCCGAGACTGGAGGCGACACCGCCAGTAACGAAAAGGTGCTTGGTACTCGCGGCGGATGCCAAAGTGGTGCTCCCGTGGGTTGAGTGGCTACGGCGGGCTCGGGTCGGGCTGAGCGGCCGTGCGGCGGTCCGGTTTCGGGCGGTTGGGTCTTCGCTCCGGCCGCCGGACTCCACGGGGCACCAGGATAACAGGCCCCCCGTACGTCCACACCGGGGAACACCCCCGTACACCCCTGGCTTCCGTTCCGTCACCTGGGCGGCAGCCCGGCCGGGGACGGCCCCGGCCCGCCTCCGCGGGCCCGCGCGGGCCCGACACCGCGCCGTGGGAGGGGTTTCGGCGGCCCGGTGTCCGCAGGGGCCGTGTACGCGCGCACCGGAGAGCGGAGGTGCGCGCCGGGCCCGGGGGCGACGAACACCACACCGACGCCGTGCGCGGTCGGCCGGCGCCCTCAGGCGGGGAAGTTCCCGGCGCGCCCCAGGTAGGCGGGCGGCTGCTTGTCCAGGCGCTGACCCATCCACTCGCCCAGGGCGGCGGCCCCGGACACGCTGATCCCCGTGTGCAGGCCGCTGCGGTGCAGCGAGTACAGCAGGTCCTCGGTGGC
>NZ_ANAX01000289.1 GCF_000341065.1 Nocardiopsis halotolerans DSM 44410 | reverse complement strand
GGGCGCGAACGGGCAGCCGCCGAAGCCGCCCAGGCTGGAGTCGAGGACCCGTACACCCGCGTCCACGGCCGCGAGCGCGTTGGCGTAACCGGTGTTGCGGGTGTTGTGGAAGTGACAGCGCAGCGCGCGGCCGTCCGCGACCTCGCCGACCCTGGCCAGGAGGTCGCCCACCTGCCGGGGCACGCCCACGCCGATGGTGTCGGCCAGCGCGATCTCCACCGCTCCGGTGTCGGCGACGCGGCGGACCACCTCCACCACGCGCTCGGGCGGCACCTCGCCGTCGAAGGGGCAGCCGAACGCGGTCGAGACGGTGACGCTCAGCGGGATGCCCGTTCCGGAGAGTTCGGCGTCGATGTCGGCCAGGGCGCCGAGCATCTCGTCGACGGTGCACCCCTGGTTGCGGACGCAGAAGCCGTCGGTGGCGGGCACCGCCACGTTGACCTCGGACACCCCCGCGGCCACCGCGCGGTCCAGGCCGCGCCGGTTGAGCACCAGTCCGATGTGGGAGACCCCCGGCGCGCGCGTGACGGCCGCCATGATCTCCTCGGCCCCGGCCATCTGGGGGACGCGCCTGGGGTTGACGAAGCTGACCGCCTCGATCCGGCGGACCCCCGCGGCCACCGCGCGGTCGATCAGCTCGACGCGGTCCTCGACCGACAGGGTCCTCGCCTCGTTCTGGAGGCCGTCGCGCGGCCCCACCTCGACGATCTCGACGTGCTCCGCGCCCTCGGGCCCACGATCGTTCGCGGTCATCGCCTCTCACCTTCCCACGCGCCCTTGCGTCCGCGCACAGGTTAGTGGAGCGGCCGCCGGCGGATCCGTACCGGGGGGCGGCGACGCCCGTGGCCCACCGTTGTCCACAGGAGCGGGAACGGGCTGGCGCGCGGCGGGCGAACACGGTTTCCTGGATATTGGGGGGCCGCCCACCCCGTGACGCCGTGCTGCCCGGAACCCGCTCCGCGCCTCAGCGCAGGGCCAGGGCGGGGCGGACCTCCCACGTCGTCCACACCGGCCGGTACCCCATGCGGTGCCAGAACGGCCCCGACAGCGGGTTCATTGCGGCGTAGTTGAGCACCGAGACGCCCACGCCGTGGCTGTCCAGCGCCTGGTGCGCCTGGCCCACCAGTGCCGTGCCGATCCCGTGACCGCGCTCGGCTGCGACCACCACGCCGTAACCGATGTGCGCGATCGGGCGCGCGTTGACCAGCGACCTGGCCCACCGCGAGCGTTCGGGCGGGGACACCCACAGCAGGCCCACGGCGCGTCCGCGGCGTTCGGCCAACCAGATCCAGGAGCGGGAGCGGTTCAGCGCCCGCGCGGCGACCTCACGGGTCTGCTCGGCGGTGTCCGGTTGCAGGAACACCCCGCCGAAGTGCTGCTCGTAGCGGTGCTCCTCCATGAGCAGACCGACCACCTGGGTCAGGTCGCTGCGGTCGGCCAGCCTGATGGTCACGTCGCGCGGCGGCAGCGACGGGGGCACCCCCCGGCGGCGCTGCCGCGCGGCCAGCACGGTGTAGGGCTGGAGGCCGTGGCGCTGCAACGGGATGATGCCGCACACGTCACGGGCGGGCCAGCTCACCAGGGCCGCCGACTCCGAACCGGTACCGGTCGGCAGGTCCTCCAGCTGGTCGCGCCAGCTGGTCAGCAGGGAGTCCAGGGCACGGCTGGGTTCGGGACCGCCCACGATGGGGGTGAGCCAGTGCTGGTCGGGCACGCCCCAGATCCGGCCGACCTCACCGGGCTGGTACCAGGTGTAGTGCATGGTGCCCGCGGCGACGGGGCGACCGTCCTCGTCGCTGACGGTCAGCAGGGGATAGGAACCCTGGGGGAAGTTGACGGGTTCGGGCAGCAGGGGATCGGCGTCCGCCCAGCGCTGGGCCGCCGAGCGCACCAACGGGTCCAGGCCGACGTCGCCTCCGGGCGACTCATCATGCCGCACCCGTGCGACATAACCGCTCATCCACCCCTCCCCTAGCGGGTTCTCACGTCGAACGCGCGACCCCGGACCGGTGCCGGATGGCGCGCGCGGCGCCCTTGGGCCGTCGTGCCGCCCCGACGGGAACAGGTTGCACCGCGGGCGGGACGAAACGACCGTACCGCCTCGGAGCCGACCGGGAGGACGAAAACGCCAACTGCAACCAAGAATTCACTCCGCGTCGCCACACCCGCCCGACCTCGGCGTCCACACGCCCTGCCGTACACGCGAGTGGACGCGCACCACGGTAACGGATCGAAGGTCACTCTCGGATGCCGGGGCGGTCAACGCGCCGACACGGATCCCCGGTGCGCCAGCGCCTTCCGCTCAGGCGCGTGCGGCGCCGCCCTGGACGACGTCGGTGTTGCGACCGTGGTTGATCACCTCGGGGTCGCCGGAGGCGAAGGAGACCGTGTTGTCGACCCCCACCAGCACGATCTTGTCCGCCGAGCCCACGTCGACGGTGGATCCCCGGCCGGTGGCGCGCACCAGGCCGCAGCTGCCGTGCAGGACGACCACGGCGTCGTCCGCGGTGACCACGACCTCGCGGTCCCCGCAGTCCTCACTCACCTCGGCGCCGTCGTCGACGACGATGAGCACGTCGTCGGTGCTGACGTTGTGGTCGGGCATGGCGGGCCCCTCCGCGGCGTCCTCGGTGCCCGGGGCGCCGTTGGGCGGCTCCACGTCCTCGTGCCCCGAGGCCAGACCGCAGCCGGGCAGAAGGCAGGTCAGCAGCAGGCCACCGCCCGCGGCCGCGAGCAGCCGAACTCTCATGTCTCCCCCACAACCGAATACCCGGCAATCGCGACATACAGCTCGCGCGAAGCCAAGAGTATGTCACGTGGAGGTAACTGCGCGACCTCATCGTTTTCGGAAAGTTCCCGCCCCGAGACCTCGGGGCGGCCCGGCCCCGCTGACACGGGGCCGGAACCGCGCTCCCTTGGGGACTCGCGTCACTTCACCCCGGCCGCGTCCATGCCGCGAAGCTCACGCTTGAGCTCACCGATCTCGTCACGCAACCGGGCCGCCAGCTCGAACTGGAGGTCGGTCGCCGCCTGGTGCATCTGCTCGCTCAACTGCTCGATGAGCCCGGCCAGCTCCGCGCGCGGCATGTTCGCCACCTCCGCGGAACGCTCGCCCAGCGCGGGCACCGGCGCACGGCCGCCCCTGCTCCCCGGGGCGCGGTAACCGGTGGCCATGAGCTCCTCGGTGTCCACGTCCTCCCGGTTGAGCGTGTCCAGGATGTCGGCGATCTGCTTGCGCAGCGGCGTGGGGTCGATCCCGTGCTCGGCGTTGTAGGCCAGCTGCTTGTCCCGGCGCCGGTTGGTCTCGTCGATGGCCGCCCGCATGGAGTCGGTGACGTTGTCGGCGTACATGTGCACCTGGCCCGCGACGTTGCGCGCCGCACGGCCGATCGTCTGGATCAGCGAGGTCTCCGAACGCAGGAAGCCCTCCTTGTCCGCGTCCAGGATCGCCACCAGCGACACCTCGGGCAGGTCCAGTCCCTCACGCAGCAGGTTGATGCCCACCAGCACGTCGAACTCGCCCACCCGCAGCTCGCGCAGCAGTTCCACCCGGCGCAGCGTGTCCACCTCGCTGTGCAGGTACCGCACGCGGATACCGAGTTCGGTGAAGTAGTCGGTGAGGTCCTCGGCCATCTTCTTGGTGAGCGTGGTGACCAGCACCCGCTCCTCGCGCTCGGCGCGCACCCGGATCTCGTGCACCAGGTCGTCGATCTGCCCGTCGGTCTGCTTGACCAGCACCTCGGGATCGACCAGGCCGGTGGGGCGGATGACCTGCTCGACCACCTCACCGCCGCCCTGACGGAGCTCGTAGCGGCCCGGCGTCGCCGACAGGTAGACGGTCTGCCCGATGCGCTCGGTGAACTCCTCCCACTTCAGCGGCCGGTTGTCCAGCGCCGACGGCAGCCGGAACCCGTGCTCCACCAGGGTGCGCTTGCGCGCGGCGTCGCCCTCGTACATCGCGCCGATCTGCGGGACGGTCACGTGGGACTCGTCCAGCACCAGCAGGAAGTCCTCGGGGAAGTAGTCCAGGAGCGTGTTGGGCGGGCTGCCCGGCTCGCGGCCGTCGAAGTGGCGCGAGTAGTTCTCGATGCCCGAGCAGGTGCCCAGCTGCTGCATCATCTCCAGGTCGTGGGTGGTACGCATGCGCAGCCGCTGCGCCTCCAGCAGCCTGCCCTGACCCTCCAGTTCGGCCAGCCGCTCGCCCAGTTCCGCCTCGATCGAGGCGATGGCCCGCTCGGTGCGCTCCTCACCGGCCACGTAGTGCGAGGCGGGGAAGATGAACATCTCCTGGCTCTCGCCCAGCACCTCGCCGGTGAGCGGGTGCAGGGTCAGCAGGCGCTCGACCTCGTCACCGAACATCTCGATGCGGATCGCCAGCTCCTCGTAGACCGGGATGATCTCGACGGTGTCGCCCCGCACGCGGAACGTGCCGCGCGTGAACGCGGTGTCGTTGCGGGAGTACTGCATCTCCACCAGCCGGCGCAGCAGCTCGTCGCGGTCGACCTCCATGCCGACCGCCAGCTGCGCCATCCGGTCCACGTACTCCTGCGGGGTGCCCAGGCCGTAGATGCACGAGACCGAGGCGACCACGATCGTGTCCCGGCGCGTGAGCAGCGAGTTGGTGGCCGAGTGGCGCAGCCGCTCGACCTCGTCGTTGATCGAGGAGTCCTTCTCGATGTAGGTGTCGCTCTGCGGTACGTAGGCCTCGGGTTGGTAGTAGTCGTAGTACGACACGAAGTACTCGACGGCGTTGTTCGGCAGCATCTGGCGCAGCTCGTTGGCGAACTGCGCCGCCAGGGTCTTGTTGGGCTGCATCACCAGGGTCGGCCGCTGGAGCTGCTCCACCGTCCACGCCACGGTCGCCGTCTTACCGGTACCGGTGGCGCCGAGCAGCACCGTGTGCGGTTCGCCGTCCCGCACCCTCCGGCTGATCTCGGCGATCGCGCCTGGTTGGTCCCCCGCCGGGGTCATCTCCGAGACCACCTCGAAGGGCGCCTCGCTGCGCTTGATGTCGCTGACCGGTCGCACGTCGCCTCTTCTCCCATCGAACGGCGGGCCGCCCCCGCGCCCGCGTGTCCCTCAACCCCAACGCTACAGACTGCCGACGACATCCCTTAGCCGCTCCCGAACGGGGGTACGAGAGTAGAATCGAGACCAGCGTTTGTGTCCGAAGCGAGGTGACAGCCGTGTCACACCCCTCCAGACCGACCTTCGACCCGGACCTCCCTCCCCGCGCGGTCACGCGCATGAGCGCCCATCCCGAGAAGCTGATCCCGGCCTCGGCCGGTCCGCCGCGCGGTCCCACATGGAGGCAGGGCGCCCTGTTCGCCGCCGCGGGGTGCGGCTCCCTCGCCGCCATCGCCCTGCTCTTCCCGGCCACCGGTGCCCTTCTCGTGGCCCTGCTCTGCCTGGGGACGACCGTGACCGTCCTCGGCCTGGTCCGGCTCCAGGACTCCTTCACCGACGACTGGGCCGACCTGGTCATGCACGCCTTCTGGGCGCTGCCCGCCTCCACCGCCGGGGTCCTCGGCGCCCACATGCTGCTCGGCCAGGTCCTCGGGCCGCTCGGCGCCGTCGTGCCCGGCGACCCCGCGACCGCCGCCCTCTACCTGACCGCCGCCGCGGGCGGCGCGGGGGCCATCATGCGCCCGGGCATGGTCACCCGCCTGGCCGCGGAGTACTCCGACCGGTACGTCCTGCCCGAGGACTTCGGCCGCCCCTACCACTACGTGACCCAGCGCGACGAGCCGGAGGCCCACCTGTTCGCCCAGCTCCAGCAGGCCACCGACCGGGTGGAGGAGGGCATCCGGGTGCTCGGCCCGTCCTTCGACGGCAGCCGGACCCTGCCCCTGCTGCGCGAGGAGGAGTGGCGGCTGTCCCAGGAGCTGCTGCGGCTGCGCTCCCTGCGCACGGAACTGGTGACGCGCAAGCACGAGGCCGTGTCCGACCAGGTCGCGCGGGCGCTCGAACCGCAGGAGGAGGCGGTCGCCCGCGCCCACGCGGCGCTCACCGAGCGGGTCGGGGTGCTGACCGGCTACGGCGAGCGCGTGCGGGCGGCGGTGACCGCGCACCGCGAGTGGGAGCAGTGCCAGGAGATCGCGGACCGCGCCGGGGACTACGCGGACCTGGCGCTGTCCTCGTCACTGGACACGATGCGCACGGAGGAGCTCGACGACAGCCTGCTCAGCGTCCAGGCCGCGCACTCGGTCCGGGAGGAGCTGGTGCGCGAGGCCGTGGCCGCCGGATCGTCCCTGTCCGAGGCCCTCCACCGGGACCGTGACCACAAGGGTTAGGTCGGGACCACTTCGAGGTCGTCTTCGGGCCAGTCCCGCAACGTGAAGACCGGACATCGGAGGGACCCGCTGAGCAGGCCGTACAGGTAGTCGACGGTGGGCATCTCGTGGCGGGCCCACCGTCCTCTGCCGTCCGCCAGCAGGGCCCACCCGTCCGGATCGCCCACCGCCTCCCAGTAGAGGTCGAACCCGTTGTCGTCGCTTCCTACGAAGAGCAGGTCGGAGAAGACGACCCGGTAGTCCCCGTCCCCGCCACGGTAGGAGATCCGGTCTCCCACGATGGTGATCTCGTCACTCTCGTGGGCCCACCTCAGGTCATCGCGGTGCGACCGGCTGTTCTCCGGCAGACGCTCGCTGACCGTGAAGTGGAACCTGTTGTCGACCGCGAAGCCGTTCGCGCCGAGGCGGGTGAGCAGTTCCCGGACGTCGGCGGGCAGGGGCAGGTCGGGCGGACCGTCCGCGGTGGGCTCCGGAAGCCCCAGCGGGTACAGCAGGCGGACCAGGTAGTCGACGGTGGACACGCGCACGTCCTCCGGTGCCGTCGGGATCGGGGATTCGGCGGGGACGCTACCGGGCGCGCTTGAGGAGCTCGCGCCACAGTTGGGCGACCCGGTCGCCCAGCTGCTCGCGGGTGCCGGAGTTGTCGACCACCAGGTCGGCGGCGGCCAGGCGGGTCTCCCGGTCGACCTGCGCGCGGATACGGTCCCGCACCTGCTCGCGCGGCATACCGCGGTTGACGGAGACGCGCTCCACCCGTACCTCGTCGGGGGCGTCGACCACGACCACCACGTCGTAGAGCGGGCCCAGACCGTTCTCCACCAGCAGCGGAACGTCGTAGACCATCACCTCCACCCCGGAGGCCACGGCCTCCTCCATGAGTTGGTCGCCGCGCTCGCCCACCAGGGGGTGCACGATGGCGTTGAGCCTGGCCAGGCTGTCCTCGTCGGCGAAGACGATCTCCCCCAACCGCGGCCGGTCCAGCCGCCCGTCCGGGGTGAGCACCTTCTCGCCGAACTCGGCGACGACCGCGTCCAGCCCGGGGGTGCCGGGTTCGACGACCTCCCGGGCGAGGGCGTCGGCGTCGATGACGGTGGCGCCGTAGGCGGCCAGTTCGGCCGAGACCGCGCTCTTGCCGGAGCCGATCCCGCCGGTGAGTCCCACTTTCAGCATGCCGAAAACCCTAGACCGCCGTCTCCCTCTCGGCGACGCCGCCCCCTCCGGACCGCTCCGGGCCGAGCTCCTTGCGCATGTGCACCATGACCAGGTGTTCGGCGACGCGCTCACGGGAGGTCTCGGCGTATCCCAGGCGGCGGTAGAACCGCTGCTGCCCGGCGTCCTGGGCGCCCGCGGACAGGGTGAGCGCGGTCAGGTCCGGGTATCCCTCGCGCAGACGCCGTTCGAGGTCGGCCAGGAGCGCCCGCGCGATCCCCCGGCGGCGCAGGTCGGGGACGACCGCCAGGCGGGAGACCACCGCGCCGGTTCCCATCACCCGCGACCGGACCGCGCCGACGAGGCGGGGCCCGGCGACCGCCTTGAGCACGAGGGTGTCCTCCTGCCCCAGCAGCTTCTCCACTCTCTCCAGGCCCTCGGTGAGCGGCAGGACGAAGGGGTCTCCGTAGGCCTGGGCCTCGTCGACGAAGGCCGCCCTCTGGAGGGTGAGGACCTCGCCCGCGTCGGCGGGGGTGGCCGGGTGGATGTCGAACACGTCGCCTCCTCACGCGCCCCGCCCTCGCGGGGCACGCCACGACCCTAGTTCCCCCCGGCCGCTCCGGAGCCCCGGACACGGCGAGGGGCCGCCCCCTCCGGAAGGAGGAAGCGGCCCCGCGCTGGTGTCAGCGTATCCTCAGGCCGTCGCCTAGGCCTCGCCGCCCGCGAGCTTCTCGCGGAGGGCGGCCAGGGCCTCGTCCGAGGCCAGGGCGCCGCTGGAGGACTCCGAGCCGGACGAGCCGCTGCTCTGTCCGCCGCCGGTGTACTCCTCCTCCTCGACCGGAGCCGGGGCGTTGGCCGCGTCGGCCTCGGCCGCGCGGGCCTCCTCGACCTGCTTGCGGTGCGCCTCGAAGCGGGCCTGCGCCTCGGCGTAGCTGCGCTCCCACTCGTCCCGCTGAGCCTCGAAGCCCTCGAGCCACTCGCCGCTCTCGGGGTCGAAGCCCTCGGGGTACTTGTAGTTGCCCTGCTCGTCGTAGTCGGCGGCCATGCCGTACAGGGTGGGGTCGAAGTCCACCTGGTCCGGCGAGACACTCTCGTTGGCCTGCTTCAGCGAGAGGCTGATGCGACGGCGGTCGAGGTCGATGTCGATGATCTTGACGAAGATCTCGGTACCGACCTGGACGACCTGCTCGGGCACCTCGACGTGGCGCTCGGCCAGCTCGGAGATGTGGACCAGGCCCTCGATGCCCTCCTCGACGCGCACGAACGCACCGAACGGAACCAGCTTGGTGACCTTGCCGGGAACGACCTGGCCGATCTGGTGGGTCCGGGCGAACTGCTGCCAGGGGTCCTCCTGCGTCGCCTTGAGCGACAGGGAGACGCGCTCGCGCTCCATGTCCACGTCGAGGACCTCGACGGTGACCTCCTGGCCGACCTCGACGACCTCGCTCGGGTGGTCGATGTGCTTCCAGGACAGCTCGGAGACGTGCACCAGGCCGTCCACGCCGCCCAGGTCCACGAACGCACCGAAGTTGACGATCGAGGAGACGACGCCCTTGCGGATCTGACCCTTCTGGAGGGTGTTGAGGAAGGTCTGGCGGACCTCGGACTGGGTCTGCTCCAGCCAGGCGCGGCGGGACAGGACCACGTTGTTGCGGTTCTTGTCCAGCTCGATGATCTTCGCCTCGAGCTCACGGCCGACGTAGGGCTGGAGGTCGCGCACGCGGCGCATCTCGACCAGGGACGCGGGCAGGAAGCCGCGCAGGCCGATGTCGAGGATGAGACCGCCCTTGACGACCTCGATGACGGTGCCGGTGACGACGCCGTCCTCCTCCTTGATCTTCTCGATCGTGCCCCAGGCGCGCTCGTACTGGGCGCGCTTCTTGGACAGGATCAGGCGGCCTTCCTTGTCCTCCTTCTGGAGGACGAGGGCCTCGACCTGGTCGCCGACGGCAACAACCTCGCCGGGGTCGACGTCATGCTTGATCGAGAGTTCCCGTGAGGGAATCACACCTTCGGTCTTGTAACCGATGTCGAGCAAGACCTCGTCTCGATCGACCTTCACGATGGTGCCCTCGACAATGTCACCGTCGTTGAAGTACTTGATGGTCTCGTCGATCGCCGCGAGGAAGGCTTCCTCGGACCCGATGTCGTTGACCGCTACCTGGGGTGTCGAGGTGGCCTCGGTGCTGCTCGTCATTTGTGGGTGGACTCCGGATACGGACAGATTCAGAAAATGGGCACGCCGCAGGTCCGAATCCGCCGGTCCCCACCCGGTGGACGGAGCCGTGACGGTGGTGAAACCACCGGAACGCCAGCCGTCGGGTACCGAGAGTGTTGACCGGAGGAGCGCGCCCCCACCGTCTCCATGGAGACAGCGGACGCCCACACGAACCCACAACGCTCCGGCCAGAATATGAGACAAGGGCGTCCTGGTCAATCGGAACCCAGGGCCGCCAACCCGGCGTAGGTCGCAATGGCGGCAATTTACCCGAGCATGGCGGTCAAGATCAACCGGGGGGTAGCCGCACGTCCGGACGGGGTCACGCCCCTGGGGGAAGGCCGTGCGCCCACGATCGGGGCCGTGGACGGGACACGCGGAAAAGTCGAAGAGAGGAGGGGTTACGGTCAGTCCATAGGAGGACGGGAGCGTGACCGTTTGACGGCGCTCCGCCGTTTCTTGGCATCCAGACGGCGTTGTCGGGACGCACGGCTCGGGCGGGTCGCGCGGCGTTCGCGCGCGGGCGGCGCCGTCGCCTCCTCCAGCAGCGCCGCCATCCGCTCCCTGGCCTCGACCCGGTTGCGCGCCTGCGACCGGTGCGTCTGCACCGTGACCGTGAGCACACCGTCGACCAGGCGTCCGTGGAGCCGCTCCAGCGCGCGCTGGCGCCGCGTACGCCCCAGGCTGGTACAGGCCGCCACGTCCAGGGACAGGGACACCCTGGTGTCGGAGGTGTTGACGTGCTGGCCGCCCGGCCCCGAGGAGCGGGAGAAGCGCCACGTGAGCGCGTCGGCGGAGACGGTGACCGGTCCCACGGTCAACCCCTCGGTGGCCGTGCCCCGTGTCGTCACCGTCCCCGCCTCCTCGCGTCACGCGTTCCGTACGCCGCGGCCCCTGTCAGTGCGCGGCGTCGTGCCAGTTCTGTCCGCTGCCGACCGAGACGGCCAGCGGCACACGCAGATCATAGGCGGAGCTCATCTCGTGCGTCACGAGCTTTTCGACCGCCTCGCGCTCACCGGGGGCGACCTCCACCACGAGTTCGTCGTGTACCTGGAGCAGGACCCGCGAGGTGAGCCCGCGCTCGGTGAGGGCCGCGTCCACCTGGAGCATGGCCACCTTGATGATGTCGGCGGCCGACCCCTGGATCGGCGCGTTGAGCGCCATGCGCTCGGCCATCTCCCGGCGCTGCCGGTTGTCGCTCGTCAGGTCCGGCAGGTAGCGGCGCCGTCCCATCATCGTCTCGGTGTAGCCGACCCTGCGGGCCTGCTCCACCACGGCGTTGAGGTAGTCGCGCACCCCGCCGAACTCGGCGAAGTAGTCCTCCATCAGGCGCTTGGCCTCCTCCGGCGTGATCCCCAGCTGCTGGGACAGGCCGTAGGCGCTCAGCCCGTAGGCCAGGCCGTAGCTCATCGCCTTGATCTTGGACCGCGCCTCGCCGTCGACCTGCTCGACCTCGACGCCGAAGACCTGCGCGGCCATCTGCGCGTGGAAGTCGTAGCCGCTGTTGAAGGCGTCGATCAGCGCCTGCTCGCCCGACAGGTGCGCCATGATGCGCAGTTCGATCTGGCTGTAGTCGGCGGTGAGCAGCTCCTCGAAGCCCTCCCCCACCACGAACGCGCGCCGGATGCGCCGCCCCACGTCGGTGCGCACCGGGATGTTCTGGAGGTTGGGGTCGGTGGAGCTCAGACGGCCGGTCGCGGCCACCGTCTGGTTGAAGGTGGTGTGGATGCGGCCGTCGTCGGAGACCGTCTTGATCAGGCCCTCGACCGTCGTGCGCAGCTTGGTCTGGTCGCGGTGGTGCAGCAGCACCGCGGGCAGCTCGTTGTCGGTCTGCGTGGCCAGCCAGGCCAGCGCGTCCGCGTCGGTGGTGTACCCGGTCTTGATCTTCTTGGTCCTGGGCAGCCCCAGGTCCTCGAACAGGACCTGTTGGAGCTGCTTGGGCGAGCCGAGGTTGAACTCGCGTCCCACCACCTCGTGCGCGCGCTCCACCGCGCCGCGGGCCGCCGCGGCGAACTCGCCCTGGAGGCCCTCCAGGTACGGGCGGTCGGCGGCGATCCCGGCCCGTTCCAGACGCGCCAGGACGTCCACCAGCGGCAGCTCCACCCCGTGCAGCAGGTGGGTGCCGCCGCGCCTGTCCAGTTCGGCGGACAGCACCCCGGCCAGGTCGCGGGTGGCGCTCGCGCGCACGGCCAGCAGGTGCTGGGGGCCCGAGCCCGTGTCGCCGTCCTCGCCCAGGTCCAGGGTCAGCTGGTCGCCGGAGGAGGACTCCTCCAGCTCCCGTCCCAGGTACCTGCGGCACAGGTCGGCCAGGTCGAAGCGGCGCTGCCCCGGCTGGACCAGGTAGGCGGCCAGGGCGGTGTCGCTGACCACCCCTCCCAGGGTCCACCCGTGCGCGCCCAGCGCCAGCAGGGCGCCCTTGTACTCGTGCACCGCCTTGGGCCGGTCGGGGTCGGCCAGGAAGGCGGCGAGCGCCTCGGTGTCGGCCGGGTCCAGGGCGGTGGGGTCGACGAACACCGCCTCGCCTGTGGGCACGCTGATCGCCAGCCCGTCCACCCGGCCGGTGCCCTGGCCCCAGGTGCCGTCCAGGGCCAGTCCGGCGGGAGCGGTGGGCGTGAGCGTGTCGGTGGTCGCGGTGTCGGGGGCGGCGTGCTCGGCCAGCCATGCGGCCAGCTCACCGGTTCCGGCCACGGTCAGGTCGACCTGGAAGCCGTCGGTGGGCGCGGCTCCGGCCTCCTCGGCCCCGCCTTCGGCCAGACGGACGACGGAGTAGAGGCGCTCGCGCAGGTTGGAGGCGAACTCCAGGTTGTCGAAGAGCGCGTCGATCCCGGCGCGGTCGGCCTCGCCCAGCCCCAGGGCGGTGACGTCCACGTCCAGGTCCACGTCCGTGGCCAGCAGGTTGAGCCGCTGGTTGCGCAGGACGTCGTCCAGGTGGTCGCGGAAGTTCTGCCCCGCCTTGCCGGTGAGCTCGTCGGCGCGGGCGACCAGCTCGTCCAGGGAGCCGTACTTGGCGATCCACTTGGCGGCGGTCTTGGGGCCCACGCCGGGCACGCCCGGGAGGTTGTCGGCCTTCTCCCCCACCAGGGCGGCCAGGTCGCGGTAACGCTCCGGGGGGACCCCGTACTTGTCCTCGACCGCGGCGGGGTCCATCCGCCGCAGGTCCGACAGGCTCTTGCCCGGGTACAGGACCGTGCAGGAGTCGGTGACCAGCTGGAAGGCGTCGCGGTCGCCGGAGGCGATGAGCACCTCCATGCCCGCCTCACCGCCCCGGTGGGCCAGGGTGGCGATGACGTCGTCGGCCTCGAAGCCCGGAGCGGACAGGTTGGTGACGCCGACCAGGCGCATGAGGTCCTGGGTGAGCGGCACCTGGGAGGGGAACTCCGGCGGTGTGTCGGAGCGGCCGTCCTTGTACTCGGCGTACTCCTCGTGCCGGAACGTGGGCCCGGACAGGTCCCACGCCACCGCGACGTGGGTGGGCTGCTCGTCACGCAGCAGCTTGACCAGCATCGACGCGAAGCCGTAGACGGCGTTGGTCGACTGCCCGGTCGTCGTGCCGAACTTCTCCACCGGGAGCGCGAAGAACGCGCGGAAGGCCATCGAGTGGCCGTCCAGGAGGAGGAGTCGGGGGCGCTGGCCGCCGGCGCCGGAGGGAGCGGGGGCGGGCGCACCGGCCGCCCCCGTGCTGGCCGGGGATGTCTGGTCGGGGGTCTCTCGCTTGGTCACCACAGACAAATCCTAGGATGCGACGCAGACACTTCGCGGCCACATCGCGAGGGCACCGGAGAACAGTGGACGACAGCGGGAGGGCCGACTCCGGACCGGCGGGGTCTCCCGGACCGGATCCGGCCCGGGCGGCGCCTCCGACGGATCGGGAGGCACACATCATGACGACGGACTCCGAGGCGATGCGCCGGATGCTCGACGCGGGCGGCTTCGTGGGCGGCCTGGGCGAGCGCATGGGCATCGAGGTGACCGAGGTGTCAGCCGAGCGCGTGGTGGGCCGGATGCCGGTGGAGGGCAACGTCCAGCCGTTCGGTCTCCTGCACGGAGGGGCGTCGTGTGTGCTGGCCGAGTCCCTGGGGTCGATCGGCTCGACGGCCCACGCCTCCCGGTTCGGGAAGATCGCCGTCGGCATCGAGATCAACGCCACCCACCACCGGTCGGCCACCGAGGGGTACGTGACCGGTGTGGCCACCCCGGTGCACCTGGGCCGGACGCTGGCCACGTGGGACATCGCCATCACGGACGACAAGGACCGGAAGGTGTGCACCTCCCGGCTGACGTGCATGCTGCGCGAGATGCCCCAGGCGTAGCGGGATCGGGGCGGGCCGGGCAGAGCGAGCCGGACGGAACCGTATGGGGCCGGAAGGACGCTGTGGCCCGTATAGCGGTCAAGGGTTTTCGCACATTGCGGAAGGGCCGCTTCACGCCTGCGTGTAGCCCCGCTGTAGCTTTCCTACAGCCCGACCGTAACTCTTGACGGTCGGGCTTTGCCATGCCTGGACACCGCGACAGTTTGCTGCCCTGCGGGCACGGATAGCTCCGATCTGTACAGACACGAAACGAGCGGTGCCAATGATGACTACAGAGCCATAACAGCATGACGGCGAGTCGGCACCAACGCCCGCTCTGTTCTTTCCGGGCCGGAACTTTCGTGATTAAGCTCCGCTAATGCTCCTGATTAAGTCATGCCACACATAGCGGGCATCAGGACGCACATGCTCATCGGCACCTCTGCGTCACGCAGTGTGTGCTTCGCCGGTTGAACGGAGTGACCACGACATGGCAAGCAAGAAGGTCCTAGGCCTCACTGCCGCAACCGCGGCCCTTGTCCTCGGCCTGACCGCGTGTGGCAGCGAGGGGGGCGACGGAGGCGACGGTGGTGACGGCGGCGGCGAGTTCACCTACGGGATCCTCTACCCGCAGACCGGTAACCTCGCCTTCCTCGGTCCGCCCCAGATCAGCGCCGCCGAGTACGCGATCCAGGAGATCAACGACGCCGGGGGCATCCTCGGCACCGACGTCCCCAAGATCGTCCCGGGCGACGAGGCGGGCGACAACGCCCAGGCCAACCAGGCCGCCAACAACCTCGTCGCCGACGGAGTGAACGCCGTCATCGGCGCCGCCGCCTCCGGTATGACGCAGGCGACCTACGACACCATCACCGGCGCCGAGGTCGTCCAGTGCTCCGGCTCGAACACCGCCGCCGAGCTGAGCGACATCGAGGACGGTGGCTACTACTTCCGCACCGCCCCGAGCGACCTGCTCTCCGCCGTCGTGAT
Organism: Nocardiopsis halotolerans DSM 44410; assembly: GCF_000341065.1. Classification (GTDB taxonomy): domain Bacteria; phylum Actinomycetota; class Actinomycetes; order Streptosporangiales; family Streptosporangiaceae; genus Nocardiopsis; species Nocardiopsis halotolerans. The sequence goes on along the minus strand of NZ_ANAX01000289.1, from coordinate 1,042 downwards.
GGCTCGCACGATGATCGAGGACGGCAACCAGAACATCGGCATCGTCGCCCGCGCCGACGACTACGGCGGCGGTTACGCGCGCGCCCTCCAGGAGGAGCTGGAGAGCCTCGGCGCCCAGGTCGTCGTCAACGAGACCTACGACCCCCTGGCCACCACCTTCGACTCGGTCGTCACCAGCGTCAACGGTGCGGAGCCCGACGCCGTCGCGCTCATCGCCTTCGAGGAGGGCGCGCAGGTCATCGCCCAGATGCTGGAGAGCGGCGTCGAGGGTGAGCAGGTCTACGTCACCGACGGCCTCAACGACCCGAACCTGGGCGAGACCGTCAGCGCGGACAACCCCGACAGCGTCATGGGCATCACCGGTATCGCCCCGAGCGCGGACAACCCGGAGTTCATGGAGGGTCTGACCAACTTCAACCCGGACCTGGAAGTCTTCCAGTTCGCCCCCCAGGTCTACGACTGCGTGACCTCGATCGCCCTCGCCGCCGAGGCCGCGGGCAGCGTCAACCCGTCCGAGTACGTCGCCGAGCTGCCCAACATCAGCCGTCCCGAGGGCACCGAGTGCGGCTCCTTCTCCGAGTGCCGTGACCTGCTGGCCGACGGTGAGGAGATCAACTACCAGGGCGTCAGCGGCAACATCGACTTCGACGACAACGGCGACCCGACCGCCGCCACGTTCGAGATCTTCCACTACGGCGAGGACGGTCACGAGATCCTCCGCTACGAGGAGCACTCCCTCCAGGATTAGCGAGCGGATCAGTGAGTGAATCGGCGAGTGGTCCAGATCACCTGACGCCGATCCCTGGCACCGATCTCTGAGAGCGCCCCGGAAGGCCCAAGGCTTTCCGGGGCGCTTCGCGTTGTGGAGAGGCGCGAAGGAAGAGAGAAGAGGCGGGAGGCAAGGAGGCAGGGATCCGGGGAGGCAGGAAGGCGGAGAGACAGGAGTGCTGAGAGGCAGGAAGGCGGGGAGACAAGAGTGCGGGGAAGCGGAGGGAGACACCATCAAGCCCTTTCCTCGCGCGACTGTGGCGGTGCGCCGACG
>NZ_ANAX01000288.1 GCF_000341065.1 Nocardiopsis halotolerans DSM 44410 | reverse complement strand
CCTGCTCACACATCGGACTCACTCATCTAGACGCCCTCCGGAGTTGTCCACAGGAGGGGGCGGGGCGGTGTCGCGGTGGGTCCCGGAAGGGTAATTTCCCCTCATGCCCACCCCCTCGGGACTCGTACTCCACCCGCACCTGTGGACGGCCGCCGTCGTCGCTCTCCTCGTCCTGCTCGGAATCGCGGCGGGCCAGGTCAACGGCCGTCTCGTCCGCCTCTTCGGTCCCGGACGCCCACCTCGGACCCCTGATCCCCACAACTCACTCGCCACGCACGGCGACCGGTCGGTCCCGCCGGGGCGGGACGGTGCCCCGGCGGTCTCCACGGCCACCGGGGGCGCGTGCGACGAGCTTCCGCCGTCGTCGGAGGACGACGAGGGACCGCCACCGCCCCGCTGTCCCCACTGCCGCGCCGAACTGCGCTTCCTGCGCTGGTTCCCCTCCGTGGGGGACAGGTCGTTCCGAAGACGCGGCGCCTGCCCCCACTGCGAACAGGTCATCCGGTCCCATCCGGCGGTGGTCGTCGGGACCGCCGTCCTCTTCGGGTGCGTCGGCCTCTGGGCCGCCCTCCGGCCCGACTGGTGCCCGTTCTCCGTTCTGGCCGTACTCTGGCTGACCGCCATCGGTGTGCTGCTGTCCGTGATCGACCTGCGGGTCATGCGCCTGCCCGACGCCGTCGTCCTGCCCTCCTACCCCGTCGCCGCGGCCCTGCTCGGAGCGGCCGTCCTCCTGCCCCCCGACAGACCCGACACGGGGCGGGGCGTGGAGGCGCTCACCGGCATGGTCCTGGTCACGGTGCTGTACTGGCTGCTGTGGCGGGTGCACAACACCGGACTGGGGTTCGGAGACGTCAAACTCTCCGGCCTCACCGGGCTGTACGCGGGGTGGGCGGCGGGGCCGCTCGGCGCCCTGACCGCGGTGTTCTGGGCCTTCGCGGCCTTCTCCCTCGTGGGAATCGCGTTCATGGCCCTGCGAAGACTCACCCGAAGGGACCCCTTTCCGCTCGGACCGTTCATGCTCGCCGCCGCGCTCGCCACCGTCCTGGCCCAGGAGGCCCTCCTCCCGCAACTGTGAGCCCGGTTGCGGTGCCGTGCGCCGATCCGTGGGAGGATCGTGCACATGTTGCGTTGGCTGACCGCGGGGGAGTCCCACGGACCGGCACTCGTCGCGATTCTGGAGGGCCTCCCGGCCGGTGTGTCCGTCACCTCTGACGACATCGCCGCCGCGCTGCTCCGCCGCCGCGCCGGGTACGGACGGGGCGCCCGGATGAAGTTCGAGAAGGACCAGGTCTCCGTGATCGGGGGCATTCGCCACGGCCGTACCCAGGGGGGTCCGGTCGCGATCGAGGTCGGGAACACCGAGTGGCCCAAGTGGGAGAAGGTGATGTCCCCCGACCCGGTCCCCGCCGAGGAACTGGAGGGTGTGGCGCGCAACGCGCCACTCACCCGGCCCCGCCCCGGGCACGCCGACCTGGTCGGCATGCAGAAGTACGGGCACGAGGAGTCGCGGCCGATCCTGGAACGCGCCAGCGCCCGCGAGACCGCCGCCCGCGTCGCGGTCGGTGAGGTGGCACGCCAGTTCTGCCGCCAGGCACTGGGTGTGGAGATCCTGAGCCACGTGGTGTCCATGGGACCCGTGGCGGTGCCCGAGGACGCGCCGGAGCCGGGCCCGGAGGACCTGGCCGCGATCGACGCCGACCCGCTGCGCTGCTTCGACTCCCAGACCAGCGCACGCATGGTCGAGGAGGTCGACGACACCAAGAAGTCCGGTGACACCCTCGGCGGCGTGGTCGAGGTCCTGGCCTACGGCCTGCCACCCGGTCTGGGCAGCCACGTGCACTGGGACCGGCGCCTGGACTCGCGCCTGGCCGGTGCGCTCATGGGGATCCAGGCCATCAAGGGCGTGGAGGTCGGTGACGGATTCCGCACCGCCGCCCGCCGGGGGTCGGCCGCGCACGACGAGATGGAGCCCGGACCGGACGGTGTGCGCCGCCGTACCAACCGCGCGGGCGGTGTCGAGGGCGGCATGAGCACCGGCGACCCGCTGCGGGTGCGCGCCGCGATGAAGCCGATCGCGACGGTGCCCAGGGCGTTGGACACGGTCGACACCGCGACCGGCGAACCCGCCCAGGCCCACCACCAGCGCAGCGACGTCACCGCGGTTCCGGCCGCCGGTGTGGTCGCCGAGGCGATGGTCGCCCTGGTGGTCGCCGAGGCCGCCGTCGAGAAGTTCGGCGGTGACTCGGTCACCGAGACCGCGCGCAACCTGCGGGGGTACCTGGAGTCGCTGACTCCCCGGTGACCCCCGGGCCCCGCCCGGTCGCGGTCCCGGTCCCCCGTGGCCCGAGCGGTTGTCCACGGGGACGCTTCGGGGCTGGCGGGGTACGGACGGCGGACCCCGCCCCCCACCCACGCACGTTCCGTGAACGGGTTCGAAGCGACGGTGGCCGGGGCGGGGCCTGCCCGGAGAACCGACGAACCCCTCCACCCGGTTCTCTCCGGCGGGCCCTTCGGGGAGCGGTGGCACACACACCGCACGCCATCCGGTTGGGCGGTGCGGGAAAGATCACTCCCGGGTGCCCGTGTGCGCTTGGGCGGCCTTTCCCGCCAACGGCCCACGACCCCACGCGCGCGAGGGCGGTTTCCGTCCCCGGGCAGGGTTTTCGCACCCCGACAGGGCTAGGGTGGGGGTGCAGCAAGACCAGACCCGGGGACAGCGCTTCTCGCGTGCGTGATGGCCTCGGATTCTTCAGATGGGAAGAGCGTGGCAAAAGCGATCGCGGTGCTCATCGGTTCACCCGGTTCGGGCAAGTCCACCGTCGGCGAGGCCCTGGCCAAACGTCTGGGTGCCGACCTGCTGTGCACCGACACCGAGATCGAGAAACGCGCCGGCAAACCCATCGGCGACATCTTCGTCGAGGACGGTGAGGAGCACTTCCGGGCCCTGGAGCGCGAGGTCGTCGCCGAGGGCCTGCGTGCCTGGGAGGGCGTGATCGCCGTCGGCGGCGGCGCCGTCCTGTCGGAGGACACGCAGCGCGACCTGGAGGGGCACCACGTGGTCTACCTCCACGTGGAGTTCGCCGAGGCCGCCAAGCGCGTGGGCATGGACGTCGCCCGCCCCCTCCTCGCGGGCAACCCACGCACCCGGCTCCGCCAGCTGCTCAACGAGCGCCTGCCCGTCTACGAGCGCCTGGCCACCGTCACCGTCGAGACGACCGGCTACCACCCCGAGGAGATCGTCGACGCCGTCCTGCCCTCGCTGGCCGGACACGACACCGGAAAGGCCGAGCAGTGACCGTGACCCGGATCGGTGTGGGCGACCCCACCGGCCGCTACGACGTGGTGGTCGGCAACGGCGTGCTCTCCGAACTCCCCCCGCTGGTCGGCGACGCCGCCCAGGTCGCCGTCATCCACCCCGAGGGACTGGGCGGAATCGCCCGACCCGTGGTCGGCGCCCTGGAGGCCGCCGGATACCGGGCGCACTCCATGCCGGTCCCGGACGGCGAGGCGGCCAAGACCGCCACCGTCGCCGCCGACCTGTGGTCCCGGCTCGGACAGCGCGGCTTCACCCGCAGCGACGCCGTCGTCGGGGTCGGCGGGGGAGCCGCCACCGACCTGGCCGGTTTCGTCGCCGCGACCTGGCTGCGCGGCGTGCGTTCCGTCCTGGTCCCCACCACCCTCCTGGGCATGGTCGACGCCGCCGTCGGCGGCAAGACCGGCATCAACACCCCCGAGGGCAAGAACCTCGTCGGCGCCTTCCATCCTCCGGCCGGGGTCCTGTGCGACCTCGCCACCCTGCCGAGCCTGCCCAGGGCCGACTACGTCGGCGGCCTCGCCGAGATCGTCAAGGCCGGGTTCATCGACGACCCCGTCATCTGCGACCTGGTCGAGGACGACCCCGAGGGCGCCGCCTCCCCCGAGGGCAGGCACACCCGCGAACTCATCGAACGCGCCATCCGCGTCAAGGCCGACGTCGTCTCCGGCGACCTCAGGGAGAGCGGACGCCGCGAGATCCTCAACTACGGCCACACCCTGGGCCACGCGATCGAGCGCGCCGAGAACTACACCTTCCGGCACGGCTACGCGGTGTCCATCGGCATGGTCTACGCCGCCGAGCTCGCCCGTCTGGACGGCCGTGTGGGCGACGACCTGGTGCGACGCCACCGCTCCCTGCTGGAGTCGGTGGGTCTGCCCGTCTCCTACGCCCAGGAGGCCTGGCCCGAACTGCGCGCCGCCATGAGCGTGGACAAGAAGGCACGCGGGGCCACCCTGCGCTTCGTCGTCCTGGACGGCCTGGCCCGGCCCGCCATCCTCAGCGGTCCCGCGCCCGAACTGCTGGACGAGGCGTATCGCGCGGTCACGGGCGACGCCCGGGTCCCGCGAACCCACTAGACTGCACACAGGCCAGGTGCGCACTGGTGCACCCGGGAACCCCCGGGATGCCCGCGGCCCGGCCCCACCGACCACCGACCGGCCCCCAGTGCCGGTCCCCGACGTGTCAGACCCCTTGGAGAGACGACCGAAGTGGCCTCGACGAACGACATCAAGAACGGTACGACCCTGCGGCTCGACGGCGGCGTTCTCTGGAACGTCCTGGAGTTCCAGCACGTCAAGCCGGGCAAGGGCGGCGCGTTCGTCCGTACCAAGCTGAAGAACGTCCTCACGGGCAAGATCGTCGACAAGACCTTCAACGCCGGTGCCAAGGTCGAGTTCGCCAACGTCGACCGCCGCGAGATGGAGTACCTCTACAACGACGGCGAGTCCTTCATCTTCATGGACACCCAGACCTACGACCAGATCCCGGTCTCGCAGGCCGTCGTCGGCGACAACAGCAACTTCCTCCTGGAGAACACCAAGGCCACCGTCGCCACCCACGAGGGCAACCCGCTCTACATCGAGCTGCCCGCCGCCGTCGAGCTGGAGATCACCCAGACCGACCCGGGCGTCCAGGGCGACCGCTCCACCGGCGGAACCAAGCCCGCCACCGTCCAGACCGGCGCCACGATCCAGGTGCCCCTGTTCATCAGCACCGGCGAGCGCATCAAGGTCGACACCCGCACGGGTGACTACCTCGGGCGAGTCAACTGATGAGCGGAGCACGGCGCAAGGCGCGGCGGCGCGCGGTCGAGGTCCTCTACGAGGCCGAGGTGCGCGGCACCTCGGTGGAGGACGTCATCAGGCGCCGCCGGGCCCAGCCCGAGCCGCCGATCAACGAGTTCACCGAGACCCTCGCCCGCGCGGTCGACGAGCGGCGGGAGCGCATCGACGAACTCCTGGACACCTACGCCATCGGTTGGACTCTGGAGCGCATGCCCGTCGTGGACCGCAACATCCTCCGGATGGGCGCCTACGAGCTGCTGTGGGCCGACGACATCCCCGACGGCGTGGCGATCGCCGAGGCCGTCGGCGTGGCCAAGGAGCTGTCCACCGACGAGTCGCCCAACTTCGTCAGCGGGCTCCTTTCCCGTCTGATGGAGAACAAGCCGACGCTCTCGCTCTGACACCGGCGAGCGGGGGCCGTCGGGCAACGTGGATTGAGGGAACGCAGGTGACTGACAGGACCAGTGCGACCGCGACCGCCAGCGGCGGCCCCAGCGCGAGCGGGGCGACCGGCCCGGGGCGGGCGGCCAACGCGGCCCGGACCGCGGTCGTGTGGGACGCCCTCGTACGTCTGCTGGCCCGGTTGGGGGACGGCGGTTCCCTGGAGATCNNGTGCCGCCGTTCCGCTCGCCGAACTCGGTCACCGGGTGACCGTGGTCGAGCCCAGCCCCGACTCCCTTGCGGCCCTGGAGCGCCGCGCCGCGGAGCGGGGGGTGTCCGTGCGCGGGGTCCAGGGGGAGACCGGCGACCTGGCGTCCCTGTTCGAGCCAGGCAGCGCCGACCTCGTCCTGATGCACAACGTGCTGGAGTACGTGGACGATCCGGCCGCGGCACTGCACGACGTGGTCGGCATCACCCGCGCTGACGGTGCGGTGAGCCTGCTGGTCACCAACGCGGTCGCCGGCGCCCTGCACCGCGCCCTGGCCGGGCACATCACCGAGGCCCACCACCTGCTCGGTGATCCCGACGGCCGTTGGGGCGAGGGCGACCCGATGCCGCGCCGCTTCACCCGCCGGCAGGTCACGGAGCTGATCGGAGGCGCGGGGCTGGCCGAGGAGAGCGTCCGCGGCGTCCGGGTCTTCGCCGACCTCGTCCCCGGCAACGCCTGGGAGGGCGACGTCCACGCCGGACAGCACCTGGTGGAGCTGGAGCGGGCCGCGGCCGAGCACCCCGAACTGATCGGAACCGCCACCCAGCTGCACGTCATCGCCCACCGCGCCTGACCGGGCCCCGGGGTCGTGGCAGCCGACCGGCGTCCGTCCCGCGGGGGAGCGGTGCCGCGGTGCGCGGAGGAGGCCGGGGCCCCTTCCGGCCCGTGGCGCCCCCTGGCAGCGCCTAGTCTGAAGTCATGAGCCGACGTCAACTGGAACGCGGTGCCGCGATGCGGGGCATGGTCTCCCCGGACGGCATCGTGCCGCTGGAGGCCGACTTCCCCCCGGACGGTTCCGGACCCGACGCCGACTGCACCATCCTGCACCTGGACATGGACGCGTTCTTCGCGAGCGTGGAACAGCTGCGCCACCCGGAGGCGCGCGGACGCCCCGTCATCGTGGGCGGCACCGGACCGCGCGGCGTGGTCTCCTCCGCCGACTACCTCGCCCGCGCGCGCGGCGTGCACTCCGCCATGCCCATGACGCGGGCCACGCGCCTGTGTCCGGAGGCCCTGGTCTTCCCGCCCGACGGCCGCGCCTACCGGCGGGTGTCCGAGGCCGTCATGGACATCCTGCGCTCGGTGACCCCGCTGGTGCAGCCGCTCTCCCTGGACGAGGCCTTCCTGGACGTGTCCGGCGCGCGCCGCCGCCTGGGCGGGCCGGTGCGGATCGCCGCGATGATCCGCGAACGGGTGCGCGAGGAGCAGCGCCTCACCTGCTCCGTGGGCGTGGCCGCCACCCCCTTCACCGCCAAGCTCGGCTCCACGCACTGCAAGCCCGACGGCCTGCTCCTGGTGCCCACCGACCGAGTGCGGGCCTTCCTCGACCCGCTCCCGGTCGGGGCGCTGCCCGGGGTGGGGGACAGGACCGAGCAGACCCTGGCCAGGCTGGGCGTGCGCACGGTCGGCCAGCTGGCCCGTTACGAGCCGGACCTGCTGCGCATGGAGCTGGGTGCCAAGGCGGGGACCCGGCTGGCCGAACTGGCCCGGGGAGTGGACGAGAGCCCGGTCGTGCCCGAGTCCCCCGACAAGAGCATCGGCGCCGAGGAGACCTTCGACGAGGACGTCGTCGAACCGGACGTGGTGGACCGCGAACTACTGAGGCTGGCGGAGAAGGTGGGACGCCGCCTGAGGTCCTCGGGGCAGGCGGGACGCACGGTGAGCGTGAAGCTGCGCCGGGGGGACTTCTCCACGATCACCCGGTCGCGCACCCTTCCCGAGGGCACCGACGTGGCCCGCGAGATCAGCGCCGTCGCCCGTGAGCTCTACACCGCCTCCGGTCTGCGAGGGGTGCCGCTCCGCCTGGTCGGGGTGCGGGTCGAGGGGGTCATCCCGGCCGAACAGGCGCACCACCAGATGGCACTGGGAGAGGAGGAATCGGGTTGGAGGGATGTGGAACGGGTTATGGACCGCGTAACGGCACGTTTTGGTCCGGGCGCGATACAGTCGGCCGTGTTGGCCAAGCGTGACGAAAACGACGTATGATGCGGCAACTTCCGGAGCCCTCGGAGCGTTCCAAGGGATAGGACCGGAGCGAGGGTAGAAGAGAGGCATGGAAGCCGGTGTTTCCGATACAGGGCGAGGGTATCGTGGCCGTTGTGGGCCAGGTACGCGCGCAGCTTTTCCTTCCACCGGGCGCTAGCTCACCGTATTCTGGGCATACCACAGACCAAGAGACTGTTCATCAGTACCCGTCACCCCAACCGGGGACTGCCGTAGGGAGGCGCCGTGCCGCTCTCTGAACACGAGCAGCGCATGCTCGACCAGATCGAGCGGGCGCTGTATGCCGAGGACCCGAAGTTCGCGAACACCGTTCGGCAAACGAACCCCGCGGTCCATTACAAGCGCTGGATCATCAAGGCCGGGCTCGGATTCGTCGTCGGTGTCGTTCTGCTGATGACCGGGTTGATGCTTCAGTCCACAGCCGCCCAGGTCGCCATCAGCGTCCTCGGTTTCCTCATCATGCTGCTGTGCTTCCTGTGGGGCGCCAACGCCTGGCGTAAGGCCGCGGGGGGCGGGGCCGAGCACGGTACCGCCAAGGCCGAGCCCAAGCAGAAACGCAGGGGTGGCGGTAGCCGTCCCGGAATGATGAACCGTTTCGAGGAGCGCTGGCGTCGCCGCCAGGAGGGCGAGGAGTAGGCCTCCTCCCCCCGAGTTCGTGGCCGCCGCCCGGCCGGTCGTACCCGGAACGGGGACGTTCGGGAGGGGACCGCGCCGACACGCGACGGCACGTGGTGGGGCTCCGCACGGGAGTGCGGGGCCCCACCACGTTTTCCGTTTCCGTACCGTCCCGCCGGAACCGCGTCGGGGATTCCGCACGGTGGCACGGGTGCGTTCAGGGCCCGGGTGGTACGGCGGACCGGGACGGGCCCAGGGCACGTGCGAGGGCGGCGTCGACCCGGTCTGCGTGCCCGGGCAGGTGCGGGGCCGTCCAGGCGGCGGTCGCCCGCAGGAAGTCGGCCAGGTCGCGCTCCGCGTCGGCGAGCAGGCGCCGCAGGTCGGTGGCGGTCGTCTCGATCACCGGACCGCCGTCCGCCTCCGCGTCCACGGTCAGCCGGACGGTGTCACCGACGCGTTCGGCGATCGGGGACGGATCGTGACCGAAGAAGACGGGGCCGCCGCCGTCGACGACCTCCCACCAGTCGCCCCGATCCTCCAGACCGTCGCAGCAGCCGGGCAGCAGGGTGACACCGGTGGCGGTGTCGGTGATCCGCAGACCACCGGGTACGAGCGGGGGGTCCCCGTCGACCAGCCCGTGCAGGAAGGCTCCGAGCGGCTCGGAGAGACCACCGTCGCCGTCGTCGTTGTACTCGGCGACCGACATCACCGCCGTACCGATCTCCGCCGGGGCGACCGCCCCGCTGAGCGGCAGGAGACCGTACGCCCCCAACGGTGCGGTCGGCCAGAGGGCGAACCCGTCACAGGGCTGGATCTCCAGGACGGGGCACGCGGTGATCAGGACGTCACCGGCTGGGGATCGGGGCCTGGGCGGGGGCGGCGCCACGGCGCCAGGGAGCGGGGCAGCAGCACCGCACGTGCGCGCGCACCCGCACCGGCCGCCGCGGCCAGCCCGGCACGGGCCGTCCGCAGGTCCTCGCCCAGCCCCTCCGGGGCGGTGGGCGAGGGCGCGTAGCGCGCCGACTCCTCGGCCAGGGCCAGGCGCCACAGCGCGGCCGCGGCCTCCGGGGACACCGCTCCCGGCGCCGCCCCCGACATCAACCCCTCCCGGCCCGTGGCCGGTCGCGGCGCGGCCCCGTGGCGGGCCAGGCGCTCGGCCGTGGCGCGCGGGCTCTCCGTGAGCGTCCACGTGCCGCCCAGGTCCAGGCAGGTGTCCCGCAGTTCCCGCCACGCGACGTGCGCGTTCCCGGTCGCGGACGCCTCCGGGCCAGTGCCCCCGCGCGCACCGCCGGACGACGCCGCGATCCGGGACCAGCGCACCAGGGCACGCACCAGAGCGGGCAGCGCCAACAGCAGCAGCGCTCCGAAGGCGACACCCACCACAGGCAGCCACGACACNNGGGCCCCGCCGCCGACGAGGTCGGCTCGTCCTCGGGTCCGGCGCTCCCCTCGGGCTCCTCGTCCGGGGACGCGGGCTCCTCGGTGGCCGGGTCCTCAGCCCGCTCCGACTCCTCCGGGTCCAGGGGCTCCTCGGGAACACCGTCCGAGCCGTCGGAGCCGCTCACCCCGCCCCGGGAGTAGTCGGGCACCGTCGCCGACCCCTGTCCCGCCGACGGCGACGACGGGGTCGGCTCGAACCGGACCCAGCCCGCGCCCTCGAAGTACAGCTCCGGCCAGGCGTGGGCGTCGCCCGTGGACACCGCCCACCGGCCGTCGCCCTGGAGTTGGCCCGCGGTGTAGCCCACCGCGACCCGTGCCGGGATGCCGACCTGCCGCGCCATGACCGCCATCGCCCCGGCGAACTGCTGGCAGTAGCCCACCCGGTCCTCCAGCAGGAAGTACGCGAGCGGATCGGCGCCGTCCGGCACCTGGGGCAGGTCCAGATCGTAGGTGAACAGGTCCCCCGTGAGGTGCTCCTGGAGCGCCACGGCCTGCTCGTAGGGGGTGCGGGCGTTCTCGGTCACCGCCTCGGTCAGCTCCCGGACCCGCGGGTCCAGGCCGTTCGGCAGGTCGCGGTAGTCGCCCGGCAGGGACCTCGGCCGCCCGCTGTCGGCCAGCTCCTCCGCGGACGGCTCCGGGTCCACGCTCTCCACGGTGAAGCTCATCCCCGTGGTCGGACTGCTGGTGGTGAACACCATGTTGCTGCCGGGGGCGGCGTACCACTCGCCGGACACGTCCACCGTCCGCGCCCAGTACGGCAGCGGCAGGAAGTCCACCCCGGGCGCGTCCTCGTCCAGCGAGATCCGCGTGGTGACCGTGTTCTCGGAGGGGACCGAGTCCCACCCCGTCGGCAGCGGCAGTTCCCCGTCGAGCCTGGTGTCGCCCGAGGCGTCCGCCGGTGTCATCGTCCAGTTCACGCCGTCGAACTCGTCCAGCACGTGTGTGCGCAGGTAGTCCGGTTCTTCTGCGTCGGTCCGGTAGGTCAGCACCGTGCGGTCGGCGCCGGCGGTCAGGTCCCGCCGCAGCGTGACCAGCGGGTCCGTGGTGGTGAGGGCGCTCTCGCCCCTGCCGACGTAGGACCCTTCGGCCATCGTGTAGAACACGTCGGTGCGCAGCGAGGGCAGCGCCAGGGGCA
>NZ_ANAX01000287.1 GCF_000341065.1 Nocardiopsis halotolerans DSM 44410 | reverse complement strand
GCCGCGGCCAGCGACACCGTCGCCACCCTGCGCACCGCGCCCAGTACACGCGCCGAGGAGTCCTGGCCGTCGGGGACGCGCACGCCCCATTCGCGGCCGCGCACCCACATGTCCACGGCGAGCAGCATCAGGAAGCCCACGGCGCAGCTGACCGTGGACGGCCAACCCAGCCCCGCGTCGTCCACGACCAGCGGCACCGCCGCCAGCGCGAGCAGCAGGCCGCCGACCATGCCGGGACAGCGCGCCGCGACCGCGAGGAAGTCCGCGGCCATCACGAACACGGAGAACGCCAGCGCGATGATCAGCGTGACCCCGGCGGTGGACGACACCGGCGGGGCGTTGGTGTTGATGGTCCGGACACCCTCGTCGAACACCCTGACCAGGTACTCCAGCACGTCGCCGGTGGGGATCACCCCCAGGGGGGCGATGTGTCCGGCGAACAGGGGCGTCACCAGGAGCAGCGCCACGAGCGCCTGGAGGAACGGCACCGCGACGGTGTTGCGGCCGGTGAGGCGGTACAGCGCGGACACACCGGCCACGGCCACCATCATGACGAGGGCCGGGACCCACCAGGTCGCGCCCCGTACGAGGGAGTCCAGCAGCGGCAGGGCCATCAGCAGGCAGGCCAACGAGGCCAGGGGCATCAGTGCTCTCAACGCGGACCCCTCCCGGGGGTGTGCGGACCGGCGGCCGTGGGCGCGGCGGCGCGGCTCCACAGCCGCGGCAGTTCGGCGGCGGAGGACAGGAAGAGGACGCGCCACCCGGCCGTGGCCAGCACGTCGTGGACCCCGTGCGCGGTCGCGGGATCCGGCCAGGCGGCGTGTGAACACAGCACGGCCACCCGGGGGCCGCCGCAGCTCACCCGGGACAGCGCGTCGGCCTCCTGGGGGCTCAACGCTCCCAGCACCGCCACCATCAGGCTCGTGGCCCCACGGGTTTCGGCGAGCATGCCGATTCCGCCGAACAGCTCGTCGGTGGGGGACGGTTCGGCGACGGCCAGGCTGTCCAGGACACCCGCAGCGCTCGCGGTGTGCACCCGGGCCCGCTCGGTGTGCAGGCGCACCTCGTGGCCGCTGTCGATCAGGTTCACCGCGACCGAGGCGGTCACGCTCACCGCGGTCTCCAGGGATCCGGTGAGTCCACCGGCCCCGTGCGCGCGCAGCCGCGTGTCCAGCAGGATCGCGCTGTTCTCGCGCCAGTGCTGCTCGTCGCGGCGCACCATCAGCTCACCGTGCTTGGCGGTGGAGCGCCAGTGCACCCTGCGCAGGTCGTCGCCGTACCGGTATTCGCGGGGAACGGGGTCCTGCTCCCCGGCGCCGCTCACCGAACGGCGCGGTGAGTCCTCGCCCTGGGAACCCGCGGCACCGCCCAGGGCGGGCAGCGCGACGGTCGCGGGGGTCACGAGCAGGTGTGAGGGGGCGCCCACGTCGCGGCTGATCCGCACGCACCCCAACGGGTCGGTCACCCCGATCCGCAGCGGGCCCACGGGGTAGCTGCCCCGCACCGAGGCGCGGATCAGGTAGCTGACGTCGCGCACGGCGCGCGGGCCCAGGTAGCCGATGGTGTAGCGGGGCTCGTGGCCCAGGGGGACGGGCAGCGTGTCCTCCACCGACAGCGAGGACACCGGCCAGGTCGGGGAGGAGTTGCCCACGCGCACCCGCACCTGGGCGTTGCGCCCGGCCGGGGTCCGGGTGGGGGACAGGGTGCGGCTGTGCACGATCTGGGAGGCGGCCCCGAGCACCGTCAGCGCGGACAGCGCCGGGACCGCCGTCAGCAGCACGCCCACTCCCACGAGCTCGCGCTGCCCCACGACCAGGCCCGCGACCAGGGCGACCAGGCCGCAGACGAGCATGAAGACGCCTCGTGCGGTGAGGGTTCGGTGCGGTCGCATGGACCCTCTCTCGGGGGCGGTACGAACGGGGGACGAGGGTGGCCGGGCGCTGGGGCGGTTACTGGGGGCCGGGGACGGGCAGGCGCGCGACCAGCTTGGCCACGATCTGCTCGGGGGACAGACGCTCCATCTGCGCCTCCGGGCCGGGCAGCAGCCGGTGCGCGAGCACCGGCACGGCCAGGGCCTGCACGTCGTCGGGGACGACGTAGTGCCGCCCGTCCAGGGCGGCGTAGGCCCGGGCGGCCCGCACCAGGTGCAGGGTGGCGCGGGGTGAGGCGCCCAGTCGCAGTTCGGGGGTGGTCCGGGTCGCGTTGACCAGGTCCACCACGTAGCGGCGCATGCCCGGGGCCACGTGCACCGAGCGTACCCGGTCGGCCAGGTCGCGGACCTGGGCGGCGTTGGTGACGGGGGCCAGGCCGTCCAGCGGTGAGGTGGAGCTGTGCGAGTCGATCATGTCGAGTTCGGCCTGGGGGGCGGGGTAGCCGACCGAGACGCGGGCCATGAACCGGTCGCGCTGGGCCTCGGGGAGGGCGTAGGTGCCCTCCATGTCGCCGGGGTTCTGGGTGGCGACCACCATGAACGGCCGTTCCAGGGCGCGGGTCTGGCCGTCCACGCTGACCTGGCGCTCGGCCATGCACTCCAGCAGGGCGGCCTGGGTCTTGGGCGAGGCGCGGTTGATCTCGTCGCCCAGCACGATGTTGGCGAACACCGGTCCGGGGTTGAACTCGAACTCGCGGCGGTCCTGGTGGTAGACGCTGACGCCGGTGATGTCGCTGGGCAGCAGGTCCGGGGTGAACTGGACGCGCTGGACGGAGCAGTCCACGGCCCGGCCCAGGGCCTTGGCCAGCATCGTCTTGCCGACACCGGGGACGTCCTCGATGAGCAGGTGGCCTTCGGCGAGCAGGACAGTCAGCGCCAGGCGCAGGACCTCCGGCTTTCCCTCGATGACCGTCTCGATCGCGTCGCGGACGCGGTCGGCCACGGCGACGATCCCACCGACGTCCGCCTGGACGCCGCCCTCACGGCCGCCGTGGTGTGTACCGAGTGACACCCGACCTCCCCCGCTCCCTGTGGCTTCGTGTGTTGTTGTTCGGAACAGAGACTAAGCCCAATCAGACCGCTGGCAAACCGAAGTGCCGGAATCAGCGGCCGATTGGTTCCAGGGATGACCAAAGAGGTCAAAGGGCCCGAACCGTTCTCCTGATCGTTCGTGTCGACGCCCGAGTGAGAAGGGGGACGGAGCCGGAAAACACCGTCTCCGTTCATCGCCCCGCCCCTTTCGCCGAGCACGCGCGCGAGTGCCGCGCGGCCGATCCGGGAGGCGTCGCCGCAGGTCGTCGGGGACGCTCCCGTCAGCGCTCGGCGACACTCCGTGCCCCGTGCATGCCCCACCTCCACGCCCAAGACTCTGACCTGCGCATTTGTCGATTCTTGCGGGCGTGAATCCCGATTGGAGCTGTTGACGGTGGGGAAGAGTGGAGTAAGGTGGAGCACCGTGGAGAGGGCGAATTCTCCACTTCGAGGGTGAGGGAGGTGGAAGTGTGTTCCTCGGCACCCACACGCCCCGCCTCGACCAGAAGGGGCGGCTCTTCCTCCCCGCGAAGTACCGCGACGAGCTGTCGGGGGGACTGGTGGTCACCAAGGGTCAGGAACGCTGCCTCTACGTCTTCCCGACGGAGGAGTTCCGGCGCATCACCGAAGCCCTCGCCAGCACTCCGGTCACCGCCAAGTCCGTCCGCGACTACAGCAGGGTCCTCTTCGCCAGCGCCTCGGACGAGAGCTGCGACAGACAGGGCAGGGTCACCATCCCGGCCAAGCTCCGCGACTACGCGGGCCTGGACCGCGAGTGCGTCGTGATCGGCGCCAACACCCGCCTGGAGATCTGGGACGCCGCGGCGTGGTCGGACTACGAGGCCGAACAGGAACCCGCGTTCGCGCAACTGTCGGAGGAGGTGCTGCCCGGGGTGCTGTGACCCCGGCGGAGGACACCGCCGGACCGACCAGCACACAGTCCACACCCTCGCAGAGCCGGAGTCCGGCCACGGCCTCCGGACGCGGTCCACACGAGCTGGCGCGACTTCCCCGGTGCCAGGTCGTGAGCGCGAGCCCTCCGAAANTGGCGGCCGTGTCCGGAGGCCCGCCGGAATCCGCCGGGCCACGCCAAGGACACCGTGGAGCGCACCGATCGCGGTGCGTACCGCGGCGATTCGGGGGGAGACGGTGACAGCGTGGAGGAACAGCGGCGCATGGGGGACATCCGGCAGCACGGGCGGCACGAACCGCCCGAGGGCCACGGGGGGCACCCGGGCGGAGAAGGGGGGATCGCGGCGCGCGTCGAGGCGGCCCGGGCCGGACTCGATCCCCTGCACGTCCCCGTGATGCTCGACCGCATCGTGGAACTCCTGGCTCCCGCGCTCGGCGAGCCCGGCGCCGTACTCGTCGACGGGACCCTGGGCCTGGGCGGCCACTCCGAAGCACTCCTCAGGGCGTGCCCCGACATGCGCCTGGTCGGCGTCGACCGCGACACCACCGCCCTGGAGCGCAGCGCCGAGCGCCTGGCCCCCTACTCCGACCGCGTCCACCTCGTGCACGCGGTCTACTCCGACATCCCGCGCGCCCTGGACGAGGCGGGCGTCACCGGCGCCGACGCGATCCTGCTCGACCTCGGGGTGTCCTCCCCGCAGCTGGACGAGACCGACCGCGGTTTCGCCTACGCCCACGACGCACCCCTGGACATGCGCATGGACCGCACGCAGTCCCTCACCGCGGCCGAGGTCGTCAACACCTACCCGGTCGCCGAGCTCACCCGCGTCCTGCGGACCTACGGAGAGGAACGCTTCGCCTCCCGCGTCGCCAGGGCCATCGAGCGCCAGCGCGCCCAGGCGCCCATCGAGTCCACCCGCGCGCTGGCCGAACTGGTGAGGGAGGCCATCCCGGCGGCCACCCGACGTACCGGAGGGCACCCAGCCAAGCGCACCTTCCAGGGCCTGCGCATCGAGGTCAACGCCGAACTGTCCATCCTCGAAAGCGCCCTGCCCGCGGCCATCGCGCGCCTGTCGGTCGGCGGGCGCGTGGCGGTGCTGTCCTACCACTCCCTGGAGGACAGGATGACCAAGAGGGCCCTCGCCGGCCTGGCCACCGACACCACCCCCGCGGACCTTCCGGTTCCCCTCCCCGACCGGCAGCCCGAACTTCGGCTCCTCACCCGGGGAGCCGAACTCCCCACCGACGAAGAGAACGAACGCAACCCGCGCGCCCAGTCGGCCCGCCTCCGGGCAGCCGAACGCGTGCGGCCGCCGCGGCAGTAGGGAGACCAGATGAGCACGAGGACGGACACGCGCCGCGCATCCGCCCGCAGCGGGAAATCGGCCGCGAAGGCGGCGGACGCGAAGACGGCGACCCCGAGGACGCAGAGCGCCAGGACGGGGGCGCCCGCGCGTCCCGGGCGGGCGGCCGCACCCGCGTCCGGGGCAGCGACCGCACCGGCCGCGCGCACGCGTACGGGCGGAGCCGCCCAGCAGAACCGGGCACCGCGCATCCCCTTCGTCCTGCTCGTCCTCTGCCTGCTCGGCGGGACGCTCGTCGGCCTGCTCCTCCTGCGCAGCGTCGTGGCCGAGGGTGCGTTCGCCATCGACAACCTCCAGGCGGAGAACCAGGAGCTGTCCTACGAGCAGCAGCAGCTGCGCAGCACCGTCGCCCAGCTGGAGAGCTCCGACCGCGTCTCGGAGCAGGCCGAGGACCGGGGCATGGAGCAGGGCGACGCCCCGCTCTTCCTCGACCCCGAGAGCGGTGAGGTCCGCGGGAGCGCCGGGAGTGGTGAGTGAGCACACCCGGAGACCGGCGCCCCCGCGACCCCCGTCGGCCCGGAGCGGCCAACCGCTCGGGTTCCCGGCCCAGTAAGCGTCCCCGGCGCGAACCGCGCCGCCCCGAGGGCGGTACGCGCCCCCGCCCCTCGGCACGCGCCCGGGGGCGGTCGGCGCGGGAGGCGCGCGGCGGCGAACGCGCCCGCCGTGCGGCACCGCCGCCCCCGCTCCCGCCGCTGCTGCGCCGGACCTTCCAACGGGGGGAACCACGCAAGCGCATCAGGACCGGCGGGATCATGGCCCTGGTGATCCTGTTGCTCTTCGCCGGGCGCCTGGTGCAGATCCAGGTCCTGGACGCCGAGCACTACGCCGAGACGGCCTCCAACATCCGCCTCCGCACCATCGACATCCCCACCCTGCGGGGGCGGATCACCGACGTCAACGGCAACGCGTTCGCGCTGTCGCTGGAGGTGCGGACCGTCTTCGTCGACCCGGGGACGGTCAAGGAGGAGCAGCGCGACCAGCTCATCGACGAGCTCGCCGCCCGCTTCGACCTGGAGGAGGACGCGGTCGCCGAGAAGGTGGACGCCGACTCCAGCCGCTACGAGGTGATCGCCCGCGACGTCCTGCCCGAGGACTGGGAGGACCTGGCGTCACTGGGCCTGGCCGGACTGGGCGCGCACACCTCCTACAAGCGCGTCTACCCCGAGGAGACCGGCGCCGCCGACCTGGTCGGCTTCGTCGGCGCCGAGGGCTACGGCCTGGAGGGGCTGGAGGGCTACCTCGACGACACCCTGGCCGGTGAGGCGGGCAGGCGCCGGGTCGAGTTGAGCCAGAACGGCACACAGATCCCCATGGCGGGCGGCCTGGTCCGGGAGCCCGTGCCGGGGCGGGACGTGCGGCTGACCCTGCACCAGGACATCCAGTGGTACGCCGCCCAGACCCTCGCCGAGAGGGTGGAGGCGCTGGACGCCGAGGGCGGCAGCGTCATCGTGCAGCGGGTCGGCACCGGGGAGATCCTCGCCATGGCCGACTACCCCACCTACTCCCAGAGCGACATCTCCTCCAGCGGACCGGAGGAGTGGTCCAACGGCGCGGTGGCCGAGACCTTCGAGCCGGGCAGCACCAACAAGGTCATCACCATCGGCTCCGCGCTGGAGGAGGGCCTCACGACGCCGGACACGGTCTACACCGTCCCCTACAGCATGGAGTACTACGACCAGACCTTCCGCAACTCCAGCAACCACGGGACCCAGCGCCTCACGGTCAACGGCATCATGGCCCAGTCCAGCAACGTCGGCACCATCAAGATCGCCGACCAGGTGGGCCGCGGCGTCCTGCACTCCTACCTGGTGGACTTCGGGATCGGCCAGCCGACCGGGCTCCACCTGCCGGGGGAGAACACGGGCATACTCACCGACCCCGAGGACTGGTGGGGCACCCAGCTGCCGTCGGTCTCCATCGGCCACGGCCTGTCGGTGAACGCCGCGCAGCTGGCGTCGGTGTACGCCACCGTCGCCAACGGCGGGGTGCGGGTGGAGCCCAACGTGATCGCCGGAACGGTGAGCGCCGAGGGGGAGTTCACCCCGGCCGAGGAGCCCGAGCGGCGGCGTGTGATCAGCGAGGAGACCGCCCAGGAGCTCAGGCTGATGATGGAGGCGGTCACCAGCGACCAGGGCACCGCGCCCCAGGCCCGCATCGACGGGTACCGGGTCGCCGGGAAGACCGGTACCGCCAACCGGGTCAACCCGGAGACGGGAACCTACGAGGGCGGCGGGTACACGGCCACCTTCGCCGGGTTCGCGCCGGTCGAGGACCCCCAGGTCGTGGTCCAGGTGGTCCTGCACAACCCGCAGGAGGTCTACTACGGCGGCGAGGCCGCGGGACCGGTGTTCAACGACATCATGACCTTCGCGCTGAAGACCCTGAAGATCCCGCCGTCGGAGACCGAACCGCCCGCCATCCGGCTGTTCGAGGACCAGAGCCGGGGCTGACGGCTGTCCGTGGACGTCGCCGGCGTGGCCGGAGCGCTCCGGCCACGGATGGTCCCGTACCTAGGGCGAGGTCGGAGCGCAAAGACCCGCCGTGGGTACGGGAGCACGGCGGATGAGGTGGTCCGTGAACCTCCGCGGTCACCGCGTCAGGGCGCGGCGCGGTCCAGGTGGGCGCGCACGGAGCGGATGTGCTCGGGGCCGGTGCGGCAGCACCCGCCCACGAGCACCGCTCCGGCCCGGTACCAGTCCACGGCGGCCCGGCCGAACTCCTCGGGTTCGCTCGTGCCGGTCCAGCGCCGGTGCTCCGCGTCCCATCGCTCGCCCGAGTTGGGGTAGGCGACCGCCGGGAGACCGGCCTCGGCGACGGCGCGTACCAGCGACGGGACGTGGCGGGGCGCGGTGCAGTTGACGCCCACCGCCACCAGGCGCCCGTCGGCGTGCGGTGGGGCGAGCTCGGCGGCGGCCTCGCGCAGGGGGGTGCCGTCGTTGACGCGTTCGCCGTCCCGGCAGGAGAAGCTGATCCACGCGCGGACCCCGGGGGTCTCGGCGAGCAGCCGGGCCAGGGCGCGCGCCTCGTGCACCGAGGGGACGGTCTCGCAGGCGAGCAGGTCGGCTCCGGCGTCGGCGAGCACCCGCCAGCGTTCCCGGTGCCAGGCGTACAGGCCGTCCTCGTCCAGGTTGTAGGAGCCGGTGTACTCCGAACCGTCGGCCCGCGCCGCCCCGTAGGGGCCCACCCCGGCGGCGACCAGGCCGGAGCCGAAGGCGTCGCGCTCGGCCCGCGCCAGCTCCACCGAGCGGGCGATCAGCGCCAGGGCCTCGGACCGGGTGGCGCCCCGGGCGACGAGGGCCGGAACGCTGGCCTGGTACCCGGCCGCGATGGCCACGTCCGCGCCCGCCTCGAAGTAGTCCCGGTGCACGCGGCGGACGAGGTCGGGGTCCTCGGCCAGCAGCCGTGCCGACCAGAGCCCGCCGCCCAGATCGCAGCCGTAGGCCTCCAGGCGGGTCGCCAGCCCGCCGTCGAGCACCAGGGGGCGTTCGCCGGGGAGGATGTCGGCCATGTCGACCTCCAGGTACGGGGATCCCTCCAGCGTAGGCATGGAAGCGGCCGTGGGCGCCTGCCAGCCTGCCGGTGCACGGCCGGAGGCCCGCCGCACGACGGTGGTGTCCGGATGGTCGTGCATGCGCGGTGATCAGGAACTTTACCCTCGGCCCCGAAGCCCCTCCAGGGCATGGAAACAGGTAGGTCGCCACGTAGTTGACCGCCGTGTTCAGACCCCGAAGCCCTCACAGGGCATAGCAACACGATCTGGTCGACCCCAAGTTCGGTGTAGTCGCGTCTCCCCAAAGCCCGTCAGGGCATGGCGGCTTCTCGTCGCGGTCGTTCACGCCGGGACCAGCCCGCCGAGGGCACGCCCACCCCCTGAGCCTCGCCCGCCACTCCTCGCGCATCACCCGCGGGCCCGTCCGCGAAGGACGTCCAGCGGTCGTCGACGCGTGCGACAAGCCCGCGTAACCCGGGCCAAACGCCCGGTTCGGGAAACCTCCGACGACGCAGCGTGGAAATTACCGACCGGTCGTCCCCAGCGGTTAACCTCCACACGTGCCACCGGTAATGCGACCTGAACACACGCCACTTCGTCCACTGTCCGCCCTCGCAGCGCTGCTCGGGCCGGACGCCACCCTCCTGCGTCCGGATCTCGGCGCGGACCGACCCCCCGAGGTGCCCGACAGGGAGGTGCACGTCCGCGGCATCACCCACGACTCACGCCAGGTGGGGCCGGGCGACCTCTACGCCGCGCTGCCGGGAACCCGTGCGCACGGAGCCGACTTCGCCGCCCAGGCAGCCGAGGCGGGCGCCGCCGCGATCCTCACCGACGAAGCCGGAGCGGACCGGGCCGCCGCCACCGGACTGCCCGTGATCGTGGTCCCCGACGCGCGCGCCGCACTGGGCCCCGCGGCCTCGTGGATCTTCAAGGACCCCGCGCAGGACCTGCTGCTGATCGGTACCACCGGCACCAGTGGCAAGACCACCGTCACGTACCTGGTCGAGTCCGGCCTGCGCAACGCCGGGATGCACACCGGCCTCGTCGGCACCGTGGAGATGCGCGTCGGTGACGACCGCGTC
Organism: Nocardiopsis halotolerans DSM 44410; assembly: GCF_000341065.1. Classification (GTDB taxonomy): domain Bacteria; phylum Actinomycetota; class Actinomycetes; order Streptosporangiales; family Streptosporangiaceae; genus Nocardiopsis; species Nocardiopsis halotolerans. Next base: position 17,054 of record NZ_ANAX01000287.1, on the reverse strand, counting down.
ACCTCCTCGCTCACCACCCCCGAGGCCACCGACCTGCACGGCCTGTTCGCCCTCATGCGCGAGCGCGGCGTCACCGCCGCCGCCATGGAGGTCTCCAGCCACGCCCTCGCCCTGGGCCGCGTCGGCGGAGCCCGCTACGACGTCGCGGTCTTCACCAACCTGTCCCAGGACCACCTGGACTTCCACTCCGACCTGCGCGACTACTTCGAGGCCAAGGCCCGCCTGTTCACCCCCGGTTACTGCGACATCGCGGTGATCAACGCCGACGACCGGTTCGGCCGGGCGCTCGTGGACATGGTCCAGGGAGACGGTCGCGTTCCCGTCACCACCTTCGCCGTGGACGGCTACACCGACGCCGACCCCGCCACCGCCATGGAGGCCGACTGGCGGGCCGTGGACGTGCGTCTGGGCGCCACCGGGAGCGCCTTCCGCATCGTCGGCCCCGGCGGCATGGAGGCGGACGCCTCCATCGCCCTGCCCGGCCCCTTCAACGTCTCCAACGCGATGGCCGCCATCGTCGGACTGGTCGAGGCCGGTCTGCCCCTGGAGACCGCGATCGCCGGTGTGGCCGCGGCCCCGGGAGTGCCCGGCCGCATGGAGCCGGTCGTGGCGCGGGCCGTGCCCCACGCCTTCCAGGACTTCACCGCGCTCGTCGACTACTCCCACAAACCCGGCGCCATCGAGGCGGTCCTGACCGCCCTGCGCTCCACCACCGAGGGTGGGATGACCATGGTGGTCGGCTGCGGCGGCGACCGCGACCGCGCCAAACGCCCGCTCATGGGCGAGGCCGCCGCACGACTGGCCGACCAGCTGATCATCACCAACGACAACCCGCGCACCGAGGACCCCGTCGCCATCGCCGCGTCCATGCTCGAAGGGGTCGCCAAGGTCCCCGAGGGACAACGCGCCCGCGTCACGGTGGAGTTCGACCGCGCGGAGGCGATCCGTCTCGCCGTCGAGCGGGCGCGGCCCGGCGATGTGGTGGTCGTCGCGGGCAAGGGGCACGAGACCGGTCAGTACGTCAAGGGCGAGGTGCTGCCCTTCGACGACCGCGAGGTGCTGCGCGCGGCGATCGAGGACCACCTCGGCATGAGCGCCCGCGAGCGGTTGGGCGTCGCCCTCCAGGACATCCATCGGGTGCCTGACCAGGGCTGACACACCCAACACTCCCGAGGTGCGACTCGCTTCGGACGGGGACGCGGGCCCGGCCCGCGTCCCTTCGCGTGTCCTCGGACGCGGGCGCCGCCGTATCCCCGGCGCCGCACGCTCCGACGATCACGAAGTGGAGCATATTGCCGTCCATGGGGCCCGGCGGGACCCCGGACGCCCCAACATGTTCTAAGGTAGGTCCGGCAATCGCAGCCCGACCGCCCGTGTGGCGCCCACGGCGTAGCCCGCTGGCGCGGTCCCGGTGAGACCGGCGCGGCATCCTGCGCCCGGCTTCCGCGGTGCCATCCCCTGACCCGATACTCCGGCCGGGTGGCCAGCCGCCCCTGTGGCGCCGTGGACCGGGCCTGACATGAGGAGTGGATTTGATCGCGCTCACGCTCGATCGGATCGCTGAGATCACCCAAACCGCCATCGGCGGATCAGCGCGCCCCGACGCCGTCGTCGACGGCCCCGTCGTCATCGATTCGCGGCAGGCAGCGCCCGGTGCGCTCTTCGTCGCACTGGGCGGGGAGCGTGTCGACGGACACGACTTCGCCGCGTCCGCGGTCGCCGAGGGAGCGGTGGCCGCACTGGTCTCCCGGCCCGTCGACGCACCGCACCTGCTGGCGTCGGGCGGGGACGAGGGGGTCGTCGCGGCCCTGACCCGGCTCGCCCACCACGTCGCCCGGGAACTCAGCGATCCCCGGCGCGGAGCGGAGAGCGCCGAGATCGTCGCGGTCACCGGTTCCTCCGGCAAGACCACCACCAAGGACCTCATCGCGCAGGTCCTGGGACGTATGGGCCCGACCATCGCACCGGCGGGCTCGTTCAACAACGAGATCGGCCATCCCCTCACCGTGCTGCGCGCCGACACCGGCACCCGGCACCTGGTCCTGGAGACCGCCGCCCGCGGCATCGGGCACATCGCCCACCTGTGCCGGGTGGCCCCGCCCCGCGTCGGCGTGGTCCTCAACGTCGGCAGCGCCCACATGGGCGAGTTCGGTGACCGGGACGCCATCGCCAGGGCCAAGGGCGAGCTGGTCGAGTCGCTTCCCCCGGGCTCGGGGACCAAGGGGTCGGGCGGGGTCGCCGTACTCAACGCCGACGACCCCCGGGTGAGCGCGATGGCCTCGCGCACCCGCGCGCGTGTGGTCACCTACGGACTGGCCGAGGACGCGCACGTGCGCGCCACGGACGTGGTCCTGGGCGGCACGGGCGCGCCCTCCTTCACCCTCCACCTGGACGGGCGCCAGGCCCGGGTGGAACTGGCCCTGGTCGGCGCCCACCAGGTCTCCAACGCGCTGGCCGCCGCGGCGGTCGCCGACGACCTCGGCATGGACATCGCCGAGATCGCCGAGGCGCTCGGTGCCGCCACCCCGGTCAGCCGGTGGCGCATGGAGGTCACCGAGCACGCGGGCGCCACCCTCGTCAACGACGCCTACAACGCCAACCCGGAGTCCATGAAGGCGGCGCTGACGACCCTGGAGGTGCTCGCCCGGGAACGCCGCTCCATCGCGGTCCTGGCCCACATGGCCGAGCTCGGCGAGAACGGCCGCGCCGAGCACGAGAGGATCGGTGAACTCGCCGCCCGTACCGGCGTGGCCCACCTGATCGTGGTCGGCGAGGCGGCCGGGGGCATCGCCGCCGGTGCCGAGCGGGCCGCGGAGCAGGGACGGTGGCAGGGTGAGAGCGTCCGGGTGGCGGACGCCTCGGAGGCCGCCGCCGCGGTGCGCGAACGGATGCGCACAGGAGACGTCGTCATTGTGAAGGGATCGCGCGTGGCAGCGCTCGAACGGGTTATCGACCTCATCATCGAGGGTGATGTCCAGTGATTGGTATCACTCTGGCGGCGGCGCTGTCGCTCATCGTGTCCATGGCGATGATGCCCCCGCTGATCAAACTCCTGTACCGCTTCAAGTTCGGCCAGGAGGTCCGCAACGACGGACCCGAGGGCCACAAGACCAAGCAGGGCACGCCCACCATGGGCGGCATGGTCATCATCCTCGGCGCGGTGGTGGGCTACTTCGGCGCCCACTTCGTGCTGTGGCTCCTGCAACCCACCGCGGGCGGGCCCACCGCCTCGGGTCTGCTGGTGATGTTCCTCTTCGTCGGCATGGGCTGTGTCGGCTTCCTCGACGACTTCATCAAGATCTACAAGCGCCGCAGCCTGGGCCTGCGCAGCGGCGCGAAGATGGTCGGCCAGGCCGTCGTGGGCATCGGCTTCGCCTACGGCGTCANCCCCCGCCGCCCCCAGCCTCTCCTTCCTCCGCGACTTCGGCCCCCCGCTGATGATCGGCCTGTTCATCCTCTGGGCGCTGTTCCTCATCGTCGGCTTCTCCAACGCGGTGAACCTCACCGACGGCCTCGACGGCCTGGCCACCGGCGCGACCATCCTCTCCCTGGTCGCCTACGTCATCATCGGCAACTGGCAGCTGCGCCAGTCCTGTGTGTCCTACCTGTCGGACAGCTGCTACACGGTCCGCGACCCCCTGGACCTGGCCGTGGTGGCCTCCTCGGTGCTCGGCGCCTGCATCGCCTTCCTGTGGTTCAACGCCCCGCCCGCCAAGATCTTCATGGGTGACACCGGCTCCCTGGCCCTGGGCGGCCTGATCGTGGGTCTGGCCATCACCACCCGCACCCAGCTCCTGCTGCTGCTCATCGGCGGCCTGTTCGTCATCATCACCCTCTCGGTGATGGTCCAGATCACCTCGTTCCGCCTGACGGGCAAACGGATCCTGCGCATGGCGCCGTTGCAGCACCACTTCGAACTCAAGGGCTGGGCCGAACCCACCATCGTGATCCGCTTCTGGATCATCCAGGGCCTGTTCGTGGCGGTCGCCATCGGGCTCTTCTACCTGGAATGGATGCCGAGGTAGGCATGGCGCACCACGCTTCCGACACCGAGAACCCGGGAACCCCCCGCCCGCTGGAGGGGCGGCGGGTCTGCGTCGCGGGCCTGGGCGTGTCCGGTCCCCCCGTGGCCAGGGCACTCCTGGCCCAAGGGGCCCGCGTGACCGTCGTCGACGGCCGCGACGACGACACCGTCCGCCCGGTCGCCGCCAAGCTCCGCGAGGAGGGGGCCGAGGTCGTCCTGGGCGACACCCCCCTGCCGGAGGACTGCGACCTGGTCGTCACCTCGCCCGGCTGGCGTCCCGACTCCCCGCTCCTGGTCCGGGCCGCCGAGGCCGGGATCGAGGTCGTCGGAGACGTCGAACTCGCCTGGCGGCTCAAGCCCGCCGACCAGGTGTGGCTGGGCGTGACCGGAACCAACGGCAAGACCACCACCGTGCGGATGCTGGAGGCCATGCTCCGGGCCGACGGCCGAGACGCCCTCGCCGTCGGCAACGTCGGCACCCCGGTCATCGAGGCCGTCCTGCCCGACGAGGCGGGACGCCTCCACGACGTCCTGGCCGTGGAACTGTCCAGTTTCCAGCTGCACTGGTCCTCCAGCCTGCGCCCGCACGCCGCCACCGTCCTCAACGTCGCCCCCGACCACCTGGACTGGCACGGCGGACTCGACCCCTACGCCCGCGCCAAGGGCAGGATCTTCGCACCGGGCACCCTCCGCGTCGTCAACACCGCCGACGCCTGGTCCACGCGCCTGGCCGAGGAGGAGGGCGACCCGCACACGCCCCTGGTGGGCTTCCGACTGGACACCCCCCGCGCGGGCGAGGTCGGCGTGGTCGAGGACCTGCTGGTGGACCGGGCGTTCGTCCCCGAGCCGCACACCAGCGCCGAGGAGCTGGCCGGACTCGCCGACGTGCGCCCGGCCGCGCCGCACAACGTGGCCAACGCCCTGGCCGCCGCCGCGCTGGCCCGGTCCGTGGGCGTGGCGCCCGCGTCCGTGCGGGCGGGCCTGGCCGCCTTCGAACCCGAGCCGCACCGCATCGCGTTCGTGGCGTCGGTGGGGGGAGTCGACTACGTCGACGACTCCAAGGCCACCAACCCGCACGCCGCCGCCGCGTCCCTGGGCTCCTACCCGTCCGTGGTCTGGATCGCGGGCGGGCTGCTCAAGGGGGCCGAGGTCGACGACCTGGCCGCGATGGCCGCTGGCCGCCTGCGCGGCGCCGTGCTGATCGGCGCCGACCGGGCCCGGCTGCGCGAGGCCCTGTCCGGGCACGCGCCCGAGGTGCCCGTGCTGGAGGTCGGGGGTCCCGCCGCCGACACCGGGCGCACGGTCATGGACGAGGTGGTCGCCGCCGCAGCGTCCCTGGCCGAGGAGGGGGACACCGTGCTGCTGGCACCGGCCGCCGCCTCCATGGACATGTTCACCAACTACCACGAGCGCGGTCGCCTCTTCGCCGAGGCCGTCAACCGGCTCCCCTGAGTGGCCATGTGCCGCCCGTGCGTGAGGCTTCGCGCACGGGCGGCCTCCGCCGTGCCCCGCAAAGCGCACACGGCCGCCAAAGATGGCCAACACGCGGGAAATGTCCACCGTTTCCTACCCGCGCGTACGCCACTATTGAGGCGCCAATCTCGTGCGGAGGGTGTGCATGGCGGCGACGACGGCGGTTCCCGGGGCGACCCGGTCCAAGGGGCGCGCGGCGGCGGAGGGCCGCCAGCGCGTCCTGTGGCGTGAGTGGGTCCGGCTTCTGGACCGGCCACTCACCTCCTACTACCTGATCCTGGGCACCTCGGTACTGCTCATCGCCCTGGGGCTGGTCATGGTGCTGTCCGCCACGATGGTCGACTCCATCGCCGAGACCGGATCGGCCTTCTCCATGTTCCGGGAGCAGCTGATCTCGGCCGTCATCGGCCTGCCCGTGATGATCATGGCCTCCCACCTGCCCCAGCGGATCTTCCGCCTGGTCGGCTACCCGGCGATGATCGCGGCGGCGGCGCTGCTGCTGCTCACCATCTTCCAGGGCGTGGAGGTCAACGGCGCCACCCGTTGGCTGAACATCGGCGGCCTGGTCATCCAGCCCTCCGAGCCCGCCAAGCTCGCCTTCGTCCTGTGGGGCGCCAACATCCTGGCCCGTAAGGAGGAGTTGCGCGAACTCACCGAGTGGCGGCACCTGCTCATCCCGCTGCTGCCCGGCTGTGGTCTGCTGGTGCTGCTGGTACTGCTGGGTTCCAACCTGTCCACGGCCCTGGTGTTCCTGGTCACCTTCCTGGGCATGCTGTGGGTGGTCGGCGCGCCGGGCAAGCTCTTCGTGGCCATGTTCGGCATGGTCCTCGGCCTGGCCGGCATCGCCATCGCCATCGAGCCCTACCGGATCGAACGCGTCACCACCTTCCTCGACCCCGAGAGCGACCCGCTGGACTCGGGCATGCAGGCCCTCCACGGGCTCTACGCGCTCGGCACCGGCGGGATCTTCGGCGTCGGCATCGGTGAGAGCCGGGAGAAGTGGGGCTTCCTGCCCTTCGCCGAGTCCGACTTCATCTTCGCCATCATCGGCGAGGAGTTCGGTCTGCTCGGCACCCTGCTCGTACTCATCCTGTTCGGGGTGCTCTGCTACGCCGGGATGCGCGTGGCCTTCCGCGTCAGGGAGCCCTTCCCGCGCGTGGCCGCCTTCGCCATCGTCACCTGGATCCTGGGTCAGTCCATGATCAACATGGGCGCCGTCATCGGGCTGCTGCCCGTCACCGGCGTCCCGCTGCCCCTGGTCTCCTACGGGGGCTCCTCGCTCATCACCACCATGGCGGCCCTCGGCGTGCTCCTCGCGCTGGCCAAGACCGAGCCCGACGCGCAGAAGACCCTGGAAGCCCGGGGTCCCAGCCGGGTGCAAAGGGCTCTAAGCTGGCTGGGACTGGACAACGTCGCCGCCTCGGTCAACAAGGCGAACCACCGGAGCGGCGCCGCGGCGTCCGGACGCGCCACCACGACACGCGGCCCGCGCACGGCCGGCTCCCGCGGTGGCGTGCCAACGGCCAAGCACAGGAGCGGACCGGTCCCGGCGGGTGACCGGCCAAGGAGGAATACGCGACGATGAGGGTAGCCCTCGCCGGAGGCGGCACGGCCGGGCACATCGAGCCCGCGCTCTCCCTTGCGGACGCGCTGCGGCGCATCGATCCCAGCACGGAGATCCTCTGCCTGGGCACCGAGCGGGGACTGGAGACCCGACTGGTGCCCATGCGCGGCTACGAGCTGGGGCTCATCCCGGCGGTGCCCCTGCCGCGCAGGCTCACCCCCCAACTCCTGAGCGTGCCGGGCAAGCTCGCGGGGGCGCTCAGCGCCGCGGGGGAGCAGCTGGACCGGTTGCAGGCCGACGTCCTCGTCGGCTTCGGCGGCTACGTGGCCACTCCCGGCTACCTCGCCGCGCGCCGCAGGCGCATCCCCATCGTCGTCCACGAGGCCAACCCCCTCCCGGGCCTGGCCAACCGCCTGGGCGCGCGCCTGACCCCGCACGTGTACACCGGCCACCCCCACACCCAGATCCGCAACGGCCGCTTCATCGGCATCCCCCTGCGCGAGCAGATCACCACGCTCGACCGCCTGGCCATGGGTGACAAGGCGCGCGCCTACTTCGGCCTGCGCCACGACCTGCCCACCCTGTTGATCTTCGGCGGCTCCCAGGGCGCCCAGCGCATCAACGAGACCGCGTACGCCGCCCGCGACGCCTTCCGGGACAGCGGTGTCCAGGTCCTGCACGTGGTCGGGCCCAAGAACGCGGACGAGCCCCAGGACCTCACCCAGGCGGGCGTTCCCTACGTCGCCGTCCCCTACGTGGACCGCATGGACATGGCCTACGCCGCCGCCGACATGGCCATGTGCCGCTCCGGCGCGATGACCTGCGCCGAGCTGACCGCCGTCGGCCTGCCCGCCGCCTTCGTGCCGCTGGCGATCGGCAACGGCGAACAGACCCTGAACGCCGAACCCATCGTCCAGGCGGGCGGCGGCCTGATGGTCAACAACGCCGACGTCTCCGTCGAGTGGGTCACACGGGAGCTCATCCCGCGGCTCACCGACACAGACCGGGTCGTGTCCATGTCCGAGGCGGCGGCCCGCATGGGCCGACGCGACGCCGACAGGGAGCTGGCCCGCGAGATCATGGCCATCGCCCGCGGGGACAAGCCCACCCCCGACATGCCCGTGGCCGAGGACGACGGCGACGAGGCCTTCTACGACGACGGGAAGGACGCCCGATGAGCCTGGTGCGACCGACCGAACCGGTTCCCGTCGACAAGCTGGGCCGGACCCACTTCATCGGCCTGGGCGGCGCGGGTATGTCCGGTATCGCCCGGGTGCTGCTCCAGTCGGGTGTGGAGGTCTCGGGCAGCGACGCCCGCGACAGCGACACCCTGCGCGCGCTGGAGGAGATGGGCGCCGACGTCCACGTGGGGCACGCCGCCGAGAACCTCGGCACGGCCGAGACCCTCGTGGTCTCCTCCGCCATCCGCGAGGACAACCCCGAACTGGCCGAGGCCCGCCGCCGCGGCCTGCGCGTCCTGCCCCGCGCCGCGGCACTGGGCGCGCTGCTGCTGGGGCGCGAGGGCGTCGCCGTCTCCGGAACCCACGGCAAGACCACCACCACGTCCATGGTCGCGGTGGTGCTCCAGCACCTGGGGATCGACCCCGGTTACGTCATCGGCGGCAACCTGGTCACCACCGGCCTGGGCGCCGACGCCGGTGTCGGCGAGGTCATCGCGGTGGAGGCCGACGAGAGCGACGGCTCCTTCCTCATGCTCTCCCCGAAGATCGCCGTGGTCACCAACGTCGAGGCCGACCACCTGGACAACTACAGCGGCATCGAGGAGATCCACGCCAACTTCGCCTCGTTCGTCGACCGCGTCGAGCGCACCCTGATCGTGGGCGTCGACGACCCGGGCGCACGCAGGGTGGCCGAGCTGGCCCGCGAGCGCGGCAGGAAGGTGCTCACCTACGGCGAGGCCGAGGACGCCGACTACCGGATCACCCGGGTGCGCGCCCGCGGCTTCACCACCGAGTTCACCATCCGCACCGCGCAGGGTGAACCCGTCGACGGCCATCTCGCCGTGCCCGGACGCCACAACGTGCTCAACGCCGCGGCCGCCGTCGCGGTCGCCGACGAGCTGGGCCACGACCTGGACGTGGCGGTGGAGGGCATCGCCGACTTCGCCGGTGCCTCGCGCCGCTTCGAATCCAAGGGCGAGGCCGCTGGCGTGGCCGTCTACGACAGCTACGCCCACCACCCCACCGAGATCGAGGCGGACCTGCACGCGACCAGGGCGGTGCTGGAGTCCCTCGCCGAGCAGGCGGAGGAGACCGGGCAGGAGCACCCCGGCGGCAGGATCGTCGCCCTGTTCCAGCCGCACCTGTACAGCCGCACCCGCATCTTCGCCGAGGAGTTCGCCGCCGCGCTGAGCCTGGCCGACGAGGTCGTGGTGACGGAGGTCTACGCCGCCCGCGAGGACCCCGAACCAGGGGTCACCGGGGAGCTGATCACCTCACGTGTCGCGCACGACCGCGTGGCGTACGTGCCCGGCCGCGACGAGGCCGTGCGCCGGGTCGTCGACCTGGTCCGTCCCGGCGACATCGTGCTCACCATGGGCGCGGGCGACGTCACCGAGCTGGGTCCGCGCATCGTGGACGCGATCGCCGGCGACGCGAACTGACGTCGGTCGTCCGCGTCCGGCCGGGGAAGCGGTTCCGCGCGGTTCGCCGTGCGGCGTCGGCGCCTGGAGGATACGGTCGCGGACGAGCACGGTGAGGGAGGCGCAGGTGGCAGCGGAGCGGGGTGAGTCCTCGGAGGAGGTCGGCACGCGCAGGCGTTCCGATCCCTGGAAGGTCGCCTTCGTGGCGTTGCTGGTGGTCGCCCTGGTCTGTGTGGTCACCTGGCTGCTGCTCGGTTCCCGGCTGCTCGTGGTCCGCGAGGTCGCGGTCACCGGTCTGGAACGGGTCTCCTCCGAGGAGGTGGTCGCGGCCGTGGACGTGGCCACCGGAACACCCCTGATCAGGGTCGACCTCGACCAGAGCGAGGAACGGGCCGAGTCCCTGACCCTGGTGGAGTCGGCCACGGTCACACGGGGCTGGCCCGCCACCCTGGAGGTCGAGGTGGTCGAACGCCAGCCCGTGGTGGCCATCCGGGTGGGGGAGGACTACAGGCTGGTGGACGAGGACGGCGTGCGCATCGAGGACGCGCCGAGCCGTCCGGACTCCTGTCCGCTGGTCCGCGTCACCGGGGAGATCGAGGGCAACGAGGCCGTCAGCGCCGCCGCCGACATCGTGGAGCGGGCACCGGACTCCCTCATCTCCCGGATCCAGCTCATCGACGCCACCGAACCCGAGGCGATCACCGTCGAACTCGACGACGGCTCCCTCGTGGAGTGGGGTTCCCCGGAGGGCACCGACCAGAAGAGCGACGTCCTGCGCGTGCTCATGCGTGAGCACCCGCCGCAGGAGGACCGCGTCTACGACGTGTCGACTCCCGACCTCGCCATCGTCAGGTGAGCGTCCCCCGGACACGGCGTCCCCCGGACACGGGAGGGGGAGACGGGTGCGACAGGAAGGGTGGACGCGCCGCCCGGCGCGTACGCGCTCGGGACGGAACGGGGACTCCGGCGAGGGTTCCGTACGGGTCCGCGAGGACATTCCAGACGCGACGCGCCGAGAGCGCACATCGCTTCCTCGTGTTATACGCCGTTAGGCTGAACTCGTCATCGGTTGCCCGTGGTCGGCGGTCCGCTTACTGTCGGGGAGCACAACCAACGTCACAGCATCACAACACGCTTTTCGGGTACGCGGAGAACGTCTCGGTCCGCCACACGGCGGATCGCACCGTCCCTTCGGGCGGTGAACGACGGATTCGGCGGTCCGGGATCCCCCGATCTGGGCGTCGTGGACGTCGCGTCGGGGAATCCGAAACGCACACTGGAGAACCGGATGCCGAACCGGCGGCGTATCCGGTGGCGCTCAGCCACCGGAGGCGTCCGCGGAACGGCGCAAGCGAGCGGAAAGGCCCCTCGTCGTGGCAGCACCGCAGAACTACCTCGCGGTCATCAAAGTCGTCGGCATCGGCGGCGGCGGTGTCAACGCCGTCAACCGAATGATCGAAGAGGGGCTCAAAGGCGTCGAGTTCATCGCCATCAATACCGACGCCCAGGCGCTGCTGATGAGTGACGCCGACGTCAAACTCGACGTCGGACGTGAACTCACCCGCGGCCTGGGGGCCGGGGCCAACCCCGACGTCGGCCGCAAGGCCGCCGAGGACCACCGGGAGGAGATCGAGGAGGTCCTCAAGGGGGCCGACATGGTCTTCGTCACCGCGGGTGAGGGGGGCGGCACCGGAACCGGGGGAGCCCCGGTCGTCGCCAACATCGCCCGCTCCCTGGGTGCCCTGACCATCGGTGTGGTCACCCGCCCCTTCGGTTTCGAGGGCAAGCGGCGCGCCACGCAGGCCGAGTCGGGGATAGCGATGCTCCGTGAGGAGGTCGACACGCTCATCGTGATCCCCAACGACCGACTGCTGTCCATCTCCGACCGCCAGGTCAGCGTGCTGGACGCCTTCAAGGCGGCCGACCAGGTCCTCCTCTCCGGTGTCCAGGGCATCACCGACCTGATCACCACGCCGGGCCTGATCAACCTGGACTTCGCCGACGTCAAGTCGGTCATGTCCGGGGCGGGCTCGGCACTCATGGGCATCGGGTCGGCCAGAGGGGACGATCGGGCGGTCGCCGCCGCGGAGATGGCGATATCGTCACCGCTGCTGGAGGCGAGTATCGACGGTGCCCACGGTGTGCTGCTGTCCATCCAGGGCGGCTCCGACCTTGGGCTCTTCGAGATCAACGAGGCGGCACAGCTCGTCGCGAACTCGGCGGCGCCCGAGGCCAACATCATCTTCGGCGCCGTCATCGACGACGCCCTGGGCGACGAGGTGAGGGTCACCGTCATAGCGGCGGGCTTCGACGAGCCGGAGGTCGTGATCCCGGTGGTGCGGGAGCACCAGCCGGTGGACCCTCCTGAGGCCGCCGCCCCCAAGGCAGGCATCACGTCCGGTGGGGAGGAGCCGTCCTCGTCGGCGGCGCCCGCCTCCGCGGACGCGAGCGGGGCGTCGGCCAGCACCATGCCGTGGATCACGCAGTCCCGTCCGGCCGAGCCCGAGGCTCCGCGGACGCCGCCGATGGCGCAGACGCCGCCTCCGGTCCAGCAGCCGGTCGAGACCGAGTCCGCGCCGCGGGAGCAGTACGCTCAGCCCGTCGCGCGGGAACAGTACTCGCAGGCCGCTCCCCAGGAACAGCCCTACCAGGCCGCTCCGCGGGAACAGTACACCCAGCCCGCCTCGACGCCCTCGCCCCAGCCGACCTCCCCGCCGCCCTCGCCCGAGCCGGGCCCGTCCGCGCGGACCCCGTCCCACGGCACGCCCGCCCACCAGGGGGAGAACGAGCCCGTCGAGCCCGCTCCCGCCGAGGAGCCGGTGGCGGAGGAGGAGCCCGCCCCGCGCGAGAGCGGCCACTCCGGCCACATCCACGCGGTCTCGGACTCCACCGCCGAGCGCCGTAACGAGACGCCCACGCCCCGGCGTCGGGTCATCTTCGACGACCCCGACGACCTGGACGTGCCGGAGTTCCTCAAGTAACCCCCGTCCCGACCCTGGAAGGGGCCCCGGTCCGACCGGACCGGGGCCCCTCCTCACGCCCGCGGTCCCACCCCCGACGGCCGTGTACGCGGTGGTAGTGTCCTGCACCGGGGGACGGCGCGAGCCGGTGACCCCCTCCTGGAGGAGCGGGGAGGGCTCGACCGGATGGGCAACGTCATCGATCTGGGACGCGGTGTCCGCGCCGCCGTCACCGAACGGCACGGAGGGGTGAGCGCACCGCCCTACGACTCCCTCAACCTCGGGTTCGGCTCGGGGGACGAACGGGAGGCGGTGCTGGCCAACCGCAAGGCCGCCGCCCGGGACCTGGGGTTCGAGGTCGACCGGGTCGTGTGGATGAACCAGGTGCACAGCGCCGACGTCCTCGTGGCCACCGAGCCCGGTGGTGTGGGTACCTGCGACGGCGTGGTCACCACCCGTTCCGACCTGGTCCTGGCCTCGATGGCCGCCGACTGCCTGCCGGTCCTGGCCGCCGACGCCGAGGCGGGCGTCCTGGGCGCCGCGCACTCCGGCCGCCTCGGTACCGCCAACGGTGTGGCCGCCAACCTGGTCGCGGCCATGGCCGACCAGGGCGCCGTGGCCGACCGGATCACCGTCTTCCTGGGGCCCGCCATCTGCGGCGGGTGCTACGAGGTGCCGCCCCACGTGCGGGACGAGACCGCCCGCGACGCTCCCGAGGCGGCCTGCACCACACGCGAGGGCACCGCCGGGGTGGACATGCGCGCCGCCGTCACCGCCCAGCTGCGCCGCGCGGGCGTCACTGACATCCGCTCCGACGGCCGCTGCACCCTGGAGAGCCCAGAACTGTTCTCCCACCGCGGGCAGGCTCCGACGGGCAGATTCGCCTCCTTCCTCTGGCGCGTCTGAACGTCGCACCCGACCGCGCGGAACGCGCGCGTGGGGACCGGGCCACCGGGTGCCCTCCGTGCCGCGTTCCAGGGCCCGCGCCTCCCCTGTTCTCCATGGGTCCTGGTGGTACGGAAGAGGCCGGGGGTGCGACTTTGCCGTGTGTGTGAGCGCGGCGGGTGACACAGGTGTGGGAAGTACGGAAACGGGATACGTCCCAGGTAAGGAAAGAGGACGCCGTGACACACGCCGACCCGGCTCGCGTCGAGCAGGTCCGTACCAACCTCGCCGCCGCGAGGTCCAGAATCGAGGCGGCCTGCGCCAAGGCCGACCGCAGCCCCGACGAGGTGTCGCTGGTCGCGGTCACCAAGACCTACCCGGCCTCGGATGTGCGGATTCTCGCCTCACTCGGTGTCACCGACGTGGGCGAGAACCGCGACCAGGAGGCGGCACCCAAGGCCGCCGAGACCGCCGGTCTCGGTCTGACCTGGCACTTCGTCGGCCAGTTGCAGACCAACAAGGCACGCTCGGTGGCCTCCTACGCCGACGTCGTGCACTCGGTGGACCGCGCCAGGCTGGCGCGGGCGCTGGGTGAGCGCGCCGCGGCGGCCGAGCGCCGCCTCACCTGCCTGGTCCAGGTCAACCTCGACGAGGACTCGCGCGCCGGGGTGATCGGCCCGCGCGGGGGCGCCGACCCCGGCGACGTGCTCGAACTGGCCGATCGGATCGAGGAGCGGGAGGCGCTCACCCTCGGCGGTGTCATGGCGGTCGCTCCCCGTGGGGGCGATCCCTCGGAGGCGTTCGCCCGCCTTCAGGGGGTCGCGGCCCGCATCCGCGATCGCTATCCTCATGCGACGGTGATCTCCGCGGGGATGAGTGGTGACCTCGAAGCGGCGATCGAGCGAGGCGCGACACACCTGCGACTCGGTACGGCGTTGCTCGGCAACCGGGAACCGATCGTGGGGTAATGTCCCCACATAGGCCTTGGAACCCGTCTGTGGAGTTCGCCCGAATGGGCGCTCACCCCGAGAACGGACGGGTCAGTACGGAGGAGTCGGCTGCGGTGAAGGCCGCGGGGACGACGGAGGGCATGAGATGGCCGGCGCGATGCGCAAGATGGCGGTCTACCTCGGCCTCGTGGAGGACGACCGTTACGATCACCGCTATGCGGACGAATATGATGAGTTCGACGATTTCGACGAGGGAGCGGAAGAGCAGCGCGACCGCGACGCTGACACTCCCGAGGAAGCGCGAGGCGACGTAGTGATGGACAGCGGCGGCTACCTGGGCACAGGGCGCGGTGGCACGACCACGGCCGCCTCCACCGCCGACCTCGCGCGGATCACCACGCTCCATCCGCGCACCTACAACGAGGCGCGTACGATCGGAGAGCACTTCCGGGAGGGCACTCCGGTGATCATGAACCTGACCGAGATGGTCGACAGCGACGCCAAGCGTCTGGTTGACTTCGCGGCTGGTCTGATCTTCGGTCTGCATGGCAGTATCGAACGTGTCACCAACAAGGTGTTCCTGCTGTCCCCGGCCAACGTCGAGGTGACCGCCGAGGACAAGGCGCGGATCGCCGAGCGAGGGTTCTTCAATCAGAGCTAGAACATCACATTTGTCCAGAGATTGGGTCGAGGAACGACCGTGAGTACCGTCCTGTACGTGCTGATCTTCGTGCTCCAGCTGTTCGTGTTCGTACTGCTGGCGCGGGTGGTTCTGGAGATGGTGCAGTCCTTCTCCAGGTCGTGGCGCCCCACGGGGTTCGTGCTCGTGCTCGCCGAGATCGTGTACACGATCACCGACCCGCCGCTGAGGTTCCTGCGTCGGTTCATCAAGCCGGTGCGCCTGGGGAGCATCGCGCTCGACCTGAGCGTCCTGGTGCTCTTCTTCGGTGTGTACATCATGATCGCACTGCTCAGCCCTTTCGCCGTGTAGGGGAGGGAGACGCAGGGCGGCGGGAACCGCCCCGGATTCCGCTATGTGGTCTTGGTCATGATCTGGATTGCCGTAAGGTCACGATCATGTAGCGTCCCTACGGACAGACTCCAAGCGCGCCAAGGAGACGAACATGCCGCTGACACCCGCCGATGTGCGGAACAAGCAGTTCAGTACCACCCGGCTTCGACCGGGATACGACGAGGAGGAGGTCGACGCCTTCCTCGACGAGGTCGAGTCCGAACTCGACCGCCTGATCCAGGAGAACGAGGAACTGCGCGGCAAGCTGGCCGAGTGCCTGCGGGGCAAGGTGCCCAACGCCGGTATGCAGGACTTCCAGCAGCAGGAGCAGGCCCCGGAGCCGCAGCAGCAGGAGCAGATGCGCCCGGAGCCCGTCCAGCCCCCCCAGGCCGTCGAGCCCCAGGCCCCGGTCCAGCAGCAGATGCAGCAGATGACCGGCGCCAACATGGCGATGGGTGGCGAGGAGAACATGGACACGGCCGCCCGTGTCCTGGCCCTGGCCCAGCAGACCGCCGACCAGGCGATCTCCGACGCCCGCCGTGAGGCCGACGAGACGCTCGGCCGCGCCCGCCACGAGTCCGAGGACATCCTCGGCAAGGCCCGCCGCCAGGCCGACCAGATCATCGGTGAGGCCCGCGCCCGCTCCGAGAACCTCGACCGCGACGCCCAGGAGCGCCACCGCCAGGTCATGGGCAGCCTCGTCCAGCAGCGTGAGGAGCTGGAGCACAAGGTCAACGTGCTCAAGGACTTCGAGCGCGAGTACCGCAGCCGCCTCAAGGACTACTTCGAGCGCCAGCTGCGTGAGCTCAGGAGCGAGGAGGAGAAGGCTCAGGAGGCCAGCAACCCGAACACCACGGGCGGCTTCCAGACGATGGCTCCGCAGACCGGCGGGACGCCCGCGCTCCAGCAGCACGGTCCCGCGGGCAACCCGTTCGGGCAGCCCGAGCCCGCTCCGCACGGTGGGTTCCACCCGGGCGAGGCTCCGCACGAGCGTCGCTGACGCGTCGTCGCTGCTCGAACAACTGAAGACTCCGGCACAACACGTGTAAAGGCCCTGGTCGACCCGTGATCCTTAGCATCCTCGCAACCGTGGCGGTGCTGGCGGCCATCGCCGTCATCGTGGCCGCCCTGGTGCTCGCCGAGACCGTCCTGGTGTACGTCGCACTGGGACTGGCAGGCGCGAGCGTCCTCCTCCTCCTGGGGGCACTCATCCAGGGCAGGTCCGGCGGGGGCAGACCGGACCGGACGGACGGGTTGGGGAAGTCGTCCGTCCCCGTCACGGCCGCCACAGCGGTCACGGCGGTACCAGGCGCGCACGTGGAGCCGGAGTACCTTGGGCGCGTGCCCGCACCGGCCCCCGAGCCGGTGCGGGAGTCCCCTGCCCCGGCCCGGCCCCCGTGGCCGGATCCGGCCACGGACGACTCCGGACACGAGGATCCGGAGTACGACGTTCCCCGGTGGCAGACCCCCACGGCCCACGACTGGCCGGAAACGGACACGGTGGCGCCTGACCCCGCCCCGTCCGTGGACGAGCCCTCTCGCTGGGAGACCCCCGCCGAGGGCGGCTGGCCGTCCCACACCCCG
>NZ_ANAX01000286.1 GCF_000341065.1 Nocardiopsis halotolerans DSM 44410 | reverse complement strand
CCGACGGCGGACACCGCCGAGCGGGTGGATCCGGACGAGGCGGACGGGGACCGGCCCGACGAGGACGCCCCGCGGGCCGCCGCCTTCGCCTACGACGTTCCCGGCCGCTCCCCGGCCGTGGACGAAGCCGACGACGCCGGAACCTTCGGTACGGCGGAGGAGTCGGCCTTCGACGGGAACGAACCTTCCGGGGCCGACGCCGTCGACGGCACCGCGCTCGCGGACGACGAACCCGAGGAGCCGCAGACCAGCGTCCTCGCGGCGGTCGGTGAGCAGCCGGAACCGGTGGAGGAGCGCGACACCGGTGACGAGGACGACGGGGCCGACACACCCTTCGTCTACGCCATCCCCCGCCCCGCCACGGAGAGCCCCGACCGGGTTCCGCGTGACGAAACCGAGGAGGACGAGCCGGAGGCCCCCGCGCCCGCCGTTCCCTTCGCCTATGACATCCCCGGAGCCCCCTTGCCCACCGAGGAGGAGCGGGTCGGGGAGGACGTCGACGACGCTCCTGACACGGACGCCCCCGAAGGCCGGTCCGATGCGGGGGACCTTGAGGACACCGTCACCGGTTCCCGCGAGGAGCCCGGTACCGAGGCCGTCTCCGGCGCGTCCTTCGTTCACCACGTTCCGGAGCCGTCCTCGTCGGCAGAGGAGCGGGCCGGGGAGGACGTCGACGACGCGCCGGACGCGAATGACCCCGGGCGACGGTTCGACGGGGACGAGACCGACCCGGCTCCCGACACCGGGACCGTGGGGGCTTTCGGGACCGACGACGCCGACCGGGCGGACACCCACCAGACGGACGAGGGTGTCGAGACCCACGGCACCGACCGGGCGGACCACGTCCCGGAGGAGCCCGACGAGCC
>NZ_ANAX01000285.1 GCF_000341065.1 Nocardiopsis halotolerans DSM 44410 | reverse complement strand
GGACCCGCCGCGGGCACGGCGGACGACGGCACCGCCGAGGAGGCGGACCCCGAGACCACCGCCGTGCTCACCTCGGTGGAGGACGCCCCCGAGCAGGCCTCCGACACGGTGAGGGACTCCGGTCGGGAGCACTGACGAAGACGGAGAACGGGCGCCGCTCCTGGGAGCGGCGCCCGTTCGCGTGTCTGCTGGGGGAGCGTGTCCGCCGTGCCCACCCGCTGACCGCCGGCGGCGCTTCGCGCCGAGGCGGGCCGCCACCCCGATGCCGCGCGCCTGCTTTCCCCGTTCGGGGTCCCAGGACGGAAACGGGTTCGAGGAGGCACGGACTCGTCCACCGCACGTTCGGGCGCCTCCGGAAAACCCGCGGGCGCCCGAACGTCCCCGACGGCCGGGCCGCCGGGGAAACGGCCGCGTCGGTGAGCAGCCTTTTCGGGCCGCGCCCGCGGGATTGTTCTCGTGAAGGCAGGACGTGGCCGCCCAGATGGTCGTAGAGTGCGGTCATAAGGGCGTCAAGGTCATTGGTCACACTCTGGTCCTCGACGCCCTTCGCCGTGTCCGCAGGGGTTTCAGGAAACCCCCGTCAACGATCTAGGCCTTGCGGAACCCGAAGGTCACGCCGAACTCCTCCGAGGAGGCGGTGTGCAGGTCCCTGCCCGGGTCACCGGCGACGAACACGTCGGCCAGCACCTCGGCGGCGATCGCCTGACCGTGTTCGGCGAGCGCCAGCTCGGTGGCCTCGTCCGTGGCCGACCACCACACCTCGATGCGGTCCGACACCTCCAGCCCGCTCCTCTTGCGCGCGTCCTGGAGCATCCGGACCATCTCGCGGGCCAGACCGGCGCGGCGCAGCTCCGGTGTGAGCTCCAGGTCCAGGGCGACGGTCTCGCCGGACTCCGAGGCCACCGCCCAGCCCTCGCGGGGCTGCTCGGTCACCAGCAGCTCGTCGGCGCTGACCTCGACCGGCTCGTCCTCGACCTCCACCCGGGTCCAGCCCGTGTCGCGCACCTGCCGCACCAGGGCGGCCGGGTCGGCCGCCTGGACGGCCTTGGCCACCAGCGGGGTGCGCTTGGCGAACCGCTTGCCCAGTGCCCGGAAGTTCGGCTTCACGATGTAGTCGACCAGATCGCCGCCCACCGAGGACAGTGATTCGAGCGAGGCCACGTTCAGCTCCTCCGCGATCTGGCCGCGCAGCTGCTCCGGGAGGTCCGCGAAGCCCGGGGCGCCCACCAGGGCGCGGGCCAGCGGCTGACGGGTGCGCACGGCCGAGTCCACGCGGGCCGAGCGGCCCAACTCCACCAGGCGGCGGGTCAGCGCCATGTTCCGCGACAGCTCCGGGTCGATCAGGTCCTCGCGCACCTCGGGCCAGGAGGCCAGGTGCACCGAGTCCGGCGCACCCGGGCGGCGCAGCGCCGACCACACGTGGTCGGTCAGGAACGGCACGATCGGCGCCATCAGCAGGGTGACGGTCTCCAGAGCCTCGAAGAGCGTCGCGAACGCCGCCGCGCCCTCCGGGGTGTCGGCCCCGCCCCAGAACCGGCGGCGGGAGCGGCGCACGTACCAGTTGGACACGTCGTCCACGAACGCGGTCAGGCGGCGTCCGGCCGTCGCGGTGTCGAAGGAGTCCATCGCCTGGGTGACGTCCCGGACGACCTCGTTGAGCTCCGACAGCAGCCACCG
>NZ_ANAX01000284.1 GCF_000341065.1 Nocardiopsis halotolerans DSM 44410 | reverse complement strand
GGCGGCCCACGGCGAGCCGCTGGCCAGCATGAACCAGCGCAGCGCGTCGGCTCCGTGCTGGTCCATCACCGGGATGGGCTCCATGACGTTGCCCAGGTGCTTGCTCATCTTGCGGCCGTCCTCGGCGAGGATGTGGCCGAGGACGACCACGTTCTCGAAGGAGTTGCGGCCGAAGACCAGGGTGCTCACCGCCAGCAGCGAGTAGAACCAGCCGCGGGTCTGGTCGATCGCCTCGGAGATGTACTGCGCCGGGAAGTTGTCCCGGAAGGTCCGCTCCTCGCGGTGGGGCGCGCCCCACTGGGCGAAGGGCATGGAACCGGAGTCGAACCAGGCGTCGATGACCTCGGGGACGCGGCGGGCCACGCGCTGCTCCTCGGGCAGCGAGGGGTCGGCGTCCGGGTCGGGGATGACGATGTCGTCGACGTAGGGCCGGTGCGGGTCCAGGTTCGACAGGTCCTGCCCGCTGAGGCGGCCCAGTTCCTCCAGGGAGCCCACGCAGATCTGGCGGCCGTCGGGGAACTCCCAGATCGGCAGGGGGGTGCCCCAGTACCGGTTGCGCGAGAGCGCCCAGTCGACGTTGCCGCGCAGCCACTCGCCGAAGCGGCCCTCCTTGACGTTCTCCGGAACCCAGTTGGTGGCCTGGTTCTGCGCGATGAGCTCGTCCTTGACCGCGGTGGTGCGGATGTACCAGGACGGGAGCGCGTAGTACAGCAGCGCCGTGTGGCAGCGCCAGCAGTGCGGGTAGGAGTGCTCGTAGTCCACGTGGCGGAAGAGCAGGCCGCGGTCCTTCAGGTCGCGCACCAGCGTCCTGTCGGCCTCCTTGAAGAACACCCCGCCGACCAGCGGCAGGTCGGCCTCGAAGGTGCCGTCCGGGCGGACCGGGTTGACGACGGGGAGGCCGTAGGCGCGGCACACCAGCATGTCGTCGGCACCGAAGGCGGGCGACTGGTGGACCAGACCGGTACCGTCCTCGACCGTGACGTAGTCGGCGAGCACGATGTAGTGGGCGGGCTCGTCGAAGGCCACCAGGTCGAAGGGGCGCTGGTAGGTCCAGCGCTCCATCTCGTCGCCCTCGAAGCTCTCACCCGTGAGCTCCCAGCCCTCGCCGAGGACCTTCTCGAACAGCGGGCGCGCCACGAGCAGGCGCTCCTGGCCGTCGGTGGCCACCACGTACTCCACGTCCGGGTGCACGGCCACGGCGGTGTTGGACACCAGCGTCCACGGGGTGGTCGTCCACACCAGCAGCGAGGTGGGGTGCTCGGGCGAGGCCAGCGGGCCGGAGGTCACCGGGAAGCGCACGTACACCGACGGGTCGGTGACGGTCTCGTACCCCTGGGCGAGCTCGTGGTCGGACAGCGTGGTGCCGCAGCGCGGGCAGTAGGGGCTGATCCGGTAGTCGCGGACCAGCAGCCCCCTGTCCCAGATCTGCCTGAGCGCCCACCAGACCGACTCCACGTACCGCGGGTCCATGGTGCGGTAGGCGTCGTCCATGTTCACCCAGTAGCCCATGCGCTCGGTCATGGCGGTGAACGCGTCCACGTTGCGCAGGACGGACTCGCGGCAGCGGTCGTTGAACTCGGCGATGCCGAAGGACTCGATGTCCTTCTTGCCGGACAGGCCCAGCTCCTTCTCCACGGCGACCTCGACGGGCAGGCCGTGGCAGTCCCAGCCCGCCTTGCGGTCCACGTGGTAACCGCGCATGGTGCGGAAGCGCGGGAAGACGTCCTTGAACGCGCGGGCCTCGACGTGGTGCACGCCGGGCTGGCCGTTGGCGGTGGGCGGTCCCTCGTAGAAGACCCAGTTGGGGCCGCCGCGGGTCTGGTCGAGCGAGCGCTGGAAGACGTCCTCCTTCGACCAGCGGCCGAGGACCTCGCGCTCCATGGCGGGCAGGTCGATCTGCGCGGGCAGCTGGGGCAGCGCGCGGGATTCGGGCCGGGGATCGTTGGCCACCGTCGTACCTTTCCATCAGGGGTGTTCCTGACGGAGGGACGAGGCGTGCGGCCCCGCGGTACCACCCTCCTTGGACCGCGGCAGCACCGCTCGGGCGGCTGCGGGGTCCCTCTTCGTTGCGCTGTTGCCGGTTCTACTGAGGCGCGCCGTGCCCGTTCCTCCGGCGGCTCCGGGGTGATCTTCACGCTGGTCGTACCCCCGGGCTCGCACCGCCCCCGGGTCGCTTGGACGGGCCAGGCCCTAAGCTGTGTCCGTCCGGTCGGGGTCAGCGCTACTCGTCCCCATCGACACCTGGAGTCAGGATAACGCAGTGGGCGGGGCCCGCCGCTCGGTTTGGGGAGGGACAGCCGTGGTCGAGGACGTCCGGGGCGCGGTGCTGGTGACGCTGCCGGATCGGGAGGACGCCGACGAGCTGGCCGAGCAGCTCCTGGAGCAGGGCTACGAGCCGTGCCTGGTGCACCGCGACATGCTCGCGGGCGAGGACGACGCCGAGGACGTGGACTGGGTGATCGAGGTGCGCACGGGACCGCACGGCGGTCCGGCGGTGTTCGACGAGCCCCACCTGTCGGCCCTCGCGGAGGACTACGGCGGTTTCGCCGCCGCGGAGTGAGGCCGGGAGCGCGGTACGGCCAGTCGGGAAAACGGGTTGGCGCGTGTGGTCGTGGTCGTGAGAATGGGCGCATGCTGATACGCGAGGCCGTGCCCGGGGACGGCCCCGGCGTCGCCGGGGTGCAGGTCCGTTCCTGGCGTGCCGCCTACCGGGGGCTCGTGCCCCAGGACTACCTGGACGCCATGGACACCGAGCGGCGGGTCGCCCGGTGGTCGGAGTGGATCGCCGGTGCCGTCCGGCCGGGTGCCGGGATGCTGGTGGCCGATGGACCCGGGGGTGTGGTGGCCTTCGCCGCCTTCGCCGCCTTCGCCCCGGAGGACGGGGAGGGCGCGGGAGGGGCCGTGGGGGAGGCGTCCGAGCTGGAGGCCTTCTACTCCGTCCCCGAGGTGTGGGGGAGCGGTGTCAACCGGAGGCTGATCGCCGACGTGCACGGGGCCATCACCGGGGCCGGGTACAC
The DNA here is from genome assembly GCF_000341065.1 of Nocardiopsis halotolerans DSM 44410. Lineage (GTDB taxonomy): Bacteria > Actinomycetota > Actinomycetes > Streptosporangiales > Streptosporangiaceae > Nocardiopsis > Nocardiopsis halotolerans. The sequence goes on along the minus strand of NZ_ANAX01000284.1, from coordinate 4,790 downwards.
CGAGGCCGTCCTGTGGGTGCTCAGGGACAACCCGCGGGCCCGGCGCTTCTACGCCGCCCACGGCTGGGCGGCCGACGGGACCGTCACCGAGGCGGGACCCATCAACGGCGTGGTCCTGCCCCGGGTGCGGTACCGCAGGCGCTTCTGACCGGGCGGGTCCGTACGGCTTCGCGTGGAGGCGGGGCGCACGGCACGGAACGTTGCCTTGTCCCGGTGGATTGCCTACGCTTCCCGGCACCACTCGCGGTACCGTCCAGGAGGAGAGTCCGCGGCCCCACGGACTCCGGGACGGGTGCCGAGCCGTCTGGAGGGATTGCGATGAAGGCCACCGACGCCGCCCGGATGCCGGTTCTGCCGGGGGAGGACCCCTGGACGGCGGAGGAGGTCGCCGCGGTCCGCCAGCAGCTGGAGGAGGAGATCGCCGCAGCCAGGCGGGAACTCGGGGAGGTCGAGGCCGAGTTCGCCGAGCTGCTCGACGACCCGGTGGAGGGCGCGGGGGACGACAGCGCCGACACCGGGGCCAAGGCCTTCCAGCGCGAACACGATCTGGCGTTGGCCTACAATACTCGTGACCTGCTCGCCAAGGGCGAGAAGGCGATCGAACGGATGGACGCGGGAACCTACGGGGTCTGCGACTCATGCGGCCGGGCCGTCGGGAAGGCACGCCTTCAGGCCTTTCCGCGCGCGACCCTGTGCGTCACCTGCAAACAGCGCGAGGAGCGTCGCTGACTGAGGTAGAGCCCCCCGGGGACCGCAACATGACCACGACCGACAACACGGGCGTCCGTCCGCGCAGATACCTTCTCCTGCTGCTCGTCGCTCTCGCCGCCATCGGCGTCGACTTCCTCACCAAGGAGTGGACCCTGGCGTCCTTCTCCGAGGGCGAGCGCCTCGACGTCATCGGGGACCTCGTCCAGTTCACCCTGGTGTTCAACACCGGTGCCGCCTTCTCCATGGGCACCGACATCACGTGGGTGTTCACCTGCGTCGCCATGCTCGTCGTCATCGTCATCGGCGTCATGGGCCTGCGGGTGCGCAGCGTCTGGTGGGGTGTGACGCTGGGCCTGATGATGGGCGGCGCCGCGGGCAACCTGCTGGACCGCCTCTTCCGCGATCCGGCCCCCTTCCACGGCGCGGTCGTCGACTTCATCAGCGTGGGGACCTTCCCGGTCTTCAACATCGCCGACTCGTGCGTGGTCGTGGGCGCGTGCCTGGTGGTGCTGCTGACCTTCCGGGGGATCAACCTGGACGGCACGGTCGTCGAGGAGGACGGTTCGAAGAAGAAGGGCGCCGAGAGCGCCGAGGACGCCGACACCGCGGACTCCGGTTCGACCGGGGAGGACGGCGCCGAGGGGAGTGACCGGTGAGCGACACCCGCAGTCTGCCCGTGCCCGACGGCCTGGAGGGCGACCGGCTCGACGCCGCCATCGCCCGCATGTTCGGCCTGTCCCGGACGCGTGCCGCCGAACTCATCGTCGACGGCAGCGTGCTGGTCGACGGCTCCGAGGCGGGCAAGTCCGACCGCGTCCAGGCGGGGGCCTGGCTGGAGATCACCCTTCCGCCGCCGCCCACCGCCCCCGTCCCGCGCCCCGAGCCCGTGCCGGGCATGCGGATCGTGCACGAGGACACCGACATCATCGTGGTGGACAAGCCGATCGGCGTGGTCGCCCACCCCACGGTGGGCTGGACCGGTCCCAGCGTCCTGGAGGGCCTGCTGGCCTCGGGAGTGCAGGTGGCCACCAGCGGCGCCGCCGAGCGTCAGGGCATCGTGCACCGGCTGGACGCCAACACCACCGGCCTGATGGTGGTCGCCAAGAGCGAGACCGCCTACAGCGTGCTCAAGCGTGCGTTCAAGGAACGCACCGTCGACAAGCGCTACCACACGCTCGTCCAGGGGCATCCGGATCCGCTCCGGGGCACCGTGGACGCGCCGATCGACCGGCATCCGGCCGGTGACGGGCGCTGGGCCGTGGTCGCGGGCGGGCGCCCCTCGGTGACGCACTACGACACGCAGGAGGCCTTCCGGTCCGCGAGCCTGCTGGAGATCAAGCTGGAGACGGGCCGCACCCACCAGATCCGGGTGCACATGTCGGCGCTGCGCCACCCGTGCGTGGGCGACATGCTCTACGGGGCCGATCCGACGCTGGCCGAGCGGCTCNGTGCCCCGCCAGTGGCTGCACGCGGTGCGGCTGGGCTTCGACCACCCCACCGAACACCGTCCGGTGGAGTTCTCCAGCCCCTACCCGGACGACCTGGCCGCCGCCGTCGAGGCGTTGCGCGAGGACTGACCGGCCGCGGCGCCGCGGCGTCTCGGGCCAGGGGGCCCGAACGCTCTGACGGACGGCGAAGGCCGTGCGCTGGGCTTGTCGCCTCCGGGTCCGTCGCTCCCGGGCGGGGAGCCTTCCGTGGACTCCCGTGTCCGTCGGCGTTGTCCACAGGCTGGGCCGGGGACTGCGTTTGCGTGAGTGGCGGGTGTCCCCGGACAGGCCCTTGCGCGGCCTGTGGGCGACACCGCTCCCCGAGCGGCCCGCGTGGACCGGCGGCCTCACACGTCGCGGGCCACGGCCCAGCCTTCCTCGCCCTCCTCCTTCCGGTGCGGCCCTCCCCGCCGGGGCCAGGGGCGGACCACGCGCCGGAGGCGGACCACTCCCTGGCACAGCGCGGCGCCCAGGATGATCACCACCGCGCCCAGGGGCTGGTTCCAGCTCAGGGTCTCACCCATCAGCACGACCCCGGCGGCGATCGCGACCACGGGCGCCACGTAGGTGACCGTGGTCGCCACGGTCGCCCCGGCTCCGCGAACGATCGCGTACTGGAGCAGATAGGCGACGCCGGTGCCGAGCGCTCCCAGGACGCTCACCGAGGCCACCACCCGCCACGTCATCCCCGTGGGCATGTCGGTGAACAACGGGACCAGCACCACCAGCGGGGCCGTGCCCAGCAGCAGTTGCAGGGTGCTCAGTTCCAGGGCGCCGTGCGAACTGCCCGCCACGAACCGGCGCATGTAGGGGGTGCCGATCCCGTAGCAGGCGGTGGCGCCCACGACGAACAACATGCCGAGCACGGAGCCGCGGTCGCCGACGGTCACCTCGCCCAGCGAGTTCCACACGCCGAACACGGTGAGTACGCCCAGGAAGCCGATGCCCAGGCCGAGGACCCGGTCGCGGTCGGGGCGTTCGTCGGACAGCAGCATCATCGAGAACACCACGCCGAACAGGGGCGTCGAGGCGTTCACGATCCCCATGAGAGCGGACGGGATCAGCTGCGCCGCGTACCCGAACAGGGTGAAGGGGATCGTGTTGAGCAGCAGCGCCGCCACGAACACGTGTCCCCACAGGCGGGGCGAGGTCGGTAGGCGCCCGCCCCGCAGCAACAGGACGACCAGGAGCGGTGCCGCCCCGGTGGCCATGCGCCCGAGCGTGATCTGCATGGGGGAGAGGGCTTCGGCGGAGACCTTGATGAACAGGAAGCTCATGCCCCAGATCAGGGCGAGCAGGACGAACTTGGCGCGCCAGTCGGAGAGTACGTGGCGAGGGGCGCGGAGCAAGGGCGACGCGGGGGAGGAAGCGGCCATGGGATGTTTCTATCCCCGGGAAACCTCTTAGGTCTACTTCGTATTTCTTAAGCTAGTGGTTAGAGTTGCTTACATGCTCAGTGTCGACCGGCTCCGGGTCCTCCACACCATCGCGGCGCACGGCTCCCTCAGCGGCGCGGCCGAAGCCCTCCACGTCACCAACTCGGCCGTCTCCCAACAGCTCACCAAGCTCGAACGCGAGGTGGGGCAGCCCCTCGTCGAACGCAACGGCCGCGGGGTCCGCCTCACCGACGCCGCCGAACTCCTGGTCGAGCACACCGCGAGGATCCTGTCCATGGTCCAGCGCGCGGAGGCGGACCTGGAGGCGCACCGCGACGACGTCACCGGCCACCTGCGCCTGTCCGCCACCCCCACCGCCGTCCGCGGGCTCCTCCCGCACGCGTTCTCCTCCCTGCGCGAGCTCCACCCCGGCCTGCGGGTGGAGCTCCACGAGGAGGAACCGCACGAGAGCGTGCCCGCCATGGCCAGGGGAGACGCCGACCTGGCCATGGTCATCGACTGGGCCGGTGCGCCCCTGAGCCTGCCCAACGGCATGAGCCGCGCCCCGCTCATGGAGGACGTCGGCGACATCGCCCTGCCCGCCGACCACCCCCTCGCCCACCACGAGATCCTCGCGCCGGAGCAGATCCTCGACCTGCCCTGGATCAGCTGGTCGCGCGGATCGATCTGCGACGACTGGCTGCACGGCATGATCCGTGCGCGCGGCGGCGAACCCAACGTCATCCACAACGTGGAGGAGCACCAGACCAAACTGGCGCTCATCGCCGCCGGGATCGGCGCCGCCGTCATGCCCCGCCTGGGGCGCGGTCCCCTGCCGGACGGGGTGCGGGTCGTGCCCGTCCAGCCCGCGCTGGTGCGCCAGGTGTACGTGTTCTGGCGCACCGACGCCTCCCGCCGCCCGGCCATCCGCGCGACCGTCCGCGCCCTGCGCGAGGCGGCCGCCGCCTACTCCTCCTCCACCTCGGCCTGAACGCCCCCGGACGGCGGGGCCCGTTCCCGCGCGGTGCCCGAACCCGGCGGACGGCTCTCCCCGTCCGCCGGCGGACCCGCCCGGCACGCCGACCGCCAGCGGCCTGTGCGCGGGTTCCGTGCCCGGGACGCGCCGTCACGAGCCGCCTCGCCGGGCAGCGCACCTGCACGCGGTTCGCCGGGCCGCCCACGCTCGCGGGAGCGAACCCGTGTGGCAGGAGGAGGA
>NZ_ANAX01000283.1 GCF_000341065.1 Nocardiopsis halotolerans DSM 44410 | reverse complement strand
CGGCCGCCGACGGCGGCCGGAGCGCTCACGGGCCTGACGTCCCTCAGCCGTCCAGCAGACCGGACAGGGTGGCGGCCGGGCTGATCACCTCCGGATCCGTCCGCACGTCCACCAGAGTGGGCAGATCCGCGTCCACCGACTCCGCCAACGCCTTCTCCAGTTCCTCACGCGTGTGCACGGTCGCGCCCCTGGCACCCAGCGACCGGGCGAACCCCGCCAGGTCCAGCGGCCCGCTGATCCGGGTTCCGGCGATCCGTCCCAGCTCACGGGCCTGGTGCATGGCGATCGTGCCGTACAGCCCGTTCTGGAACACCACCACGGTCACCGGTGCGCCCGTCCGCACCGCGGTCTCCAGCTCCTGTCCGGTCATCAGGGCACCGCCGTCACCGGCCACCGCCACCACCGTCCGGTCCGGGGCGGCGATCTTGGCCGCCACCGCGGCGGGCACGGCGTAGCCCATGGCCCCGCTGGTCGGCGCCAGCTGGGTACGCGGATACCGGAACCACCAGCCCCGGTGCAGGAAGGACGCGAAGTTGCCCGCGTCGTTGGTGATCAGCGCGTCCTCGGGCAGCGCCGCGCGCATACCGGCGACCACCGCCCACGGGTGCAGCCGGGGAGCGCCGTGGTCGGCCGCTTCGGGCGGCACGGTCGCGGTGTCCACCCACACCCGGCGGGCCGAGCTCCAGTCCCGGTAGGGCGCCTGGACCGGCGCGTCGGCCAGTTCGCGCAGCGCCTCCCGGGCATCGGCGACCGCGCCGAACCACAGGTCCGTGCTGGCCCCCAGCTGGCCGGGGTCGACGTCGATCTGCGCGACCCGAACGCGTTCGTTCCGTTCGGGCAGCCGGTACCCCTGGGTGGTGGTCTCGCTCATCCGGCAGCCGACCACCAGGACCGCGTCGGCCTCCGCCAGGGCGTTCAGCACCGGCGGAGGGCAGCCCAGCCCCAGGTGGCCGAGGTAGAGCGGATGGTCGTTGGGGAACACGTCCTGGCGCCGCCAGGCGGCGTACACGCCCGCGTTGAAGCGTTCGGCGACCCGGACGAGGTCCTCCCGGGCCGCGCGGGCTCCACCGCCCGCGAGGATCACCGGGCGCACCGCCCTGGCCAGCCAGGTGGCCAGCCGGTCCCTGGCCTCCTCACCCAGGACGGGACGCGGGACCACGGGCGGCTTCGGCGGGTCCTGCGGCCCCACCCGCTGGCCGAACAGGTCCCCGGGCACCGCGATGGCCACCGGACCGGGCCTGCCGGTGGTGGCGATCCGGACCGCCCTGGCGGTGACCTCGGCGAGCCGGTCGGCCCGGTGCACGGTCGTGGACCACTTGGTGATGGGCGCGTAGAACGCGGTGAGGTCCACCTCCTGGAAGGCCTCCCGGCCCAGCCGCTCGGTCTCCGCCTGTCCCAGGAACACGATCATCGGGGTCGAGTCCTGCATGGCGGTGTGCACACCCACCGCCAGGTTGGCCGCTCCGGGCCCCCGAGTGGCGGCGGCCACGGCGGGGACGCCGGTGAGCTTGGCCTCGGCCTCGGCCATGAACCCGGCGCCGTTCTCGTGCCGGGTGGAGACCAACCGCATACGGGGGTGCTGGTCGATCGCGTCGGCGAGTTCCAGGAAGCTCTCACCGGGGACGGTGTAGCACCGTCTGATCCCGGCCGCGGCCAGGACCTCCACCACCGCGTGCGCGGCGGTGTCGGTGGGTGGGCGTTCGGTGGTTGTGGCCATGGGGGCGGGGTCCCTTCCATCGTCGCAAGGTCCACTCGGTGTTCCCGGACGCGCGGGGCCGTGGCCTGGCACGTCCGGGCACGCGGCCGACGGG
>NZ_ANAX01000282.1 GCF_000341065.1 Nocardiopsis halotolerans DSM 44410 | reverse complement strand
GCTTCGAGCCTCACCGGCTCGCGCGTGCTCCGGGTGCCGTCCACCCGGAGGGGCCGTCACGGGGAACCACGTGTCGGTTTCCGCGGCGGCGTTCTGCTTCCTTCCCACGGGACGGGGACATGCACCGCCCGTCCGCTCCCGCGTGCCGGGACGGGTGTGCCATGGCCCAGACGGGCCGACGGGGCCGCGTGGACCGGACGGGGTTCCGCGGGCCCGGCGGGGGACGCCCCGCCGGGGTCGACAGACCGGTACACCGTGCACGGGCCACGCACCTTCCCCACCCAAGGAAACCGCAGTGCGACGGCCTTCGGTAGGGGGCTGTGGACAACCCCCGACGGTCCTCAGCCGACACCGAGGGCGCGCAGCCCCGCCGTGGTCACCGCCGCCGCGATGATCACGACGAGGAAGGGGGCGCGCAGCACCAGGGCCAGGACGGCGGCGCCCAGACCGCCCATCCGCGCGGTGTCCCAGGCCAGCGCCTGGCCCTCCCCGCGCAGCGCCTCCACCGCGATCAGCGCGGCGAGCAGGGCGATCGGCACGGCGGTCGCGAACCGCCGCAGCCACGGGTCGTCGAGGAGCCGCCGGGGTGCGGCCAGGCCCGCGTACTTGAGCAGGTAGCAGCCCGCGGCGGTGACGATGATCGTGATCCACAGGGTCATGGCCGGACCTCCCCGGAGTCCGTTCCGGAGCCGGAGGCGGCCCCTGAGGGTTCACGTGACGGTGACGCGGGCGGGGCTCCGTCCTCGGCGTCGGGGCCGAGGAGCGCGACGAGCGCGGCCGAGGCGGCCAGCAGCACCGGGACGCCCGAGGGAAGGAGCGGGGTGGTGGCCAGGGCCAGGCCCGCGCCCAGGGCCGCGATCAGCCACGTGCGACCGCCGCCCTCACGCAGGCGGGGCCACAGCAGCCCCAGGAAGATCGCCGGGCCCACCGCGTCGAGCCCGAACGCGTCCATGTCGCTGACGCGCTCGGTGGCCAGGGAGCCCGCCAGCGTCGTGGCCACCCAGAAGGTTCCCAGCACCGCGTAGGTCGCCACGAACGCGGTGCGCGCCGACTCGCGGTCGGGCTGGATCAGCGTCGAGGCCGTGGTCTCGTCGATCACACCGTGCGCCGCCAGCGCCCGACGCGCGCCCCGCCAGCCGAGCACGTCCGCCAGGCGCAGCCCGTACAGGGTGTTGCGGGCCCCCAGGAGCAGCGCACCCGCCGACCCCGCGACGAGGCTGCCGCCACCGGCGATCACACCGACCAGGGCGAACTGGGAGGCCCCGGTGAACATGAACAGGCTCATGAAGACCGACTGCGCCGGGGACAACCCGGCGGCCACCGCCGCGGTACCGAACGCCAGACCGGCGGCGCCCACGGCGACGCCGATCCCCATGCTGTCGCGCACGGCGGGTGTGCGCAGGAGAGAAAGGGATTTCACGCGCCCCACGCTAGGAGGGCCGACCACGCGGGGTCTTGAACGTTCTTGCCGCCTCGGGGACGGGACCGGGCTGCTCAGGGGGTGAGCAGGGCGCGCTGGTAGGCGCCGGGCGGAACTCCCAGGTGGCGCTTGAAGTGCCGGGTCAGGTGCGGCTGGTCGGCGAAACCCACCTCGGCGGCGACCTCGCCCACCGGGCGGCCGGAGGCGAGCAGGGACCGGGCCCGGTCCACCCGCAGTTGGTTGAGGTAGGCGTGCGGAGGAAGGCCGTGGACCGCGCGGAAGGCCCGGGACAGCGCGAACGGGCCGATGCCCAGCCCGAGGGCGAGTTCCTCCAGGGTCGGCGGGTCCACCAGGCGCTCGGCCAGGATCCGCCGGGCCTGCTCCACCTCGGGGCGGGCGGTGCGCGGCGTCGGCCCGGCTCCCCGTTCGCGGCCGTGGGAGCGCAGCAGCATGCCCAGGCCCCGACGGGCCAGGGAGGAGGAGGCCAGCCGGTCGCCGTGTTCGGCGGCCACGTGCGCGCTGGCCAGCACCCGGGCGGCCTCGGGGGCGTGGATACCGGACTCGGTGAACGCCGGGGTTCCGCGCATGCCCAGTTCCCGTGCGATGCCCGCCACCACCCCGGGGGAGGGGTAGAAGACACGGTAGCTCCAGCCCTCGGGGACTCCGGCGTGGCCGGTGTGCACCTCCCCGGGGGAGACGACCGCCAGTCCACCCGGTCCCACGCGGGCCCGGCCCCGCGCGTGCGCGTACTCCTCGATGCCGCCGGTGATCACGCCGATGGTGTAGGTGGGGTGGGTGTGGCGGGTGAAGGAGGTGGTGATGAAGTGCGCGGTGAGCAGTTCGGTTTCGGGCAGCCCGGAGAAGCGCCAGTACCGCGCGCGCTCGGCGCGGGGGTCCTCGACACGGGGATGAACGTCGCTGGGCATGCCCATGGCTCCAGGGTACGGAGTTCCACCTCGGATCCCGCCACGGGTGGTCCCGACGGGCGGTCGGCGCGGGGTCGGTCGCCGGCACCGGGGACGCCGCGGAACCGCCGTGCCCCCGGTCGCTTCCGGAACCGCGTGAACCGGTGTCCCGCGGCGGGAGAACCGGCGTCCCCCGGAGGGAGCGGCCCGCCATGGGCCAGGGCGCGTGCGTCCGGGGAGGCGACCTTCGGCCGGGGTGGTGGAGGGCGGTGAAGGGGACGGGTGCCGTGGCCGGAGGGGGCCGTGGCGGGAGCGGTACCGCCACGCGGCTAACCTTCCGAGGATGACTACGATCGAGATCCGCCCGGCACGGGACGAGCGCGACCGTGCCGCGGTGTTCGTCATCCGGGGAGCCGTGTTCGTCGCCGAACAGCAGGTGCCCGTCGAGGAGGAGTGGGACGCCCGCGACGCCACCGCCGACCACCTCCTCGCCCTGGACGGAGGCGTTCCCGTGGGCACGGTCCGTCTCGTGGACCAGGGGGACGGCGCGGGTCTCCTCGGCCGTCTGGCGGTCCTGCCCAAGGGACGCGGCACCGGTACCGGTGCCGCGCTGGTGCGCGCGGTGGAGGAGCGGGCCCGCGAGCGCGGATTCGCCAGGGTGGAGCTGCACGCGCAGACGCACGCGTTGGGTTTCTACGCCCGACTCGGCTACACCGCCCATGGCGAGGAGTTCCTGGACGCCGGGATTCCGCACCTGCACATGGCGCGTGACCTGGTCTGACGCCGTCGCGAGTGCTTCCTGTCTCCGCGTGGTGTGACAGGGAGCGCACCGCCCGGTCCGATCGCGCCGGAATACTACCGAGTAGGATTCGGTTTGACGGTGGTGCCCCCAACCACCCGCGCACACGCCGATCCGACGAGGAACACATGACGGTCAACACGCAGCCGGTCACCGAGCGCCCCGATCCCCGCGCCTTCGGACTCCCGGTGGTCGAGCAGGCCCAGATCCCCTCAGAACTGCGTTCCCTCGTGGCCCGCGTCCACGACCTCATCGACGCCGTCGCCAACACCGAGGCCGACACCGACACCCTCGCCCGGGCCGCGGCCACCGTCGAGGGCGTCACCGACGGGCTCAACGTCTCCCGCCGTCAGATCGGCACCATGGTCAAGCGCGACCTCCAGAGCGGGGACGCCGAGTTCGGCACCATCACCAACATCGTCGCCGGTGACACCAGCCCTGTCGCACCGCCGCTCTCCCTGGAGCGCACCCCCGAGGGTCTGAGCGGCGAGGTCACCCTCAACACCATCTACCAGGGCCCGCCCGGACTCGTGCACGGCGGCTGGATCGCGGCACTGCTCGACCAGGCCGTCGGCAGCGTCTCCGCGATCGAGACCTCCCCCGGACTCACCGCCAAGCTGGAGGTGAACTACCGCAGACCCACGCCGCTGTTCACCCCGCTGGAGGTCACCGCGCGGGTGGACCGGGTGGAGGGCCGCAAGGTCTTCGTCTCCGGCCGGATCCACGCCCACGGCGAGGTCACCGCGGAGGCCACCGCCCTCATGATCCGGGTCGAGGCGCCCGAGGCGCAGGAGGACTGACGGCGGGTGGACGCCCCCGTACCGTGTGGCGCCCTCGCCGCCGGATTCGGTAGGATCACCGTCATGACCCACCGCTATCGCGTGTTTAGCCAGCCGACGTCCCCGTCGGCCGCTCGCACGTAGGCGGAACAACCAGGGGTCGTCGGCAACGGAGCACCAGGGCAGCAGCCCGGTGCTCCCTTCGTTTCTCCAGGCGGCCGACGCCCCACCACACGCTCTCCACGCACATCGCGTGCGGGGACGTACGGCCGCACCGCGTCCAGGCCGTCACCGGCCCGTTCCCACACGAGGGAGAGTCACCGTGTCCGAGCACCACCCCGCCCCCGCCTCCCCCGAGGAGCAGATCCACCAACTGCGCGGGCGCATCGACCAGATGGACGCCGCGCTCGCCGAACTCCTCGAACGCCGCGCCCTCGTGGCCGCCCAGGTGCAGCGGCTCAAGCCGGTGGGCTACTTCGAGGGACGCGACACGCGGCGGGAGCGCGAACTGGTCGAGCGCATGAGCGCCCACGCCCCGCGTCTGGGGGCCGAGCGCCTCGCCGCCATCATGGACAGTGTCATCAGCGCCGGGCTGGCCGCCGCCCAGGAGGAGGCCGCCCGCTAGCGCGGTGGCCGAAAGGCCCACCGGACCGCCTCGACCTGTGCTGATCTTGTACTTGTAGCGAGCCTCGGCGCCTTGCTGTCAAGCGGCTGTTGGAACGAGGAACTTGTTGGGAGCCCCGGCCGGGGCGGCCCAGCCCAGAGTCTGACGGGTGCGGCCGTCGAGCTCGGCGGCCACCCCGTCCGACTCCTTCTGCGACCAATCACGAAAGTCCGTGCTGGAGCGGGGAGAATACTGGCGCAGCAACCCGTTAGGGCCGGACCAGGTCCACCCACACCAGCCGGTGGTCGGAACTGGGGAAGGGGCGGTCACCGGTCAGACGGAACAGCGGGTCGTCCACGGTCGGCCAGAACACCCCCGAGGCACGGGCCGTGAGGGTCCGTGAGGGCAGTACGTAGTCCACCCGCAGGTTGCCCGGACCGGACTCGTCCCGGAAGTCGGCGCTGTCCAGGGACGGATCGCCCGCGTGCGCCCCGTCGGCCGCGTCCCGGCGCTGGGCCGCGCCCCTGCCGCCCTGGCTGGCGGGACGCACGTCGGTGATTGCGGGATGCTCCAGGAGCCGGGTGATGGCGTCGGGGTGGCTGTCGCCGTTCACGGGGTCGGCGTTCAGGTCCCCGGCGATGACGAACGGGGCACCGGCGGGCAGGCCGCCGCGCTTCCCCCGGTCGTCGTAGACGTAGGAGCCCGCGCCCGGGGTGACGTAGTCGGCCCAGAAGCGGATCTCGTCGTGGTTGCGCGCGACGTTGCGCCGCTCCGGACCGTCGAAGGCGGGCGGAGTGGGATGGCTGGCCAGGAGGTGGATCGGGCGGCTCCCGCCCGTGTCGACGGGCAGGTCCCAGTGGCTCTTGGAGGACAGCCGCAGGACCTCCAGGGCCTCGGGGGAGTAGTGGGGCCCGCCGGTCTCCGGGTCGGTGGGCAGCAGCGCGCCCGGCATGTCCACCCACCGGAAGGTTTGGAAGGTGCGCACCCGCTCGGTGAGGATCGGGTACATCGAGTACACGACCATCCCGTACTGGCCGGGGAAGAGCCCGTAGCCGAAGGCGTCCCCGGCGTAACCGGGGCCGCCGGGCTCGGTCACCGCCTCGCCGTCGCCGTCGAGGTCCACGCCCGAGGCCACCCCGGTGTTGACGGGCGCGGTGTACACGTACGGGTAACGGATGGCCTCGGCGCCGTTCCGCCCCACGGACAGGTAGTTGTCCTGGAACAGGCGGGGTCCGGACCCGCCGTGGTCGAACTCGTTGACCAGCAGGACGTCGGGGCGCACGCGTTGGATGATCTCGGCGACGTTGCGCGCCTGCACGCTGTCGGGTGTGGCCAGCTCCTCGGCGAGCATCCCCTGTGCGGGGCGCTCCAGCGCGGCGTTGAACGTCGCGAACCGCACCTCGTGCGGCCCCGGCGGTCCGGGAACCGACGCGGACACCCCGGCGGTCGCGGGTGTCGCGACCAGGGCGGACGCGGCCAGGACCAGGGTGGCGGTGGAGGCCACCGCCGTCGGACGGGAGCGCGGTTTCACGGGTCCATCCTCCCAGCGGGGAGCGGGGAGCGGGGAGCGGGGAGCGGGGGAGCCCGGAACCTTCCTCCGCACCGGCGCGGTGTCCTGTCTTGAAACGTTTCATCCCCAACTGCTCCGTTTCCCCACCTCCCGGACCAAAGGAGAGTGGACGTCCTGTGTCATCTGGAGATCGGATGTTCCGCGCGGACGTAAATCGGTTTAGGAACAGCCGTTGTCGGGTCGCTACCCCTCGTGTTACGTTCCTGTTGTTTCCGGGAGCGCTCCCACTACGTCGACGCATCCAGGCCGCCGCGACACGTCGGTGCCGGATGCTGTGAGGAGTGTCCTTCCCATGCCCCCCGTCCCCCCTGCCGCCCGTCATCGGACACGGCGCGGCGCCTCCCTCGCGACCGCCCTCGCCACGGGCGCCGCACTCGTCGCCGCGGCGTCCGGTCCCGCCTCCGCCGCCGCTGGCTGCGAGGTCGACTACACCATCCAGAACCAGTGGAACAGCGGTTTCACCGCCGCCGTGTCGGTCACCAACCTCGGTGATCCCGTCGACGGCTGGACCGTGGAGTGGGACTTCACCGCGGGCGAGCGCGTCACCAGCGGCTGGAACGGCGAGTTCTCCGGTTCCGGCGACCGCGTCAGCGTGGGCGACGCCGGATGGAACGCCGCCATCGCCACCGGCGCCTCGGTCAGCTTCGGATTCAACGGCTCACACGACGGCACCCCCGAGGTCCCCGATTCCTTCACCCTCAACGGCACCGTCTGCACCGGCGAAGCCGAGGAACCCCCCGGCGAGGAACCGCCCGACGACGAGGACCCGCCCACCACCGGGGAGGGGCGCCAGGTCGAGGAGTTGGGCCGCGGCCTGGTGAGCGTGCACGGCCCGCGGGGCAACCTGGTGAGCTGGCGCCTGTCGGCCACCGACTCCGAGGACGTCGCCTTCAACGTCTACCGCGGTTCCACGCGCATCAACCCGGAACCCCTCACCGGTGCCACCTCATACCTGGACGAAGGCGCCCCCGCCGACGCCCGCTACACGGTCCGGCCCGTCGTCGACGGCCGGGAGGGGGAGGATTCCGGGGCCTCCCTGGCGCTGCGCGACGGCTACCTGGACGTCCCCCTGGACGTCCCGTCCGGCGGCAGCGGCCACACCTACGACGCCAACGACGCCAGCGTGGGCGACCTCGACGGTGACGGCGAGTACGAGATCGTCCTGAAGTGGCAACCCACCAACGCCAGGGACAACTCCCAGTCGGGCCACACCGGCCCCGTACTGCTCGACGCCTACGAACTCAGCGGCGAGCGGCTCTGGCGGATCGACCTGGGACCCAACATCCGCGCAGGCGCGCACTACACCCAGTTCCAGGTCTACGACTTCGACGGTGACGGGCGGGCCGAGGTCGCCGTGAAGACGGCTGACGGCACCGTCGACGGCACCGGCCGGGTCATCGGCGACGCCGGTGCCGACCACCGCAACGGTGACGGCTACGTCCTGAGCGGGCCGGAGTTCCTCACCATGTTCGACGGCCGCAGCGGGGCCGAACTGGACTCGGTGGACTACGTGCCCGGGCGCGGCGACGTCTGCGACTGGGGCGACTGCTACGGCAACCGGGTGGACCGGTTCCTCGCGGGCGTGGCCTACCTGGACGGCCAGCGGCCCAGTCTGATCATGGCGCGCGGCTACTACACCCGTTCGGTCATCGCGGCCTGGGACTGGCGCGACGGACGCTTCACCCGACGCTGGGTCTTCGACAGCGACGACGCCGGGTCGGAGTGGGCCGGACAGGGCAACCACCAGCTGAGTATCGCCGACGCCGACGGCGACGGCCGTGACGAGGTCATGTACGGCTCGATGGCCGTCGACGACGACGGCAGCGGTATGTGGACCACCGGTTACGGCCACGGGGACGCCATGCACGTGGGCGACCTGCTGCCCGGCCGCCCCGGACTGGAGGTCTTCACGATCACCGAGCGCACGGGAGGCGCGGCGGGCGCCTACGTGGCCGACGCCGCCACCGGCGATGTGCTCTGGCGCAGGCCCACCGCCAGCGGTGAGGAGGGGCCCGGACGGGGTGTGGCCGCGGACGTGTGGCCGGGCAACCCGGGCGCGGAGTTCTGGGTATCCGGGGGCGGCGTCAGCGGCGTGTACGACGCCGAGGGTGACCGTCTGGGCGTTCGCTCGCCCTCCTCGACGAACTTCGTGGTCTGGTGGGACGGAGACCCGCTGCGGGAACTGCTGGACGGCACCCGCGTCGACGAGTACGGGACCGGGGGTGACACCCGGCTGCTGACCGGCTCCGGGGTGGCATCCAACAACGGCACCAAGTCCACACCGGCGCTGAGCGGCGACATCCTCGGTGACTGGCGTGAGGAGGTCGTCTGGCGCACCGAGGACAACCGGGCGCTGCGGATCTACTCAACGCCCGTCCCGACCGACCTGCGGATGCCCACCCTGATGCACGACACCCAGTACCGGGTGGCCGTCGCCTGGCAGAACACCGCCTACAACCAGCCGCCGCACCCGAGCTTCTTCGTCGGGGACGGCATGGAGCCCGCTCCCTGGCCGGAGGTGTACACGCCCTGAGCACGGGTGGATCCGCACGCCGGTCACCGGGGCGCGGATGACGGCGGACGGCGGGGCCGTCTCGGAACGCAGGCCCTTCCCTGGAACCTCGTCCCGGGAGGGGCCTTTGCTCTCCGTGCGGTGCCTCCGGGCCTCACAGGTACTTCCGCGGAAGGTCGCCCGCCTGGAGTCCGGCGAAGGTGACCATCCGCATGCCGGGGCGGGTGAGCACCGCCCCGCCGCGCGGAGCGGCTCCCACGTCCGGAACCGGCACCTCGGTCACCTGGAGGCCGACCGCCGCGAGTGGACCGCCCTCCTGGAGGCCGTGAAGGGCTCCACCCTCTGAGCCCTCCGAAACGCCCCCGAGACGCACCGAGCCCCCCTCCCCGGACGCCCGGGGAGGGGGGCTCGAAGTCCCGTGCCCTCACGGGGTCACAGGGTCGGCAGGTACCGCTGCAACTCGTACGGGGTGACCTGGCGGCGGTAGGAGTTCCACTCCGCCTTCTTGTTGCGCAGGAAGAAGTCGAAGACGTGCTCGCCCAGCGTCTCGGCGACCAGCTCGCTGTTCTCCATGATCCGCAGGGCCTCGTCCAGGCTCTGGGGGAGGGGCCGGATACCCAGCGCGCGGCGCTCGGCGTCGGTCAGGGCCCAGACGTCGTCCTCCGCGCCGGGGGGCAGCTCGTAGCCCTCCTCGATTCCCTTCAACCCGGCGGCCAGGATCACGGCGTAGGTCAGGTAGGGGTTGCAGGAGGTGTCCAGGGACCGGATCTCGATCCGGCTGGAGTTGGACTTGCCCGGCTTGTACATCGGCACGCGGACCAGCGCCGAACGGTTGTTGTGGCCCCAGCAGATGTAGGCGGGGGCCTCGCCGCCCATACCGGCGGAGGCCGCCGGGTCGTCCCACAGGCGCTTGTAGGAGTTCACCCACTGGTTGGTGACGGCCGTGATCTCGTCGGCGTGCCGGAGCAGGCCCGCTATGAACCCGCGGCCGACCTTGGACAGCTGGAAGTCCGCGCCCGGCTCGTAGAAGGCGTTCCGGTCGCCCTCGAACAGCGACAGGTGCGTGTGCATGCCCGAACCCGGGTACTGCGTGAACGGCTTGGGCATGAACGTGGCGTACACGTCCTGCTCCATCGCCACCTCCTTCATCACGAGCCGGAAGGTCATGATGTTGTCGGCGGTGGTCAGCGCGTCGGCGTAGCGGAGGTCGATCTCCTGCTGCCCCGGCCCGGCCTCGTGGTGGCTGAACTCCACGGAGATGCCCATGGCCTCCAGCATGTTGATGGCGTTGCGCCGGAAGTCGTGAGCGCTGTTGTGCGGCGTGTGGTCGAAGTAGCCGCCCGAGTCGTTGGGCTCGGGGAACTCGCCCAGCTCGGGCATCTTCTTGAGCAGGTAGAACTCGATCTCGGGGTGGGTGTAGAACGTGAACCCCAGGTCGGAGGCCTTGCCGAGCTGGCGCTTGAGGACGTGGCGCGGGTCCGCGGGCGAGGGCGAACCGTCCGGCATGAGGATGTCGCAGTACATGCGTGCCGTGCCGTGCGGCTCGTTGCGCCAGGGCAGGACCTGGAAGGTGGCGGGGTCGGGCTGGGCCAGCATGTCGGCCTCGTAGACGCGCGCGAACCCCTCGATGGCCGAGCCGTCGAAACCGATGCCCTCGGAGAAGGCCGCCTCCAGCTCGGCGGGAGCGACCGCCACGGACTTGAGGTATCCGAGCACGTCGGTGAACCACAGCCTCACGAACCGGATGTCGCGCTCCTCCAACGTGCGGAGCACGAATTCCTGCTGTCGATTCAAGATCCACCTTCCTCGATGCCGGTCGGTGCCCGCGTCCCGTCCCAGCGTGTGCGGGGTCGGAGTGGACACAGTGTCCCAGGACCAGTGTGCCGTGCGGATATTTCCGGGGTATTTCCGTACACGCCAACCAGCCTGCCCGGTCCCTCCCGCCGCACACGCATTATCGCCCGTGACCGGGGCTTTCGTGTCATCGCTCCGCGGCGGTTCCGAGGCTCGCGGTCCCCGTCACACGTACCGGAGAAGGCCGTCACCGCCCCGGTCCGCGGACCTCCCGGGGCCGGACCCGTAACGCCGTGCGGGGTCCGGACATGTGTGGTGTGTAGGACGCACCACCAACGAGGAGAGAGGGCGCACGTTGCCCCGTCAACACCCGGCGCGGTCACGGGAACGGTCCGTCGCCCGGTTCGAGGAGCTCTACGAGTCCGCGTTCGGCGACGTTCTCGGCTACCTGTTACGCCGTACGGAGGACCCGGACCACGCCGCCGACCTGGTAGCCGACGTGTTCACGGCGGTCTGGGCCCGGATCGACGACGTTCCGTCCGGTGACCAGGCACGTCCGTGGGTGTTCGGTGTGGCGCGCAACGTGCTCGCCAACCACCGGCGCGGCGCACGCCGCCGCAACGCGCTGGCCGCCCGCCTGAGAGCCGACCTGAGCGGGGTCACCGTCACCCCGCCCGAGGAACGCGACTCCGGTCTGGGCGAGGTCGGGAAGGTGTTCCGTGCCCTGCCCGAACGGGACCGGGAGATCCTCTCCCTCGCGGGCTGGGAGCAGCTCGACGCGGGACAGATCGCGGTCGTCCTGGGCTGCGCACGGGGAACGGCCCGCGTGCGCCTGCACCGCGCCCGCGGACGGTTCGCCAGGGCCCTGCGCAAGGCGGGTCTGGAGACCGGAACCCGTACCTCCTCCTCGGCCGTCACCCCGCACCCGCAACGTTCCACGTCCCTGAGAGGAGCGGATCGATGAATCACGACCCGATCGACCGCGTGGTGGCCGGACTCCGCCCCGAGGTGGACGCGTCCCACCAGCTCGACCCCGCGGCCCCCGCCGCGCGCGAGCTGCGTTCACTGATCACCACCCAGAGTCAGGAGACCACCATGGCACTGTCCCCCCGCAGGAAGCGCCTGATCCTCGCGGCACCGGTCGCGGCGGCCCTCGCCGTGGGCGGGGTCGCGGCCACCGCGCTGCTCGCCCCCGCCGACGACGGGGGTTCCGTCCTTCCGGTCGGCCCGGAGCCCGCCGCCGCCGACGTGCTGGACGTCAGTGTCGAGGAGGGCGTGGTGGTGGCCGAGGTGCTCGATCCCACCGCCGACGCCGAGGCGTACGCGGCCGAGTTCGCCGAGCACGGCCTCGACGTCACGCTGCGTTTCGTCCCGGCCTCGCCCACCGTCGTGGGCAACCTCGTCTACCTCGACGGCAACATGGCGGGCGAGGGTACCGACGAGCGCGACGTGGAGATCGTGACCTCGCCGGGGGAGTGCACCTCCCAGGGCGGGGGCTGCCCCGTGGGCGTGCGCATCCCGGAGGACTACGGCAACCCGGTCGAGGTGGTCTTCGGCAGGGAGCCCGGGGAGGGGGAGCTCTACGAGAGCGTGAACGCCGCCACCGCACCGGGCGAGGCCCTGGAGGGCATGGAGCCCGTGGGGATGACCGTCGGCGAGCTGCGCGACGCCCTCGCCGGGATCGACCAGGAGATCGCCGCCTTCCGCAAGCCGGTCCAGGAGCCCTGCGACGGGTCGGCGAACGGCACGGACGCCCCCGACGCCGACGGGGAGCCCGCCTCCACCGACTCCGAGGAGGACGAGCCGCGGGACCGGCCGTCCCGCGGGCCGAACGACCCCCCGGAGGCCTCGGGGGACGGGGTCTGCGGCCGGATGGTGGAACTCACCGAGGACGAGGTCGGTGACGGCGACGTGGTCGCGGAGGTGTCGCTGTACGCGCCCGGCGAGGTGAGCGTGATCGTGGAGGGCGAGACCGAGCTGTTCTGACCGGTCCGATCGGCCCGACCGGCCTGGCTGTTCGGGGCGGCCCGGTATGGAAAGCCCTGTTCTGCGAGGGGCGGGCGCGTGCCCACGCGCCCGCCCCTCCGGCGTTGTCCACAGGCGTGAACCGCCCGGTTCTCCGGGTTCACCGTCCGGGCATTCCCGGGAATGGGGGCCTCGGCCGGGTTCCCCGCCCAGCCACGCGCCCCGGTCCGCCGTGTGTGCCGCCACCATGACGACGCGCGTCCCGGGAGAACCCGGGAGGCCCCGAACGGCCCCGGGCGCGCCGGGCCCCGGCTTCCGCGCTCGGGGCGGCGACACGCATTCCACGCGTGGTCCGTCCCGGAGGGTCCGGTTCCCTCGCGGCCGGTCGCGGGGCTCGGCTGGAGGCGACGGGAGGGCCCCGGAAAAGAACTCGACAGCCGTACGGCGCCCTGGCACAGTGACGCACCATGACGAGCCTCGAACTGGTGACCGCCGCGGACGTGCGACTCATGCAGGACCTGGCCCAGCGCGTCACCGCCACCCGCCCGGAGCTGGTGAACAGCGACGCGACGTTCGGTGAGCTGGCCTGGAACTGGGGCGCGGGGCACGCCGTCAGCGGCGCGAGCTGGCCCCGCCGGCTGTGGTTCTCCGGCGGGGACCTCGTGGCGTGGGGCTGGGCCCGCCTCCCGCGCACGGTGCGGCTCAGCGACGGGTCGGTGAAGGACGTCACCAGTGCCTACCTGGCCTACCAGGTCCACCCCGACCACGCCGGGCTGGTCGACGAGGTGATCGACTGGTACGACGCCACGGCGGCGGGCGTCGAACGTACGGTGCTGCCGAGCGCCGCCGACGAGGCCGCCCTGGAGCGGTGGGCGGCGCACGGTTACGTGACCGACCCGTCCTCGCTCGGCGACACCGGGTCCTGGACCCAGCTCAACGAGCGTGACCTCACCGACGTGGAACAGCCGGTGCTGCCGGACGGGTTCCGGTTCCGCACCGCCGACGAGGCGGGGCCGGAGGCCGCGGTGCGGGCCCACCTGGACGCCTGGGCCCCCTCGGCGTACACGATCGAGGCCTACCAGGGTGTCCGCCGGACGGCGGGGTACCGCGGTGACCTGCACATCCTGGCGGAGGCGCCGGACGGGACGATGGCGTCCTCGACGATCATGTGGCTCGACGAGGTGAACGGGACCGCCGAGTTCGAGCCGGTCGGCACGCACCCGGACTACCGGCGTCGGGGACTGGCGAGGGCGATGCTCCTGTACGGGATGCGCCTGGTGCGGGAGGCCGGGGCCACCCACGCGACGGTCGCCTGCCTGGGCGCTCCGGGGCATCCCCAGGCGCGCGAGCTCTACTACGGGGTCGGGTTCCGGAGGTTCACGCGGGACGCACCGCTCGTCAGACCCGCGACCGCGGACTGAGGACCGGTCGTCCTGGTGGCCCGCTGGCGGGGTCGCGTCGGACCGGGTGACGGCCCGCGACGCCGGTCTCCCCGGACCCGTTCGGTCACCACCCGTGTCCGGTACGTCGGCCCCGTCGGCGGAACCCGCCACGCCACCGGGGCCGACGCCGCACGCCACGGCGTCAGCGCGGTGACCGGGGCACCGACCCTGCCCGTCCGCC
>NZ_ANAX01000281.1 GCF_000341065.1 Nocardiopsis halotolerans DSM 44410 | reverse complement strand
GCCCCGCCACAGGTACGGGATCGGCTCAGGTCAAAGCCCGTGCGTCACACCGGCGACGTGTTCGGTCGGCTCACCGGGCCACACCGAGTTCGCGCAGCCGGGCTCCGGCGGTGGCCCGGTTGGGCACCTCCAGTTTGGCGAGGATGTTGGACACGTGCACGCTGGCGGTCTTGGGGGTGATGAAGAGCCGCTCGGCGATCTGGGCGTTGGTGCTGCCGACTGTCAGCAGCCGGGCCACCTCCAGTTCGCGCGCGGTCAACCCGGCCGGTGCCACGGGAGGGGCCGCGTCCTCCGCCAGGCCGGATCCCATCCTGCGCGCCAGGTCCGCGGCGGCCTCGGCCAACGGGACCGCTCCGCACTCCTCGGCCACGGCGTG
>NZ_ANAX01000280.1 GCF_000341065.1 Nocardiopsis halotolerans DSM 44410 | reverse complement strand
AGCCGTGCCCGCGCCAGGTGCAGCCGCATCGGCGTGGCCTCCCACGCCGCCACCGCCGCCGTCCACCGCTCCAGCAGCGCGTCCGGTTTCCCAACCCCGGTTCCGGTCGGACCGCCTTCCTCGGCCGCACCGTCCGCCCCGGCCAGGTCACCCGCCCCCGTCAGACCGTCCANNNNCCGGGCGGCCCGCCACGGACAGGCGGTAGGCCCGCTGCGCCGTTCCGTGTGCGGACGCCGTCGACACCAGGTCGGCGATTCGGTCCCGCACGCCGCGCGCCCGCTCCACCGTCTCCCGGGGGCGTTCCGGCGCCGCGCCCAGCCGCGCCGCCTCGGCCATCGCGTCGGCCATCGGCCACAGGTACCCGGGCGCGGACTCCAGGACCAGCCGCCGCAGCGTCTGCTCGGACAGCGCGAGCGCGTCGTCCACCGCGCCCGCGACCAGGTCCGTCTCCAGCAGCCCCAGCAGGGACAGCTGCACGGTGTTCATGCGGTGCGAGGCCATCGCGTTCGAGCGCTCCGACGCTTCCATGGCCCGCCGCGCCGCGTCCAGGTCACCCATGGCCGCCGCGGCTCGGGCCAGTACCCCGCTGACGTAACACCGGTGCCTGCCGGACTGTTGGACACGCAGACTCTCGCCCGAGATCTCCCGGGCCCTGGCCAGGTTGCCCAGTTCCAGGTGGATCTCCGCACGGTTCTGGTGGTTGGAGGTCTTGTGGACGGACGCCCATCCCATCGCCTCGTGCCGGGCCAGGGACTCCTCCAGCACCGCCAGGCCCTCCTCGTGGTGGCCCAGCTCGCGCAGGAAGTGGCCCAGGTTGCCCGCGCCGCGTGCCTCCAACGAGGGGTCGGAGATCTCGGCGGCGTGGGCGATGGCCGTCTCGATCAGGGGGCGACCCCGGTCCGGGTCGCCCGCGTCCATGTGGAGGGCGCCCAGGGTGATCCTGGCGTCGGCGGCGGCGCACATGTCGCTCTCACTGGCGGGGTCGGCGCGCGCGATGGCCTCCTCCGCCAGGGCACGCGCGGACCTTCCGGCCCTCTCCAACGCGCGCAACCGCTCCTGGTCGGGACTCGGCCGCCGGTCGGCCCGGTACAACATGCTCTCCCTGGCCAGGGTGGCCAGCAGCAGGCAGTACCCCGGCATGTGCGGCGGGTGCAGGTCCAGGGCCGTGGTCAGGTCGTGGATCCTGCCGTCGACGTGGTCGGCGCGGGCCTGTCCCCTGCGGCGCAGCAGTTCCGCCCGCACCGTCAGCGTGTGGTCGTCGCACCCGCCCTCGGGCAGGGTGGCCAGCGCCGCGTCGGCCAGTTCGAGGGCGCGTCTGCGGCGGTCCGCCTCCACGGCGGCCCCGGCCGCCAGGCTGGCCACCTCGGCCCAGGAACGGCCCTGCACACGCTCCCGCGCGTCGGGAACGCGGTCCCACAGGGTCAGCACCCGCTCCAGCATGGCGAGCTCCTCGCCGTAGGCGAGGGTGTCGCCCGCGCGCACCGCCGCCCACCACGCGGCCTGGAGGGCGCTGGGCAGTTCCTGCGCGGCGTTGTAGTGGTGGGCCTGCTCGGCGGCCCTGCGGTCGAGGGGGACGGCCTCGGGGTACTCGTCGATGAGCTGGGCGAAACGCATGTGCAGCCGCGCGTGGGGGCCGGGCAGCAGCTCGCCGTGCACGGCGTCGCGCAGCAGGGCGTGCCGGAACCGGTACCCGGTCCGGTCGGCGCGTAGGGCGTTGGCGTCCACCAGGGTGTGCAGCGCGGTCTCCAGCTCGTGCTCGGGCAGACCGGCCGCGTGGTGGAGCATCTCGTGCTCGATGCTGCCCGAGACCGCGCCGACCGACGCCACGCGCAGTACCGAAAGCGCGGTTCCGTCGAACCGGTGCAGCGGCTCCAGAAGCAGGTCACGGAACTGGTCGGGCACACCGTGGCCGTCGCCGGAGGAGTCGCCGCCCGCCGCGGCGAGCGACTCCACGAACAGGGGGACGCCCTCGGTGCGCTGGTACAGCTCGTCCAGCTCGTGGTGGCCGAGTTCGGCGCCCCGTATCGCGGCGGCCTGGGCCCCGGCCTCGTCGCGGCTGAGCGGTCCCAGTTCCAGTGGCTCGACCCCGGGCACACGCCGCAGTTCGGGCAGCAGGCGGCGTAGCGGGTGGGTGCGGTGCAGGTCGTCGCTGCGGTAGGTGGCGATGATCTGGACACCGGGCAGGTCGAGGTTGCGGACCAGGAAGACGAGCAGGTCGCGGGTGGCCCCGTCCGACCAGTGCAGGTCCTCCAGCACCACGGTGACGCCACCGTTCTCGGCGGCCTGGTCGAACAGGCGCAGGACCTGCTCGAAGAGGATGCCCCGGTTCTCGGGGCGGTACGCGGACACCCCGCCCAGCTCGGGCAGCAGCCGGGCGAACTCCCCGGTGCCGCCGGGCGCCGCGGCATCGAACACCTCCCGGCCGCGTTCACGCAGGAGCTGGCGCAGGACCGCGGTGAAGGGCGCGTAGGCCAGGCCGTCCACGCCCAGTTGGAGGCAACCGCCGACGAACACCGTTCCCTCGGGGAGGGCGGAGACGAACTCGCCGACCAGGCGGCTCTTGCCCACGCCCGCGTCGCCGCCGACCAGGACCATGCCGGACGCCTCGGTGCGCGTGTGTTCGGCGTGCTCACGGAGGAGCCGGAGCTCGCGCTCCCGGCCCACGAAAACGGTGCTGCTGTCGACAAGAACGGGCATAGCGCCCATTATGCCCACCATGTGCGGCTCTCCCAGGGGCTTTTCGGCCGTATCCTCAGGCGGCACGGTCGTAGCCCTTCCTCCGCCACGGGCGTTCGTGTCCGCGGCGTTCCTCCCTGCGCCGTGCGCGCCTCTCGGCGCGTTCCTCGGCGCGCGCCTGGCGGGCCGCCCGCAGGTTCTGGACCTCGCGGAGGCGCTGCTCGGTCATCGCCTGGACGTTGGCGTTGATCAGTTCGGTGTGGAACACGGTGAGCTCCCCTCGTCCTCGCGGCGCTGACCCGGTGCCCTCGCCGTCTGGTGTCCACGATCGTTCTAAGAACCCCGGGTGCGCATGGGGAGGAATCCCAGTCCTGCGGGGTCCGGCGGCCGCGTGCCCTAAGACCCCGTGAGTCCCGGTGCGGAACCGTGCGGGCGCGCTGGTCGGGAGCCCTGCGGCTTCCTCCGGCGTGTCACCGTGTGCTTTCCGTTCATTGCCCATAGTTGTCTAGGAGGCGGGGGACCAAGACGCACTGGAGGCACGGGATGACGAGGGACGCTCGGAGGGGCTGGCGGAACACGGCGCGCGAAGGGGTGGGTGTGTTCACGGCGGGCCTCGCGGCGGCGGTCGTGTTCGCCGTGCCCGCGTTCGCCGCCCAGGCGACCGGACCGGGCCTGGTCGTGGACGCGGGCGCGCAACCGCCGCGGCCGGGCCAGGAGTTCGCCCTGCGCACCACCGTCACCAACGGGGGCGGCGCCCCCGTGACGGGCGCCCTGCTGGCCCAGCACGTCCCCGAGGTGATGGAGATCGTCGAGGTCGAGGGTGACGGGGTGGTCCGGGAGGGGATCGTGAACTGGCAGGTCGACGTGCCCGCGGGAGAGGAGGCGGTGTACACGGTGCGCGTACGCGCACCGGAGGGGGAGGACGCACGGGAGCGTCTGACGAGCACCGCCTGCCTGCTGTTGGAGCGCGACTCCGACCCGACCGCGTGCGCGAGCGACACGGTGGTCCCCGCCGAGGGGACCGTGATGTCACGGGTGTCGGAGTACGTGGAGCCGGCGGGCCTGCTGCGGGCCGCCGGGGTGGCCCTGGTGCTGGGTCTGGTCTGGATACTGTGGCGGCGCGTGGCGGTGGTGCGCCGCGGGTGATCCGAGGCGAGGAGCGGCGGGAGCGGCGTCACCCCATTGGTGGGGCGTCCGATTCGTTACGTCAGTGTGTCATGAACCCGGACGGAAAAACTACGCGGCGTAGTAGTGTTTCGGCATGGACATCATCTACTCCGCGCTCGTCTTCCTGCACATGATCGGCCTGGCCGGCATCATCGCGGGCTTCCTCATGCAGGTCATCACCGACAACCCCAAGTCGACCAAGGTCCTGCTGCACAGCTCCCTGCTCCAGTTGGTCGTCGGCCTGCTGCTGGTCGGCATGGCCGAGATGGGCGACCTCTACGACCCGAACCACATCAAGATCGCGGTCAAGCTGGTGATCTCCCTGATCATCGTTGTGGTGGGTGTGCTCAACCTGCGCAAGCCCGCCAAGAACCTCGCGGTCACGGCCGGTGTGCTCGCCATCCTCAACATCGGCGTGGCCGTCTTCTGGGGGTAGTCCCCCGGAGAGGTCCCGGACCGGCCCCCGCAGGCCGTGCCGGAGCGTGCGCCGGTGGCGGTGCGGATCCCCGGTCCGTACCGCCACCGGCTTTTCCGTGTGTCTTTCAGTAACCTTGCGGGATTTTTCACGACCTGCGCGTACGACCCCGCGTCGCCGTACGCGCAGGTCACCGCCCTGGCGGCGACAGACGTCCGCGCTCGCTCGGCCTCCGCTTCACCCACGAGTTGCGCAGGTGGCGCCCGCTTTCGTCGCCCTGCGTGAGAGGCGACATCCCCGTGACACGTGCTGTTCACAAGGGCGATCTCGTCTGTTAGCTTCATCACTCCCACGCAAACTCTTGCAACCACTGCAAGAGCGCGGCGGTCGGGGCAGCGTCGCCCCACCGCGCACCTCCCCCAAGGAGCGCAGATGAAGCCATCCGGACTCGGTGCCGCAGCCGGGTCGATCCTGCTCGGAGTCGGCCTGCTGACGTCCCCCACCCTGCTCGACCCGGACCCCGCGCGGGCCGAACCCGCCCCCACCACGCCCGCCTCCACCACCGCGGCCGACGCCCACAACGGCGAGACGATCGTCCACCTCTTCCAGTGGAACTGGAACTCCGTCGCCAACGAGTGCGCGGAGTTCCTCGGCCCCCGGGGCTTCGGCGCGGTCAAGGTCTCACCGCCCCAGGAGCACGTGGTCATCCCCTACGCCGAAGGCGGGAACTACCCCTGGTGGCAGGACTACCAGCCCGTCTCCTACCGCATCGACAACACCCGGCGCGGTACCGCCGAGGAGTTCGAGGCGATGGTCTCGACCTGCGCCTCCAACGGCGTGAAGGTCTACGTCGACGCCGTCATCAACCACATGACCGGTGACGGATCCGGTACCGGCAGCGCGGGCACCGAGTGGGCCAAGTACGACCACCCCGACCTGTTCGGCGACGGTGGCGCCGGCTACGACCACGCCGACTTCGGCCCCTGCTACGAGGAGATCGACAGCTGGAACGACAAGTGGGAGGTGCAGAACTGCCAACTGGTGGGTCTGGCCGACCTCAACACCGCCGACCCCCAGGTGCGCGCGCGGATCCGCCGCTACCTCAACGACCTGGTGGACATGGGCGTGGCGGGCTTCCGCGTGGACGCCGCCAAGCACATTCCCGAGGCCCACATCGAGGCCATCCTCTCCAACCTGCACGAGGTGCCGGTCTTCGGGGGCCAGCCGGAGATCTACCAGGAGGTGATCGGCGACCAGACGATCCCCTACACCGCCTACACGCCCTACGGGGACGTGACCGCCTTCGACTACCAGCGCGACATCTCCAACAGGTTCGCCAACGGCGACATCTCGGGTCTGGCGCACCTGCCGGACTACGGCGGTCTCACCGACGAGCAGGCCAACGTCTTCATCGACAACCACGACAGCCAGCGCTACCACCCGACCCTGACCTACAAGGACGGCGACCGGTACCACCTCGCCACGGCGTTCATGCTCGCCCACCCCTACGGCACCCCCGTGGTGATGTCGAGCTACGACTTCGGCGACAACGTGACCGAGGGGCCGCCCAGCACCGGGACCGAGTCCGGCAACCCGGCGGGCTGGATCA
Source organism: Nocardiopsis halotolerans DSM 44410 (assembly GCF_000341065.1). Classification (GTDB taxonomy): domain Bacteria; phylum Actinomycetota; class Actinomycetes; order Streptosporangiales; family Streptosporangiaceae; genus Nocardiopsis; species Nocardiopsis halotolerans. The sequence continues at coordinate 612 of NZ_ANAX01000280.1, read as the reverse complement.
CCGCCGACACCGACTGCTCCAGCGCCGTGTGGGTCTGTGAACACCGGCACCCGACCGTCGCCGGCATGGCCGCCTTCCGCAACGCCACCGGTGACACCCCCGTCGTCCAGCGCGCCACCGACGGTTCCTCCCGGCTCGCCTTCGACCGCGGCGACCGCGGCTTCGCCGCCTTCAACGCGAGCGGGAGCACCTGGAACCTGACCGCCGACANCGGCAGCTACGACAACGCGGCCGGAAGCGGTACCCTCACCGTCACCGACGGCCGGGTCAGCGCCCAGATCCCCGCCAACGGGGCCGTCGCCCTGCACGTGGGCGGCACCTGCGACGACCCGGCGGAGTGCGACGACAACGGCGGCGGCGACCCCGGCCAGCCCGGTGAGGTCGACCTCTCCGCCACCGTGGAGACCTTCTACGGCCAGGGGGTCCACGTGGTCGGCTCCACCCCCGAACTGGGCTCCTGGGACCCCCACGGCGGGGTGAAGCTGTCCACCGACGAGTCCACCTACCCCGTGTGGTCGGGCACCGTCCCCATCGGCGCCGACACCGAGTGGAAGCTGGTCAAGGTCGACGGCGCCGGGAACGTCGAGTGGGAGTCCGGCGGCAACCGCGTCG
>NZ_ANAX01000279.1 GCF_000341065.1 Nocardiopsis halotolerans DSM 44410 | reverse complement strand
GCCGCCCACCGGCCGCGCGCCACACCACGGACGGCCTGAGCCCTCCCGGAGACCACCAGCCACCACCACGGGCCGCACCACTCCCGGCCCCGGCACCCCCGCGCCCTCCACTCCTCCGGCGCGGGGGTGCCCACTCCGGGGACGCGGTGGACGACTCCGGGCCCCGCACGCAACGGGAGCCCCGGGGATCGGGGAAACCTCCCGCCCGCGGTCAGTCGTCGTAGAAGACGCGCTCCATCACCGCACGCGCCCGGCGCGTGGCGCGCAGGTAGTCCTCCGTCAGCTGCTCGGCCGGGCCCTCCCACACGCCCTCCTCGTCCTCGCCGCTGCTGTAGCCCATCGCGCCCGCCAACGCCGCACGCAGCCGCAGGTCCGAGGGCAGCGAGTCACCGCCGCGGCCGCGCACCAGCATGACCATCCCGCGCACCCGCGACGCCAGCCTCCAGGCGGGCTCCAGCACCGCACCGTCCTCCTCGTCCAGGAGCCCGTGCGCCACGGCCGCCCGCAACGCCTCCAACGTGCCCGTGGTCCGCAGGTCCGGGTACTCGCGGGCGTGGCGCAGCTGGATCAGCTGGGCCACCCACTCCACGTCCGACAGCCCGCCCCGGCCCAGCTTCGTGTGCAGCGTCGGGTCGGCCCCGCGCGGCAGCCTCTCGGCCTCCATCCGCGCCTTCAGCTTGCGGATCTCCAGCACCGCCGCGGAGTCGATGCCCCCCTCCGGATAGCGGATCGGGTCGATCAGCGCGGTGAAGGCCTCCCGCAGCCCCGGGTCGCCCGCGACCGGCGCGGCCCGCAGCAGCGCCTGGCTCTCCCACACCTGCGACCAGCGCCCGTAGTAGGCCGCGTACGACTCCAACGTGCGCACCACCGGCCCGCTCCGGCCCTCCGGGCGCAGGTCGGTGTCCACCTTCAGCGGAGGCTCGGCCGCGGGCATCTCCAACAGCCGCGTCAGCTCCCGCACGACGGCCAGCGCCTGCTTGGTCGCCGCACCCGTGTCCACCCCCGGCAGGGGATCGTGCACGTACATCACGTCCGCGTCGCTGGCGTAGGTCAGCTCC
>NZ_ANAX01000278.1 GCF_000341065.1 Nocardiopsis halotolerans DSM 44410 | reverse complement strand
CCAGCCGCAGCGCGGACTCGATGGTCACCGCGGCGATGTCGGTCAGCGCCGAGCCCACCTCCTGCGTCGAGGACACCTCCAGCAGGTCGGCGGCGGCCGTGCGCAGCAGCTCGCGGCGGCGCAGAGCACGCACCGCGGCCACCGACTCCTCGGCCGTGTCGTACCGGCGCTGGGCCGCCTCCGCCTCGGCCGTCAGCACCTTCGGGTCCCGGCGCAGCAGGTCGGCGTCGTCGTCGAGCATCGCCACCGCCTCCGGG
>NZ_ANAX01000277.1 GCF_000341065.1 Nocardiopsis halotolerans DSM 44410 | reverse complement strand
CGGCCACCCGCACGTCGTCGCGCAGCAGCCGCAGGTACCACGGAGTGGTGCCCAGGGCCTCGCTCACCTGCCGGAAGCCCAGCAGGCCCGCGTCGGGATCGGGCGCGTCGGAGAACCAGCCCAGCATCACCGGAAGCAGCGTCCGCTGGATCGCCGCCCGCCGCGACACCCCCGAGGTCAGCGACTCCAGGTGGCGCAGAGCCCCGCCGGGGTCGGCGAACCCCAGCGCCTCCAGGCGGTCCCTGGCCTGCTCCGGAGACAGGCGCGCCTCCTCCTCCGGGAGCTTCGCCACCGCGTTGAGCAGCGGACGGTAGAACAGCTTCTCGTGCAGGCGTCGCACCTCCGACGACACCCGGCGGCGCGCGTCGGTCAGCTCCCTGACCGGGTCCACGGTCATCCCCAGCCCCCGACCCAGGCGGCGCAACTGGTCGGGTCCCTCCTCCGAGGCGGGGTCGGGCATCAGGTGCGTGCGCCGCAGCCGGTCCAGCTGCAACAGGTGCTCCAGCCGCCGCAGGAACCGGTAGGCCTCCGACAGCCCCGAGGCGTCGCGGCGCCCCACGTACCCGTGCGCGGACAGCGCCGCCAGCGCCTCCAGGGTGTTGCCCGACCTCAGCCGGTCGTCGGTGCGCCCGTGCACCAGTTGGAGCAGCTGCACGGAGAACTCGATGTCGCGCAGCCCGCCCCGGCCCAGCTTGAGCTCCCGCTCCGCCTCACCGGCCGGGATGTGCGCCACCACCCGGCGGCGCATCGCCTGCACGTCCTCCACGAAGTCCTTGCGGCCCGCCGCCTCCCACACCATGGGGGAGATCACGTCCATGTAGGCCCGGCCCAGCTCCGCGTCACCGGCGATCGGCCGCGCCTTGAGCAGCGCCTGGAACTCCCAGGTCTTGGCCCAGCGCTCGTAGTAGACGCGGTGCCCCGACAGCGGGCGCACCAGCGGCCCGTTCCTGCCCTCGGGGCGCAGCGCCGGGTCCACCTCCCACAGAAGGCCCTCGGCGTCGGTCGCGGAGGGGACGCGCATCATCGCGGTCGCCAGCCGGGTCGCCGCGCGCATCGCCGCCTGGTCGTCCACCGGCTCCTCGGAACCCCCGTCCCCGACCGGTTCGGCGACGAACACCACGTCCACGTCGCTGACGTAGTTGAGTTCGCGACCGCCGCACTTGCCCATGCCGATGACGGCCAGGCGGCACAGCTCCGCGTCCCCGGGGTGCTCGGCGCGGGCCACCGCCAGCGCCGCGTCGAGCAGTGCCGCGGCCAGGTCGGCCAGTTCGGCGGCGACCTCGTCCACCGTGCACAGACCGCTCAGGTCGCGCCCGGCCAGACGCAGCACCCGCCTGCGGTAGGCCACCCGCAGAAGGTGTCGCAGGTCGGTGACGGACCCGTCCCCGACCACGGCGAGATCGGCGGTCGGAGCCGGGCTGTGGGGGTCGGCGCCCACGGTGTGCATCAGGCCGCGGCGCACCTCCTCCGGCTCGGGGGAGCGGGCGGCGTCGGCGCCCCGCAGCTCCCGCCAGTCGCCCGGATGGCGCACCAGGTGGTCGGCCAGGGCGGAGCTGCTGCCCAGCACCAGGCACAGCCGTGACCGCAGCTCACGGTCCTCGCGCAACGCGTCCAGGACCTCGGCGGGGTCGCTGTCGGCCTCCAGGACCCGGAGCAGTCCGAGCAGGGCCTGGTCGGGGTCGGGAGCCGCCGCGAGGGCGCCGATGACGTCGGTGTCGGCCCGGGCGTCCAGACCGGCCTCCTCCATCAACCGCAGGGCCCGGGTGCTGTCGCTGAAACCGCGCCTGGCGAGCGCGCCTGCCGTCATGTTGCTCGTTCCGTCCCTTGCCACGCGTCAACGGTAACGGCCCGGCCGGTGGGCGGGGCCGGTTCCGGAGCCGGGACGGGGCCGGTACCCGAACGGATACCGGCCCCGAGGGGAGGGCGCGGGGGACGCACCCCCCGGTAGGCCCCCACGTCCTAGATGTCGTAGTAGAGCTCGAACTCGCGCGGGTGCGGGCGCAGGCGCAGGGAGTCGATCTCCTCGGTGCGCTTGAAGTCCACGTAGGTCTCGATGAGGTCCTTGGTGAACACACCGCCCTCGAGCAGGAACTCGTGGTCGGCCTCCAGGGCCTCCAGGGCCTCGTCCAGCGACGCCGGGACGGTCTTGATGGCCCGGGCCTCCGCCGGGGGCAGCTCGTAGAGGTCCTTGTCCACCGGCTCCGGCGGCTCGATCTTGTTCTTGATGCCGTCGATACCGGCCATCAGCATGGCGGAGAAGGCCAGGTACGGGTTGGCCGACGGGTCCGGAACGCGGAACTCGATGCGCTTGGCCTTCGGNGGGTTTGGAGCCGGTCAGCGGCAGGCGGATGCAGGCCGAGCGGTTGCGCTGGCTGTAGACCAGGTTGATCGGGGCCTCGTAGCCGGGCACCAGGCGGTGGAAGGAGTTCACCGTCGGGTTGGTGAAGGCCAGCAGCGCCGGGGCGTGCTTGAGCAGACCGCCGATGTAGTAGCGGGCCGTGTCGGAGAGCTGGCCGTAGCCGGACTCGTCGAAGAACAGCGGCTCGCCGTCCTTCCACAGGCTCTGGTGGCAGTGCATGCCCGAGCCGTTGTCGCCGAACAGCGGCTTGGGCATGAAGGTGGCCGTCTTGCCCGCCTCGTTGGCGACGTTCTTGACGATGTACTTGTACAGCTGCACGCGGTCCGCGTGGTGGAGCAGGGTGCCGAACTTGATGCCGATCTCGGCCTGGCCCGCGGTGCCGACCTCGTGGTGCTGGAGCTCGACCTCCACACCGGAGTCGATCAGGGAGCGGACCATGTCCGAGCGCAGGTCGCTGTAGTGGTCGACCGGCTCGACCGGGAAGTAGCCGCCCTTGTAACGGGGACGGTAGCCGCGGTTGCCGCCCTCGATGGTGGAACCGGTGTTCCAGGCGCCCTCGATCGAGTCGATCTCGTAGTAGCCGGTGTTGGAGCGGGTCTCGAACTTGACGTCGTCGAAGATGTAGAACTCGGCCTCGGCACCGAAGAAGGCCGTGTCGGCGACGCCGGAGCCGCGCAGGTAGGCCTCGGCCTTGCGGGCCACGTTGCGCGGGTCGCGGCTGTAGGACTCCAGGGTCAGCGGGTCGTGGACGAAGAACGTCATGTTCAGCGTCCTGTGCTTGCGGAACGGGTCCAGCACGCCGGTGCTCAGGTCCGGGAGCAGCAGCATGTCGGACTCGTGGATGGCCTGGAAGCCGCGGATCGAGGAGCCGTCGAACATCTGGCCATCGGTGAACGTCGACTCGTCGACGTTCTCGGTCGGGAGGGTAACGTGGTTCACGCCTCCGAACAGGTCCGTGAAACGGACGTCGAGGAACTTGACGTCCTCGTCCCGGATATAGGCGAGCACCTCGTCGACGCTGCTGAACAAAACGAACCTCCGTGCAGGTGGCTGAGACGGTGGACCGGGGCCCGCCCCATCGCGGACACGTCGGATCGCGCGCCGTCTCCCGGCTTCGTCAACGAAGCTAGGAGCGGGGAGTTTCCACGCCATGTCTCGATTGTTTCCTGCATGTTACGGACCCGGCTGTTTCCGCGGACCACCACCTCTGACCCGGTGTTTCCCTTCCGTACGGGGCGGAAAGGGGCGCGGGACAGCATTGGTCGTGGTCCCCGCCACGGCCCCGCGCCGCGGGGCTCACGTCCGCTCGGGCGATCCGGGTACGGGGTCTTCCGCCAGGTGGATACCGTGGAGGGCATGAGTGACAAGGGCCGGGACGCGGCCACCGCGGCGGCCGGGGACGACTTCCAGTACCGGGGCAACCGGTTCGGTCTGCCCGAGAACGGCGCGGGTTCCGTTCCCAGCGTTCTCCGGCGCCTGGCCGGCCTCGCCCTGGACTGGGTGCTGGCCGTCGCACTGGCCTGGGGAGCCCACGGTGCGGGACTGGTCGGCTCGGGCCTGACCGCCCAGCAGGAGGTCGCCCCGGTGGTCAGCAACACCGCCCTGGTCGTCTTCGCGTTCATGAACATCCTCCTGCTCACCCTCTTCGGCACCACCGTCGGCCGCCGCCTCGTCGGGATCGGCATCACCGCCACCGGTGAGCGCTCCTGGCCGTGGTTCGTCTCCATGACGGTGCGCACCCTCCTGTTGTGCCTGGTCATCCCCGCCGTCATCTACGACCGCGACACCCGCGGGCTGCACGACCGGGCCGCCGGAACGGTCGCCACCCGCTACTGAGCCGTCACGGACGGTCCTTCGCGGCGGAAGGGCCCGGTGCGCGGGTGGGCGCACCCGCCGCGAGCTGCTGTTAGCATCCGTTCATCGCCTGGCCCGGGAACGGGCCGAACCCCCCCTCGTACGGCGCTCCGCGCCCTCTGCTCTCCCACGCACGCCGCACCCCTCCGAAGGTTCGCATGGCTGGAAAACGCTCCGCCCCCCGCCCCTCAGGCGCGCTGAACGCCATCCGCATGTCGGCGGGCCAGTGGATCGCCTGCGCTGCCACCGCGCTGGCCATCATCGCCAGCCTGGGCGGTTACGGCTGGTACCAGGGCATCGTCGGCAACATCACCACCGCGCAGGTGGACACCGACGCCTGGGACAGGCCGACCAGCGTCGAGGGCGTGATGAACCTGCTCATCCTGGGCTCCGACATCCGGTCGGGGGAGAACGCCGAGTACGGGGAGGCCGAGGGCGAGCGCCCCGACACGATCCTCATCGCGAGCATCAACGTCGACAGCGGTGCCGCCACCCTGGTCAACCTGCCCCGCGACCTGATCGTGGACCTGCCCGCGTGCGAGGCCGTGGAGGGCTACCAGGGGATGAGCGCGCACAGCGGCATGATCAACTCGGCCATGACCTACGGCGGTGTCGGCTGCCAGTGGAAGACCGTCGAGACGATCACCGGCATCCACCTGGACCACTTCGTCATGATGGACTTCGGCGGTTTCAAGGACATGGTGGACGCCATCGGCGGCGTGGAGATGTGCATCCCCGCCCCGATCGACGACCCCAAGGCCAAACTGTCGCTGGAGGCGGGGACACAGACGCTCAACGGCGAGGAGTCGCTGGGCTACGTGCGCTCGCGCTACGGCCAGGGCGACGGCAGCGACCTGTCCCGGATCGACCGGCAGCAGGAGTTCATGGGCGCGATGCTGCGTCAGGTGCTCAGCAGCGAGGTCATGACCAGCCCGGTGACCATCACCAACTTCCTCGGCGCCGTCACCGATTCGGTGACCACCGACGAGGAGCTGACCGTCGACATCATGACCGACATGGCCATCGCCATGCGCGAGGTCGACCTCGGGAACGTCCAGTTCGTCACCGCGCCCAACGGCCAGCACCCCACCGACCAGTACCGGCTGGCCCTGAGCCAGCCCGCGGCCTCCCAGCTGTTCGCGGCGATCAACTCCGGCGAGGCCCTCGCCGGATCCGAGGAGGAGGAAGAGGAGGCCTCCGAGGAGTCCGACGACGCCGAGGGGCCCGCCCCCTCCGAGATCTCGGTGGAGGTCCTCAACAACACCGGTGTCACCGGCCTGGCGGGCGAGGTCGAGGTCGCCCTCCTGGAGGAGGGCTACGACGTCACCGGTAACGGCAACCCCGTGGTGCGCTTCCCCGCGCAGACGACGGTCTACTACGCGCCCGGCCAGGAGGCGGCGGCCGACCTGCTGGCGGGTTCGCTGGCGAACGCGGTCACCGAGGAGGTCGCGGGCCTGGCCCAGGACCTGGAACTGGTCATCGGTCAGGACTGGGACGGCTTCGCCGATGGCAGCGGGTCCGAGTCCGACGTCTCCATCACCGAGGACCTGGGCGGGACCACCGCGGAGAGGACGGAGGAGAGCGCCTGCTGAGAGTGTGACCGAACTTCTGGTGGCTGGTCACGATCTGACAGGGTAAGTACCGTTCCGGTACCATCCGGCCGTTACGTCCGTGTCATCGCGCGCACAGTGCGGCGCGTTCCGCATCCCCGGCCGGACAGTCCCTGTCCCATACCGAATGCAGGTGCCTCGTGGCTCCAAGAAAACTGTCCTCGGCCCTGGCCGGGAGGATGTCTCTCGGCCAGTGGGCGGCGTGCGGAGCGACGGGACTGCTCATCGCGGGCAGTCTGACCGCGTACGCGGGTTACCAGGACGTCCTCAGCATCGAGACCGAGGAGATCAACACCGACGCCTGGGGAGACCGCCCCGCACAGGTGGAGGGGATCCACAACATCCTGCTCCTGGGCGTGGACAACGAGTCAGAGGGAGAGCGCCCCGACGTCCTGGTCGTCGTCAACGTCAACGTGGACGAGGACACCGTGACCATGGTCAACCTGCCGCGTGACACGATCGTCTCGCTGCCCGAGTGCCCGGCGAACGGCGACGCCCCCGGAGTGGCGGCGGGCACGAGGGACCAGATCAACCACGCCGCGACGTACGGCGGCATGGACTGTCTGGGCAACACGGTGGAGACGATCACGGACATCCACCTGGACCACATGGTGATGGTGGACTTCTCCGGGTTCGAGAACATCGTCAACACGCTCGGCGGGGTGGAGATGTGCATCCCCGAGCCGATCGACGACCCCAAGGCGCATCTGAACCTGAACGCGGGAGTGCAGACCCTCGACGGTGAGGAGGCCCTGGGCCTGGCCCGCTCCCGGAAGAGCACCGAGTTCGGCAGCGACCTGGAACGGATCGAGAGCCAGCAGCGGATCATGGGCGCCATCCTCCGCGAGGTCACCAGTGGCGAGACCCTGTCCAGCCCCACCACGCTCTACGACTTCCTGGGCTCGGTCACCGACAGCATGGTGACCGACGACGGGCTCACCGTGGACAAGATGGCCGAACTGGCCATCGCGATGCGCGAGGTCGACCTGGGCCGGATGAACATGGTGACCGCCCCGGTTCTCGAAGCCCCGAGCAACGAGTACAAGGTCGTGCTCGACGAGGAACCCGCCCAGCAGCTGTTCGAAGCGGTCGCCTCCGGTGACGTGCTGCCCGAGGAGGAGGGCGGCGAGGGCGGGGAGGACTCCGCGGAGGAGCCCGAGGAGCCCGCCGTCGCGCCCGGGGACGTGTCCGTTCGGGTACTCAACGGCACTGTCGAGTCCGGTCTGGCCGACGTCTTCCGGGGACTCCTGACGGAACGGGGCTTCAACGTCACCGGTATCGGCAACCCCCAGCTGCGCGACCCGGAGCAGAGCACCATCTACCACGGCCCCGACCAGCAGGCCGAGGCCGAGGCCCTCGCCGCCGTGCTCGACACCGTCCGGCTCGAAGAGGTGCCGGACATGGGCGAGGAGCTGGAGCTGGTCATGGCGCAGAGCGACTGGAAAGGCCTGGCTGGTGACGGAACCTCCTCGTCGGAGGGAGGCGGGGAGGACGGTGCCCTGGCAGGGCTCGGCGTCTCCTCGGCCGCCGAGGACGAGGTCAGCTGCGAGTAGGACCCCGCAGGCCCCACAGAGACCCCACAGGCTTCACCGAGGCCCCGTGCACGCCGCAGCAGGCGTCACGGGGCCTCTCGCGTGTGCGCGGAAGGCTCCGTGACGCCGATGGTGTGACAGACAGGGGCTTATCGTTTATCGTTATTATCGACAAACGATAAGAAAGAGGTTGTCATGTCCCTGCGCCGGGCGCTGTCCCCCCGCTGGTCCAGAGCGGACTCCGTGCTCCTCAGGTACGTCCTGGTGGTCTTCCTGGGTGCCCAGGCGGTGCACGCACTCTTCCTGGTGGTCTGGGGCGCCGGGTTCGTGGCCGCCGACACGAGCGCCGGGCTCAACGTGCTCACGCGCCCCCTGCCCTCCGACACGCCCCCGCCGCCGGTGGACGTCGCCACGCACGGCGACGTCACCGTGGAGGGGGTCGAGAACATGGTGCTGACCTTCCACGATCCCTCGGTGGCCGAGCGCCTTCTGCTGGTCGCCCCCGAACTGCTCACCGCGCTGGCCGCGGGGCTGGTCGGCTACCTCCTCCTGCGCATGGCCATGACGCTGGCCAAGGGCGACCCCTTCATCCCCGCCAACGTCCGCCGCATGTTCGCCATCGCCCTGACCGTCATCGTCTGCGCCTTCCTGGTTCCCCTCACCGAGGCGCTCACCGGTGCCGAGCTGGCATACCGGGTGGTGGAGACGGACACCGCCGTCACCCTCACCCTCAGCCTCAGCCTCGACGGCGGGATCCTGCCGCTGGTCCTGGTGGGGTCCGTCCTCGCCGCCCTGGCCGAGGTCTTCCGCCGGGGCACCCAGCTGCGCGCGGACGTGGAGGGGCTCGTCTGATGCCGCCCGAGGAAGCCACCGGTATCCGCGTCCACCTGGACGGTCTCCTGGCGGAGCGCGGCATGACCCTCACCCAGCTGGCCGAGCGGGTCGGCGTCACCGTGGTCAACCTGTCGGTGCTCAAGAACGGCCGGGCCAGGGCGATCCGCTTCTCCACGCTGGCCGCCCTGTGCCGCGAACTCCGCTGCCAGCCAGGCGACCTGATCGGCTACGAACCGGACTGAGCCCGGGTCCCCACACCCCGACCCCGCACGAAGGGGGCCGCCGCACCTCCCGGTGCGACGGCCCCCTTCGACGTTCGGACCCGGCCGGACTCAGCCGCCCATCTGGCCGCGCATGCCCCTGGGCATCTTGGCGCCCTTGGGCATGGGGCCCTTGGGCATCTGCATCTTGGAGGGCAGCGCCTTGAGGCGGTAGTTCAGCTCGGCGGTCCCGGCCTTGTCCAGGTTGCGCGGCAGCTTGACCAGCGTGCGCTGGAGCTTGGAGACCGGTACCTGGTCCTCGCCGTTGCCGACCTTGAAGTCGTAGATGGGCGTGTCGTAGGCGACGCGGGAGACGCGCTTCTTCTCACCGGCGATCAGCCCCTTGAGGCGGTTCGGGTCGCCCTCGCCCACCAGGACCACGCCCGGGCGGCCCACCACGCGGTGCACCACGTCCATCTGCTTGTTGGCCGCGACCCCCGGCTCGACCACCCAGTTGCCGCGCATGTTGTCCAGGATCGCCATCCCCGCCCCCAGGCGCCCGTCCAGCATCTTGTACTGGACGCGCTGCGCGGAGCGCGTGAAGATGATGAAGCCCACCAGGAAGGCGACCGGCAGACCGGTCAGCGGCCACAGGATCCACGAACCGGTCCAGACACCGATGCCGATGAACACCGCGAGGATGATCACCGCCGCGGTGACCGCGAGCGGGATGCTGCGGGGGCTCTGCTGGTGGACGACCTTGGCGACCATGCCGATCTGCTTGAGACGGCCCGGCTGCTTCTCGGCCCCGCCCTTGCCTTGGGCCGTGTTCTGGGAACCCTTGGGCTTCTTCGCCATCGTGCTCTCAGGCAGCGTGCGCCGACGCCGGTTCGGCGGGGAGGGACCCTCCCTGGGCTGCCTTGCCTCCTCTTCGCGGTCGTCCTGGGTGCGGCGCCCTCTGCGGCGCCACCGACGGCGCCTGTCCCCACCAGGATATGTGGACCTGCCCGTATGTGAGGAACGGTGGCCAGCGGGCCACCGTTCCAGCTTGGTCACGACTCGGGCGGAAAACCCGTTACGCGTTGTTCGCCAGCGCGGCGTTCTCCGCGTCCCGCTTCTCCCTGGCCTGCTTGTACAGGCGGCCAGCGCGGTAGGAGGAGCGCACCAGCGGACCCGACATGACACCGGCGAAGCCGATCTCCTCGGCCTCCTGGGCCAGCTCCACGAACTCCTCCGGCTTCACCCACCGGTCGATCGGGTGGTGCAGCTTGGAGGGACGCAGGTACTGGGTGATGGTCAGCAGGTCGCAACCGGCCTCGTGCAGGTCGCGCATCGCCTCGCTGATCTCCTCACGGGTCTCGCCCATGCCCAGGATCAGGTTCGACTTGGTGACCAGGTCGTCCTCGCGGGCCTCCGTGATCACCCGGAGGGAGCGCTCGTAGCGGAAGCCCGGACGGATCCGCCTGAAGATCCGCGGCACCGTCTCGACGTTGTGCGCCAGCACCTCCGGACGCGACCCGAACACCTCGGCCAGCTGGTCGGGGTCGGCGTTGAAGTCCGGGATGAGCAGCTCCACGCCCGTGTCCGGGTTGAGCTCGTGGATCTTGCGGACGGTCTCGGCGTACAGCCAGGCGCCGCCGTCCTCCAGGTCGTCACGGGCCACACCGGTGACGGTGGCGTAGCGCAGCTCCATCTTCCTCACGGAGTTGGCGACCTTGGTCGGCTCCATGCGGTCCAGCGCGGTGGGCTTGCCGGTGGCGATCTGGCAGAAGTCGCAGCGCCGCGTGCACTGGTCACCGCCGATGAGGAACGTCGCCTCCCGGTCCTCCCAGCACTCGTAGATGTTGGGGCAACCGGCCTCCTGGCAGACCGTGTGCAGGCCCTCGCTCTTGACCAGGGAGTGGAGCTCGGTGTACTCGGGCCCCATGTGCGCCTTGATCTTGATCCACGGCGGCTTCTTCTCGATGGGGGTCTCGCTGTTGCGCGCCTCCACGCGCAGCAGCTTGCGGCCCTCAGGAGCGATGGTCAACGTGAACCCGTTCCCTTCTGTGCCCCGTGCCGGGGACCCTTCCGCCCCTCGTGGGGGCACCGCGTCCCCGCGGGGACTGGCTCATGGTGTGGTGTGTCATCCACGGGCGGTGGCGCCGGGGAGCAGATCGGCGCCGTCGGTGTGGCTGTATCCCTCCGCGCCGAGGACGTCCGCCAGGTGCCGTTCCATACGCGGCCGTACGTCGGCCACGGTCACGTCGCGCCCGAGCTCGACGGAGAGCGAGGTGGTACCGGCGTCGGTGATCCCGCACGGGATGATCCGGTCGTACCACGACAGGTCATTGTTGCAGTTCAACGCGAGTCCGTGCATACCGACCCCTCGGGCGATCCGGCAGCCGATGGCGGCCACCTTGCGCTCGATCAGGCCGCGCTCGGGGTCGGCGTCCAGCCACACCCCGGTACGGCTCTCCACCCGCTTGCCGGTCAGGCCGTACTCCGCGATGGTGCGGATGATGGCCTCCTCCAGCATCCTGACGTAGGCGATCACGTCCACGGGGTCCGGCATGCGGACGATGGGGTACACCGTCAGCTGTCCGGGACCGTGCCAGGTGATCTTGCCGCCCCGGTCGATGTCCACGACGGGCGCCCCGGGGTCGGTGATGGGACGATCCCACCTCCCGGTGCGCTTTCCCGCGGTGTAGACGGGCTCGTGTTCCAGGAACAGGACGGTGTCGGCCACCTCATCGGCGACGCGGCGCTCGTGGAGCCGCTTCTGGAGATCCCAGCCCTGGTGGTACGGGACGGGAGTGTCGCCCAGCCATGCGTAAACGAGATCACTCACACATCCCACCTTACGCCCCGGAGGAGTGTGCCGGTCTGGCCAGGATGTCGGAAAGCGCACTGCCGATGGTGGGCAGCGCGAAGGAATAACCGGCCTTGGCCAGGCGTTCGGGCTCGGCCCTCAGGTCGATCAGGGCCGTCTCCTCGGCGAAGTCGCCCAGGGTCGCACGCA
>NZ_ANAX01000276.1 GCF_000341065.1 Nocardiopsis halotolerans DSM 44410 | reverse complement strand
GGCGGGCCGCCGCACCGCCCTGCCCAGCTCCCGGGAGAAGTCGGCGTTGGTCACCGGCTCCGGCGCGCACATGTTCACCGGCCCCGTGATCTCCGGATGCTCCAGCAGGAAGCGCACGGCACCGATGTGGTCGCGCATGGCGATCCAGCTCATGTACTGGGTGCCCGAACCCAGGCGACCGCCCACCCCCGCCCGGTACAGCGGCAGCAGCGTGCGCAGCAGGCCGCCCGAGCGGTCGAGTACCACCGAGGTGCGCATGTGCGCCACCGACAGCCCCGCCTCGCGGGCCGGGGCGGTGGCCTCCTCCCAGTCCCGGCACACCCCCGCGAGGAAACCCGTGCCCGGCCCGTCGTCCTCGGTGGCCGCGCGTCCGCCGGTGTCGCCGTAGAAGTGCATGCCCGACGCGCTCAGCAGGCGCGGGGGAGGGGCGGACATGCCCGCCAGGGCCTGGCACAGGGTACGGGTGCCGCGCGTCCGGCTGCGCCGGATGAGCACGCGCCGGTGCCGTGTCCACAGGGCCGGGCCGATCGGCGCGCCGGCCAGGTGCACCACGGCGTCGGTCTCGTGCAGGGCCACGGTGTCCACCCGTCCCTGTTCGGGGCGCCACTCCGCCTCCTCCACGCGGGGGGAGGGGTGCCCGCGCGGCAGGCGCCGCACCATGCGCACCACCGTGTGCCCGTCGCCGAGCAGGGAAGCCTCCAGCGCCCTGCCGATGAGTCCTGATGCCCCCGTTATCGCCACTCTCATGATCATCGGTCTACCCGTAGGACGGCGCGACTCGCACGGGAAAGCACGCCAAAGGGGCGTCCTGGGACACCCGCCGAGTTTTTCTTCGGCTTTTTCCGCGAAAGAGCTGCGGGAAGGCGCTCCGTTCTTCTACGTTGAAGGTGGGTCAGGAACTCCGCGTCAACGCGGAGCTACTTTGGGCGACGCGCTGTCGGTTCGACTGCCGCGCGCCCGACCACAGACCTTTGATGATGGGGATCATCAGGGGATGGTGATTGGTGGGGTAGAAAGACGGGGCGGTGCCGAGAGGCACCGCCCCGTCCACCTGTCCGCCCCGGGGCTCCGCTGCTCCGGGGGTCCGCCCCGCGCGGGCGCGGCTATCCGGGGTAGGGGCGGCGCTCCCGGGCCTCGTGCAGGGCCAGCGCCCACCACACCAGCTGGCGCAGCATCCGCTCCACGGCCTCCTCCGCCGCGGACATGTCCACCACCGGCTCACCCTCCGGGCCGAACATCGTCTGCGCGTTGTGCAGGCTGACCGTGTCGCGGATCGTGGCGGTGTGCAGCTCCGAGAAGACCGAGCGCAGTTGCTCGATCGCCCGCAGACCGCCGGACATCCCGCCGTAGGAGACGAAGCCGACCGCCTTGCCGAACCACTCCCGGCGAGCGGAGTCGATGGCGCTCTTCAGCTCGCCCGGATACCCGTGGTTGTACTCGGGGGTCACCACCACGTACCCGTCGGCCGCCTCCACCGTGCGCGCCGACTCCGGCGCCATCGGCCCGCCGTGGCCGTCCGCCGGACTGATGTCCTCCACGTCCAGGAAGTCGAACTCCACGGTCGGGTCCGGGTACCTGACCGCGCGGTCCACGAACCAGCGCGAGACGGCGGGGCCGGTACGGCCCTGGCGGTTGCCGCCCAGGATGACCGCGATCCGAAGGTTGTCCATGTGGGTCCTTGCTTCTTCTGTGCCGTCTCGGCCCACACGGGAGCGGGCACGTCAGGCGGGCACGCGCGGACCGGCTCGGCCCTGGTGGCCGGAGCCGCGCGGCGCACCGTCGGTTCGGGAACGGGTCAACGCTAGGACCTCAACATGTCTTGAGGTCAAATCGGGAGGTCGCTCCGGAAACGACGTCGGGCCGGGCGCCCGAGACGGCGCCCGGCCCGACGGGGTCGTGCGAGGGTCCTACAGGCCCAGGTCGGGCTCGAAGGCCCCCTCCTCCAGACGCTGCTTCACGCTCTGGAGGAAGCGTCCGGCGTCGGCGCTGTCGATCAGGCGGTGGTCGTGGGCCAGCGACAGGTACACCATCGAGCGCACCGCGATCACCTCGTCGCCCATGGACGGGTCCTCGACCACGACGGGGCGCTTGACGACCGCGCCGGTGCCCAGGATGGCCACCTGCGGCTGGTTGATGATCGGCGTGCCGAACAGCGCGCCGGTGCAGCCGGTCTCGGCGATGGTGAACGTACCGCCGCCCAGCTCGTCCGGGCCCAGCTTGCCGGTGTGGGCGCGCTCGGTCAGGTCCGTCATCGTCCGCGCCAGCTCACCCAGGCCCAGCTTGCCCGCGTTCCTGACCACGGGGGCGAGCAGACCGCGCTCGGTGTCCACCGACACGCCGAGGTTCTCCACGTCGTGGTAGGTCACCTCCTGCTTGTCGCTGTCGACCACCGCGTTGAGCTTGGGGTGGGAGCGCAGGGCCTCCACCGCGGCCAGCGCGAAGAACGGGAAGAAGTCGAGCGCGATGCCCTCGCGCTCGGCGAAGCGGTCGGCGGCCTGCTCGCGCAGACGGGCGATCTTGGTGACGTCGACCTCGATGACCTGGGTGGTCGTGGCCGAGACGTGCAGCGACTCCACCATCCGGTCCGCGATGGACAGGCGCAGGCGGGTGAGCTTCTCGGTGCGGCCGCGCAGCGCGGAGTCGTCCGCCACCTTGCTCGGCGCCGAGGACGGGGCCGGAGCGGCGGCGCGCGCGGCGGCGGCCTTCTGCTCCTCCGCGGCCCTGAGCACGTCCTGCTTGCGGACGCGCCCGCCCACGCCGGTGCCCTTCACGCGCCTGAGGTCCACGTCGTGCTCGGCGGCGAGCTTGCGCACGAGCGGCGTCACGTACGACTCGGTCCCGGCGTCGGTGCCCGAGGCGCGGCCGGTGCCGCTGAGGGTCTCGACGTCCACGGACGGGCCCTCGTCGGCCTTCTCCTTCTTCGCGGCGGGCGCGGGCTCCGCCCGGGGAGCCGGCTGCGGCTCCGGCTCGGCCTTGGGCTCGGGCCGCGGTTCGGCCCGGGACGGCGCGGGAGCCTCGGAGGAGGCCGGGGGCTCGTCGCCGGTACCGCCGATGACGGCGATCTCCGCGCCGATCTCCACGGTCTCGTCCTCGTCGACGAGGATCCTGTTGAGGACACCGGCGACGGGGGACGGGATCTCGGTGTCCACCTTGTCGGTGGAGACCTCAAGGAGCGGCTCGTCCACCTCGACGGTGTCGCCGACGCTCTTCAGCCACTGGGTGACGGTCCCCTCGGTGACGCTCTCACCCAGGGCGGGCATGGTCACCGACGTGGTCGGCCCCCCGGAGGAGGACGCCTCCGACGCCTCCGACGCGGCCGGAGCGGGCTCGGGCTCGGCCGGAGCGGACGCGGGCTCCGGCTCCTCGGCGGCCTCGGGCTCCGGGGCGGGCTCCTCCGCGGGCTGCTCGGCGGCGGGCGCGGCCCCGCCCTCGTCGGCGCTCTCGCCCTCACCGCCGATGACGGCGATCTCCGCGCCGATCTCCACGGTCTCGTCCTCGTCGACGAGGATCCTGTTGAGGACACCGGCGACGGGGGACGGGATCTCGGTGTCCACCTTGTCGGTGGAGACCTCAGGGAGCGGCTCGTCCACCTCGACGGTGTCGCCCACGTTCTTCAGCCACTGGGTGACGGTCCCCTCGGTGACGCTCTCACCCAGGGCGGGCATGGAAACGGAAGTCGGCATGGGTTCCTCGTTGGATCTGGGCGCGGTATCTGCCCAACCCTTGATGGGCAGCGCGGATGTGTGCGGGGGCGGGCCGTCGCGGCCCGCCCCCGGTGGTGCGGTCAGTCGTGGACGTGCAGCGGCTTGCCCGCCAGTGCGAGGTGCGCCTCGCCCAACGCCTCCGACTGGCTCGGGTGCGGGTGGATCAGCTGGGCCACCTCGGAGGGCAGCGCCTCCCAGTTGTAGATCAGCTGTCCCTCGGCGATCAGCTCGCCGACACGGCTGCCGACCATGTGGACGCCCAGGACCCGGCCGTCCTTCTCGGCGACGACCTTCACCGCACCCTGCGTCTGCAGGATCTGGCTCTTGCCGTTGCCCCCGAGGTTGTAGTCCATCTCCACGATGTCGTGGCCGCGCTCCTTGGCGACCTTGGAGGTCAGGCCCACGGAGGCGACCTCGGGCTCGCAGTAGGTGACGCGGGGGACGCCGTCGTAGTCGATCGCGGGCGGGTTCTGCCCGGCGATGTGCTCGGCGACGAAGATGCCCTCGGCGAAGCCGACGTGGGCGAGCTGGAGGGTCGGGATGAGGTCGCCCACGGCGTAGACGTTGCCCACGCCGGTGTGCAGGTTCTCGTCCACCTGGACGAAACCGCGGTCCAGGGTGATGCCCTGCTCCTCGTAACCCAGGCCCTCCGAGACCGGCCCGCGGCCGATGGCCACCAGCAGGATCTCGGCGTCCAGGGTCTTGCCGCCCTGGAGGGTGACGGTCACGCCGGAGTCGGTGGTCTTGACCGACTCGAACGGCGTGCCCAGCTCGTACTTGATCTTGCGCTTGCGGAAGGCGCGCTCCAGGAGCTTGGAGCTCGACTCCTCCTCCACCGGCACCAGGTGCGGCAGGGCCTCGACGATGGTGACGTCGGCGCCGAAGGAGCGCCACACGCTGGCGAACTCCACGCCGATCACGCCGCCGCCCAGGACGATGGCCGACTCGGGCACGCGGTCCAGGTTCAGGGCCTGGTCGCTGGTCACGACCTTCTCGCCGTCGATGTCCAGACCCAGGGTCTTGGGCTTGGAGCCGGTGGCCAGGAGGATGTTGCGGCCCTTGTAGACGGCGCCGTCGACGGTGACCTCGTCCTTGCCGGTGAGCCTGCCCTCACCCTCGACGACGGTGATCCTGCGCGACTTGACCAGACCGCTCAGGCCCTTGAACAGGCCACTGACCACCTTGTCCTTGTACTTGTGTACGGCCTCGACGTCGATGCCCTCGAACGTCGCCCGGACTCCGAAGTTCTCGCTCTCCTTGGCGGAGTCGGCGACCTCGGCCGAGTGCAGCAGGGCCTTGGTGGGGATGCAGCCGCGGTGCAGGCAGGTGCCGCCGAGCTTGTCTTTCTCGATCAGGACGACGCTCATGTCCAGCTCCGCGGCGCGCAGCGCCGCCGCGTAGCCGCCGCTGCCGCCGCCAAGGACGACGAGGTCGAAGGTGCCGCCGCTCTCACTCACGGGAACGAACTCCTTGTTGTGGTGGCTGGTGATGGGTGGTGGTCCACGGCCGGGCGCTCTCGGAAGCGGGGGGCGGTGTGCGCGGCCGCGGGGGGCCGGGAGGGGCGGCGCTCCGGCTCAGGAGGGGCCGCCCCGTCCACGGGGACTACCTGGCGTACTCCTCCGCGATGCGGACCAGGGTGCGCGTGCCCGCGCCGGTACCGCCCTTCGGGGTGTAGCCGTGCGGACCGCCCTGGTTGAAGGACGGACCCGCGATGTCGAGGTGCGCCCACTTGACGCCGTCCTCGATGAACTCCTTGAGGAAGACGCCCGCGGAGAGCATGCCTCCCCAGCGCTCGCCCGCGACGTTGGCGATGTCGGCGACCGAGGAGTCCAGGCCCGCGCGCAGCTCCTCGGGCAGCGGCATCGGCCAGGAGGCCTCACCCGCCTCACCCGCGGCGGAGACGATCTCGCCGCGCACCTCGTCGTCGTTGGACATGACCGCGAACACGCGGGTGCCGAGCGCGACGAGCTGGGCGCCGGTCAGGGTGGCGATGTCCACGACGAGATCGGGCGCGTCCTCCTGGGCGCGGACGAGGGCGTCGGCCATGACCAGGCGGCCCTCGGCGTCGGTGTTGAGGACCTCGACGGTCCTGCCGCCGTAGATGGTCAGCACGTCGGAGGGGCGCTGCGCGGTGCCGCTGGGCATGTTCTCGGCCACGGCCAGGTAGCCGACGGCGTTGACCTTCAGGCCCAGGGTGGCGATGGCGCGCATCGCGGCGAGCACGGAGGCGGCGCCCGCCATGTCGGACTTCATCCAGTCCATCGAGCCCGCGGGCTTGAGGGACAGGCCGCCGGAGTCGAACGTGATGCCCTTGCCGACGAAGGCCACGGTCTTCGTGGCCTCCGGGTGGGTGTGGGCGAGCCGGACCAGGCGGGGCGGGTTGGCCGAGCCCTGACCGACGCCGGTCAGGCCGCCGTAGCCGCCCTCGGACAGGGCGCGCTCGTCCAGGACCTCGATCCGCAGGCCGGCCTGCTGGGCGATCTCCTGGGCTGCGGAGGCCAGGTCCTCGGGGACCAGGTCGGCCGGGGCGGTGTTGACCAGGTCGCGCGTGAGGGTGACGGCCTCGGCCAGGACGGCGGCGCGCTCGACGGCGTCGCCGGCGTCCGCGGCGGAGCTGGCCACGACCAGCGTGGCGGGGGCCTTCTCCCGGTCACCGGTGCGGTACCGGTCGAAGCCGTACAGGCCCAGCTGGGCGCCCAGGGCGACGGCACCGGCCTCGGCGGCGGTGTCGGCGGGCAGGGCCAGGACGACCCGGCCGGCGCCCTCGGGACGCGAGGCAAGCGAGCGCAGTGCGGCGCCGGCGGCGCGGGACAGGATGTCGGAGTCGACGGGACCCTCGGCGGGCGCGGGGCCGAGACCGACCGCGACGACGACCGGGGCCTTGACGGCTCCGAGGGAGGCAAGGGTGTGCACCTCCTCGGGGGTGCCGCTCGCTCCCAGGAGCGACAGGGTCTGGGCGAGACCGCCGGAGAAGGCGGTATCGACGTCATGAGCGCCCGACGCGGGCTCCGGAGCATCGCCTCCGGAGTGGTAACCGACGACAACCGCGTCGGCGTCGAGCGAACTGGGGGACTCCGTATTTACTGACAACGACGTGCTCACGTCCCTGATGCTAGTCGCCTCACGTGCCCGGCGGCGACGCGGCGCCCCGGGGCGCCGCGGGGCTCTGACGCGGCGCTGCGCGGGGTCGCGGAACGCGGGGTGCGGGAGGGGGCGGGGTCGGGTCGCGCGCGCGGCGAGAAGGCCTCTGACCGCCTCCGAAGGGCGCTGTGGGCCGTCGCCGGGACTGGTCACGCGTTCCCATGTGGGGGATCCGTGAAACCCGTGTGAAGAAATGTGATGATCACGACATTGATCACCCCGTTGGGTTACTGGCTGGTAGGAAACCGCCTGGTGGGACGCCCCGCACGCGCGGGGCGGCGCCGTGACCCCGCCTCACACCCACGCCGAGGCCGCCGCGGCCACCACCAGCACCACCGTCGCGGCCGTCTCCACCAGCGCGCCCAGCACGTCCCCCGTCACACCGCCCAGCCGCCGTACCGCACGGCGCAGCACACCGCCCGCCGCGAGCAGACCCGCGACGGCCGCGAGCACGCACGCCAGCGCGAACCCCGGCGCGTGCACCCACCCCGCCAGGCAGACCACGGCGGTGAGGACGGCGGCCGCCGACGCACCCGGCCAACGCACGGTCCCCGCCACGAACGCGCCCAGGCCCTCGGGCCGCGCCGACGGCACACGCGGGGTGCACGCCAGGGTCACCGCCAGCCGTCCCGCCGCGCCGGCCGCCGCCGCACCCGCCAGCGCGGCCCCGGCCGACACGGTGACCAGCTGGCCCAGGGACAGCACCTGCGCGGCGAGCGCGACCACCAGGGTGACCACCCCGAACGGCCCGATGTCCGAACGCCGCATCACCTCCAGGGCGCCCTCGGCCGGACGCCCGCTGCCCAACCCGTCGGCCAGGTCGGCCAGACCGTCCAGGTGCAGTCCCCGGGTCAGCAGCGCCGCCAGCCCCACGGCGAGCACCGCCGCCAGCGGGGCGGACAGGCCGACCGCCGCGCCGAGCACGGCCACGGTGCCGGTGAGGCCGCCCAGAAGCGTTCCCAACACGGGCGCCCACACCATGGCCCACCCCGCGGCGGGCCGGTCCACACGGTCCACACGCACGGGGAACACGGTGAACGTTCCCAGCGCCATCCGCGCTCCGGCGACCGCGTCCGCGGCGGGGGGCCCGCTCACGGCAGCTCCAGGACGCGGCCCGCGGTCACCAGCACCACGTCCTCGGACTCGGCTCCCACCCACTGGTTCAACCGACCCAGGTGGTCGCGGAACAGTCCGCCCGCGCGGGTCGCGGGCACCACACCCGACCCCACCTCGTTGGTCACCGCCACGACGTAGGCCTGGGTGGCGCGCCAGGCCTCCAACAGCCCGTGGATCGCGGCCTCCACCTGTTCCTCGGCGTCGGAGGGGGGACGGTCCTCCCACAGCCCCGCCTCGTCCATCACCGAGGACAGCCAGGTGCCCAGACAGTCCACCAGGACCGCGCCCCGGGCCCTCTTGAGCAGGGCGACCAGGTCGGTGGTCTGCTCGGTGCGCCACCACCAGGGGCGGCGCCGCACGTGCTGGGCCACCCGGTCGGCCCAGTCGGGGTCACGGACGGGGTCGGGCACGGGACCGGTCGCCGCGTACAGGACCTTCGGCTCGGCCATCAGGCGCAGTTCGGCCTCGGTGGACTTGCCCGAACGGGCGCCCCCGGTCACCAGGGTCCGGTGGGGTCCGCGCGGGCGCGACTCCGGCCACACCGCCGGAGGGCACGACAGGACCTGGCCGTCGCCCGGGACCAGGGCGCCCCACAGCCGCGCCCGGCGGGCGAACTCGTCCGGGGAGCGGACGCGGTGGTCGCCGCCGACCGCGACGACGGCCGTGGTCACCCCGATCACCCCCGAGCGGCGCAGCTCACCG
Source organism: Nocardiopsis halotolerans DSM 44410 (assembly GCF_000341065.1). Taxonomy (GTDB): domain Bacteria; phylum Actinomycetota; class Actinomycetes; order Streptosporangiales; family Streptosporangiaceae; genus Nocardiopsis; species Nocardiopsis halotolerans. The sequence continues at coordinate 7,678 of NZ_ANAX01000276.1, read as the reverse complement.
ATGACCTCCGGGCGCTGCGCGGCGTCCACGATGACCATGTCCACCTGTTGTTCGGGTCGGGTGGAGGAGTAGCCGGAGGAGCCCTCCGCCCGGGCCTCCACCGGGGGAACGCCGGGCAGGGGCCCAGGACCCGTGCGCGCGTACAGCAGCCTGCCGCCGCCGGCTCCCTCCACGAGGACGCCGTCGGGTGTCGGCACCACCGAGTACCCCGGCGGCACCGGACCGACCGCGCCCGCCTCGCGGATGCGGAAGCGGTCGTCCACGGTCACGCGCAGGGGCAGGCGGCGCTCCGCGAGGGCCTTGTTGCAGGAGGCGCAGGTGCACTGCGGGGCGGGCCACCCCGAGTGTCCGGCTGTCCCCAGAAATCGGATACGCACCCGAAGAAGTAAACAACATCGTCCACCAAGCCTTGGTTAAGCTCGGTCCAGGATCATGGTGACCGAGCTGTGACATCCGTGACGAAGGGCGGTCGAACATGGCGTGGACCTGGCGGTACTACGAGGCCGACGGAACCGACCCGAGGGGGACGGACCTGCCCTCCGAGTCGTTCACCTCGCGTGGCGACGCGGAGAGCTGGCTGGGCGAGAACTGGCATGAGCTCGCCGAGGGCGGTGTGCGACGGGTCGCCCTGCTCGACGGTGAGAAGGAGGTCTACGCGATGTCCCTGGAACCGGTCGAGTAGACCCGTCCGCCGTGCCCCCGGAGCAGGGGGCGCGGCCGCCGGTCCGGTGCCGGTCACTCCGGGCCGGTCAGCCCGGCCGGGAGGCGCTGGCGCGGCCCTGCCAGGGCCAGCGGTTCTCCAGCTCCACCTCCAGGGAGAAGCTGAGGAAGGTCCGGATCAGGACGATCCCGGCGAGCACCCCGACACTGGCGAAGGTGGGGGAGACCGCGACCGTGCGGATGATGTCCCCGGCGACGAGGAGCTCCAGGCCCAGCAGGATCGCCCGGCCGAGCCCCTGCCGGTAGGGCCGGTAGGCCCCGGTCATGTCGTGCCCCCTCACCAGACGGTAGAGGAACAGCACCGTCGCGCCCACCGCTCCGATGACGATGACGCCGACCCCGGCGACGTCGACGGCGGTGCCCACCGCCTCGATGACGTGTCCGATCTCCATCGGCCCTCCTTCGCGGGATGCGTGCGGAGGTGACGGCTACCCAGGGTGGGGGCCGTGACACAAGGAGGGCCCGGCCGCCACCTGGGACGACCGGGCCGGTGTTCCTTCCGGGCCTCCGGAAACGCTCCGGACATGGCCTGTTAGCCGCGGATGTTCTCCGGGCTCTTGGTCAGGGACGGGTCGCGCTTGACGCTGTCCCCCAGGATCTCGTCGATCCTCTTGAGGAGACCGGCGTCGAGCTTGACCCCGGCGGCCTTGACGTTGCTCTCCACCTGCTCGGGGCGGGAGGCGCCGATGATCGCGGACGACACGTTCGGGTTCTGCAGCACCCAGGCCACGCCCAGCTGCGCCAGGGACAGACCGGCCTCGGCGGCCAGCGGCTCCAGCTTCTGCACGCGCTCCAGCATGACCTGGTCCTCCAGCGGACCGCGCAGGAAGTGCCCGCTGTTGGGGTCGGCGGCGCGCGAACCCTCGGGCAGCTCCTGGCCGGGCTTGTACTTGCCGGTCAGGACGCCCCCGGCGATCGGCGACCACACGATCTGGCCGATGCCCTCGCGCTCGGAGAGCGGGACGACCTCGGGCTCGATGACCCGCCACAGCATGTTGTACTGCGGCTGACTGGAGACGATCCGGTCGAAGCCCATCTCGTCGGCGATCTTGAGCGCCCGCTCGATCTCCTCGGCGCGCCACTCGGACACACCGACGTAGAGGACCTTGCCCTGGCGGACCAGGTCCTCGAAGGCCCGCATGGTCTCCTCCAGCGGGGTGGTGTAGTCGAACCGGTGCGCCTGGTACAGGTCCAGGTAGTCGGTTCCGAGGCGGCGCAGGGAGTCCTCCGCGCCGCGGATGATGTGCTTGCGGGACAGGCCCTTGTCGTTCTTGCCCTCGCCCATCGGCCAGAAGACCTTGGAGAAGATCTCCAACCCGTCCCGGCGCTCGCCCTTCAGGGCGCGGCCGAGCACCTCCTCCGCCCTGCCCCCGGCGTAGACGTCGGCGGTGTCGAACGTGGTGACGCCGGCGTCCAGCGCCGCGCGGACACAGGCCTTGGCCGTGTCCTCCTCCACCTGGGAGCCGTGCGTGATCCAGTTCCCGTAGGCGATCTCGCTGACCATGAGACCGCTGTTGCCCAGATGCCGAAATTCCATGTCGAGCACTCTAACGGGCGGCTACGCGCTTCGGCGAGGGAGGACCCGGGAGATTGGGAACGCTCCCATGACGGGATGGCGTGAAGGGCCGGTACGCGTACCGGCCCTGCTCACGTCGCCCGGCGTGGGGAGGATGCGGGGATGGTGCGGAGCGGCGACCGTCAGCGCACGCGGCGCGGGGTGGGGTCCTCGCGGACCTTGAGCCGCGGCTTGGGCAGGCGCAGGCGGCGGAACTGCAACTGGCGCATGGCCGCGTACATCCCGATGCCCTTGATGGTGGAGTCGCCGGGGAAGTACTCGGAGGCGCGCTTCTTGACCGCGCGGCCCACCATGACGCCCTCGGCGATGATCGTCACCATCATCAGCGGCCACAGCACGTAGGCCACGCCGATCTGGAAGACCGGGTTGTTGATGAACAACAGCGCGATGATGAGGATCGAGAACGGCAGGAAGAACTCGCTGGCGCTGCGGCGGGAGTCGACGAAGTCGCGGGCGAAGGCCCGGGCCTCGCCCAGGTCCTGCTGCCGGTAGTAGCGTGCCTCGTCCTTGGGCACCCCCTTGATGGCGCTGGAACCCGAGGAGCCCCTCCCGCGTTGACGTTCGAGACGTTCCCGGTAGGCCTGGTAGGCCTCCTTGCGCGTCTCGGGCGCCTTCAGCGGCCTGCGGGGGAACGCCTCGGATTCCCTGCGCTTTGGGGTGGGGACACCCTTCTTGGGGGTATATCCCTTAGGTTGGGTGGCCTCAGTGGCCTCAGGGCTGGCGGATCCGGCGGTGGCCGGATCCGTGGCTGTGGAAGCTGAGCGACGTCGGAACACACCCACAGGGTAGCCGCTCGTCGCTTTATGGCGACCGCGGACCAGAGCGCGTAGGGTTGGGCAAAGCGCCCGCTGGGAACAGCCGATGTACGCACCGAGAAGGGGACGGCCACGCCGATGAGCGTGTTTCAGCGACTTTCGATGATCTTCAAGTCCAAGGCCAACAGGGCCCTGGACGCGGCCGAGGACCCAAGGGAAACCCTCGACTACTCGTACCAGAAACAGCTTGAGCTCCTGCAGAAGGTGCGCCGTGGTGTGGCCGACGTCGCGACCTCCCGCAAGCGCGTCGAGCTCCAGATCCAGCAGCTGGAGCAGCAGTCCAACAAGCTGGAGACCCAGAGCCGCGCCGCCCTGACCCAGGGCCGTGAGGACCTCGCCCGCGAGGCCCTCACGCGTCGTTCCGGGCTGGCCCAGCAGATCGACGGCCTCCGTGAGCAGCACGCCAACCTCCAGGGTGAGGAGCAGAAGCTCACGATGGCGGCGCAGCGCCTCCAGACCAAGGTCGACTCCTTCCGCACGCGCAAGGAGACCATCAAGGCGAACTACACCGCCGCCCAGGCCCAGACGCAGATCAGCGAGGCCTTCTCCGGCATCTCCGAGGAGATGGGCGACGTCGGCATGGCCGTCCAGCGCGCCGAGGACAAGACCGCCGAGATGCAGGCCCGCGCGGGCGCTGTGGACGAGCTGCTCGCCTCCGGCGCGCTCGACGACGTCACCGGCACCGCCAAGGACGACATCCAGAGCGAGCTGGACCGCATGGCCAGCACCACCGGCGTCGAGGCCGAGCTGGAGCGCATGAAGTCGGAGCTCGGCCAGGGCGGCGGCGGTTCCACCCCGCAGATCGAGGGTGGCAACGGCGCTGGCAACACCGGGAACCGGGAGGGCTCGTGATCGTTCGCATCATGGGTGAGGGCCAGCTCGACCTCACCGACGCCGACCTCGAGCTGCTCAACTCCTTCGACTCCGCGCTGGAGTCGGCGATCGAGTCGAACGACGAGGCCACGTTCCGCCGCGCCCTGCACGACCTCCTGGAGAGGGTGCGCGAGGACGGCAAGCCGCTGCCGCCGGACGCGCTGGAGCCCTCACAGTTCATCCTTCCGCACGCCGACGCCACCATGGAAGAGGTGCGGGAGATGCTCCAGGACGACGGACTCATCCCCGGCTAGCCGGCCAGGACCGACTTTCGTCCAGGCGCACCGTTTCCGTCCAGGTGCGCCCCGGACAGGGTGAGCGTGCCCGGCGGGCCGGATCCCGGCCGGTCGGCGCCGCACTCGGTGCCCGCGCGCGTGCTTTCAGGCCGCCGTGACCACGCGTCACGGCGGCCTCGTCGTGTGCGCGGTGTGCTGGCGGGGTCGACGGGCGGGAACGGCCGGACCGGTGCGGCTGGTGCGCTGACCAGGGCGGGGAGTAGGACGGGGAACCGGACGGTGTGGCATGTGCCGCCTTCCGCCGAGGAACCGCGACGGAGCCCCCTCCGTTGGAGTGGTAGAGGCGGTCTCAGGGGGAGGAACGTCGTCGCGGCGCGCGGACGGAGCGCTCAACCCCTTTCCCACCTGGGCGAACTACACTCCGAGACAGTCGACGCGTCGGCGGAGAGGACTACGGCATGGCCGGATCCAAGTTCAGACCTGACCGGGGACTGACCGCTCGCATGGTGACGACGATGGGCCTTCTCGCCCTCGTCTACATGGCCTTCATCGCCGGTCTGGTCCTGGTGGGGCTCAACGTGTGGCTGGTGCTGCTCATCGTCGTGGGGTTCGCGCTGTTCAGCTACTTCGCCTCCGACAGGATCGCCATGTTCTCCATGGGCGCCAAGGAGGTCTCCCCGCGGCAGGCGCCCGAACTACACGCCCTCATCGACCGCCTGTGCGCCATGGCGGACATGCCCAAACCCCGCGTGGGGATCGCCGACACCGACGTGCCCAACGCCTTCGCCACCGGGCACAACGAGAAGTCCGCGGTCATCTGCGTGACGACCGGGCTCATGCGCCGCCTCGACAGCTCCGAGCTGGAGTCGGTCCTGGCCCACGAGCTGTCCCACATCGCCCACCGCGACGTCATGGTGATGACCATCGCCGGGTTCCTCGGCATCGTCGCCGGGTTCCTCACCCAGGCGGGGCTGCGCTTCGCCGTGTTCGCCGGGGCCTCGCGCGGCAACAACAACGGTCCCGCACCGGCCGTCGTCGCCCTGCTCGTCGTGGTCGTCAGCGCCGTCGCCTGGGTACTCAGCTTCCTGCTCACCCGGGCGCTGTCGCGTTACCGGGAACTGTCCGCCGACCGTGCCGCCGCCTACCTCACCGGGCGCCCGTCGACGCTGGGCAGCGCACTCACCAAGATCACCGGCGACATGGCCCGCATCCCCACACGCGACCTGCGCCAGGTGGAGCCGTTCAACGCCTTCTTCTTCGCCCCGGCCTTCTCCCGCAAGGGGTTCAGCTTCAGCCAGCTGGTCGCCACCCACCCGCCCATGCAGCAGCGGCTGGAACAGCTCTCCGACATCTCCCGGCAGCTCGGCCAGGGCCGCTGACCCGAAAGGACCGGAACCACCATGAGCTTCTGGCGAGCCCTGCTCGGGCGCTCCGAGCCCGCCAAACCCGACCTCGACGCCCTGTTCGGACTGCCCTCGGCGTCCGTCACCCTGCGGGCCGCCNTTTCCGCCCCACCGGTACCGGCTCGGTCGCCTTCCGCGCCGCCGAGGGCGCCGCCTTCGCCGACCTGGAACGCGACGTCACCGAACTGCTCAACGCCGACGAGGGGCCGCCGGTCGGCCAGGTCACCGACGACTACGGCTACACCTGGCTGGTGGTCCGCTCCCACGATCCTGGGAGCGCCCCGAGCGAGGACGCCGATCCCGACATCACCGGTCTGGTGACCGATCTGCACGCCGTCAACTCCACGCTGGAGGCGAACGGGTACGGGCCCTCCCTCCTGTGCTCCCTGGTCGGTTTCACCGACGGAGGGCGCTCCCTGGGACTGGTCTACCTCTACAAGCGCGGCACCTTCTACCCCTTCGCGCCCGTCGGCGGCGGCCAGCGCAGGGACAACGCCCTGGAACTCCAGGCCGAGGCCGCCATCGGCGGTGACCTGCCCCTGGAGAAGGACCGCTCCCGCTGGTTCCCGGTCTACGGTGCGCCCGGCCTCTGACCAGCGGGGGGTACCCCACACGGGAGAAATGTGGCCTGGCACACTGGTCCGGTGCGTATCCTCATCGCTCCTGACAAGTTCGCCGGTACTCTCTCCGCCCTCGAAGCCGCCCAGGCGGTGGCCGACGGGTGGCACCGGACCGATCCCTCCGCTCACACGGAGCTGCTTCCGCTCTCCGACGGCGGCCCCGGCTTCGTCGAGGTCCTGCACACCGCCCTCGGTGGCAAGGTGCACCGTACCGAGGTGACCGGTCCGCTCGGCACGCCCGTGACCGCGGAGTACCTCCTTCACGACGACACCGCCTACGTGGAGAGCGCGCAGGCCTGCGGCCTCCACCTGGTGCCCGCCGAAGACCGCGACCCCGGCCGCACGACCACCCACGGTGTCGGTGAGCTGGTGGCCCACGCGGTCCGCGCCGGTGCCCGAACCGTCGTGGTCGGCCTCGGCGGCAGCTCCACCAACGACGCCGGGGCCGGTCTGCTGGCCGCCCTCGGCGCCACCCCCGCGGACCACCTCAGCCACGGTGGTGGTCCCCTGGCCGACCAGGTCGACGGCATCGACCTCGAAGCGGCCCGCCGGACCCTCGCCGGGGTCCGTGTCATCGCCGCCACGGACGTCGACAACCCGCTCCTGGGCATCCACGGCGCCAGCGCCGTCTTCGGTCCCCAGAAGGGCGCCGACCCCGACCAGGTGCAGCGTCTCGACGCCGCCCTCACCGCCTTCGCCGACCGCGTCGACCCCGAGGGCACCACCCGTGACACCTCCGGTGCCGGTGCCGCGGGCGGGCTCGGCTTCGCCCTGCTCCTCCTCGGCGGCACCGTCGAGTCCGGTATCAGCCGCGTCCTCGACTCCGTACACCTCGCCGAGCACCTCGCCGAGGCCGACCTGGTCATCACCGGGGAGGGGTCGTTCGACTCCCAGTCCCTGCGCGGCAAGCTCCCGCACGGCGTCGCCCAGGCCGCGAACAAGCACGGCGTTCCCTGCATCGTCACGGCGGGCGCCGTCAAGGTCGGCCGCGCCGAGGCCGCCGCCGCCGGAATCACCGAGACCTACTCCCTCGTCGAGTCGGCGGGCTCCGTCGAGGCCGCCATGGCCCGTTCCGCCGACGAACTGCGCGCCCTGGCCGCCGACATCGCCCGCCGCTGGTCCAAGTGAGTGGTGGACGGACGGTTGGCCGCGGGCGGTCGTCCGTGGGGTGTCGTCCGTGAGCGGCGGCTCGCGGGTGGCCTCCCGGGGGTGACTGGCCGTCTGTGGGTGGTAGCCCGTGGGTGATCGGGTTTTCCACAGGTGGTGGTTGGGGCTGTCCCGGGGTGGGATCGTGATGGTTTCCTGGAAATAGGGGGGATCCCACCCCTGTGCGCTTTGGCATGCCCACAATCTCGTGGAGGGATGGAATTCAGGGTTCCGGGAGATCGGAGCGCAGATCTCGGAGTGCGGAGCTCCGGAATCCAAGAGTCTGAAG
>NZ_ANAX01000275.1 GCF_000341065.1 Nocardiopsis halotolerans DSM 44410 | reverse complement strand
TGTCGTAGGGGGAGCGGGTGTGTGTGCCGGTGTCGTAGGGGGCGGGTGTGCTGAAGGTGTCGCGGGTGTGTGTGCCGGTGTCGAATCCGGCTTGTCCTGGTACGCCGAGGTCTCCGCGGTGGTGGGTTCCGCTGTCGTAGGCGGGCCGGTGATGGGTGCCGGTGTCGCGGTCGCTCCGGCCGAAGGGGGCGGTGGTGTGGGAGGGACCGGTGTCGAACTCTCTCTGTCCCGGTACGCCGAAGCCCCC
>NZ_ANAX01000274.1 GCF_000341065.1 Nocardiopsis halotolerans DSM 44410 | reverse complement strand
TGTGTTCCTGTGTCGTAGGCCGCCTCCGACCGCGGCTGGTAGCCGCCGGTCAGCGGGTCGGACGGGGAACCCGCACCATGCGGGGCCGCCGAACCGGTACCCGACGCGGCCGGACCGCTCCGGTCGCCGAAGCCGAAGTCGGAGCGCTGGTGCGCGCCGGTGTCCATGCTCGACCAGATCGGCGAGCTGACGTCGGAACCAGGCGCCGGGGTCGGGGGCCGAAAGTCCGGGGCGAGCGGGTCCTCGAAGGGCGCGCGCCGGGTACCGGTTCCCGGAAGGTCCGAGCGACTCGTCGAACCGCCGTCATGGGACGGGTCTCCGCCGAGCGGGTCGCGCGCATCCGAGGAGGTTCCCAGCGGACCGGCCGCCGACGGTGTGTAGGAGGAGCCGGGCGTCCACGCGCCCGTGCCGACGGGGCCGTCGGAGGCCGGGGCCGCGGATGTGGCGGGCCCGGGCGCCTGGGGGAGCCCGTGCGCCGGTGTGCTCTCCGGGGCCGGGGACAGCGGGGAACGCCGGGGAGCCTCGGGCAGGCTGTGGTCGTCCCACTCGCCCCGCTCCTCCCGCTCGGCGGGTTCCGGCTCGTGCCGTCCCCGTCTGGAGGACCGAGACGGGGGTTGCCCGTCCTCCGGGGGCTGCGGGCCGCTGCCCTGGCCGAGGCTGGCCAGCATCGCCAGGTCCGCGGAGGGGTCCGCGTTCCCGCTCCTGGCCGCGGGCAGGACCGTGGTGGCCCCGGGCGGTCCGGTCTCCTCCTCGTCCCCGTACTCGTCTTCGTGCTCGTCGTCGTAGTCGTCCTCGTACTCGTGGACGGTGACGTTGGGGGCCCGGTCCTCACGCTCGTCACGGGCCCTGGAGGGCCGCTGCGCGGGGCCGTCCTCGCTCAGACTCGACCAGAAGTCGTTGTCGGACAGGGAGCCGTCATCGTCGTCCCAGTCATCGTCGAGCTTGCGCCTGCCCCTGGGGCGCCGTTCCGCCCGGGCGCCACCGTCCTGGCGCGGCCGACGGGAGCGTGCTCGCGGAGTCCGCTCCGCGGTCTCCTCCTCGTCCTCGCCGCGATCCCGGCCCCGGCTCCGGCCGCGTGTCCGGCCCCGCGGCCGTTCGTCGTCGCGGTCGTCGTCCTCGGCGTCCTCGTACTCGTACTCGTCATCGTGGTCCTCCTCGCGGGAGCCGACGCTCAGCGCGCGCATCCCCAGCAGCAGGAGCAGGAGCACGGCGAGCACGACGATGACGGCGATGATGATGATGACGGTGACGGTCATGGTGTACGCACTACCTTGGGGAGGTCGGCCGCGCCCGGATCACACCGGGGACCGGCCTGGCGGGTACGGGCCGGGAGAGGCGGTGACCTCCGGGATCCGCGGTGATCCGGTGTCTTCGGGGTACGGCTGCGGAGGGACGCAGACGATGCGGTGCGGTCTCGGGTCAGGGCGCCGCGCGGCGAGTGAACGGATATCGGTCATCTGAAATAGGGCGGGGGCACATGCCCACTGTATGCCTTGTCGTGCGATGTGTGCAGAGGGCGACGGAAGCTTCCTCGCATAATCCCCGTGGCCCCCGAGCCGCCGGAACGCACGGGGGCCGACCGTGAGCGCCCTTCTCAGTCGCTGCTGGTGACCAGGGACCCACGGGCGACGGCCTGGTTCGCGATCGCCTCCAGGGACGCGTTCAGCGCCGCTCCCTCCGGCAGGTCCAGCGGGTTGCGCAGCGCGTACACGGTGAACCGGTACTCGTAGGCCTCGCCCGGCTCGGGGCAGGGCGGGTCGTAGGAGGTCTCACCGACGCTGTTGCGCCCCTGCTTGGCGTCGGCCGGAACCGTGTTCTGGCGCAGCTCGACCAGTTCCGGGTCCAGGTCGTAGACCACCCAGAACACCTGGGCCTTCTGGGGGTCGTCCACCACCAGCGCGATCGACCCGGCCTCGTCGGGCAGCCCCGACCAGCTCAGTGGCGGCGAGTACGACTCGCGGGCCTCCTCCCCTCCCTCGGAGCCGTTCCCGGCCTCGGCGCCGTTCGTCCCCATGCAGGAGTAGGCGTCCGGCAGCGGCCCGCCCTCCTGCATCAGCGGGCTGGTGACGGTGATGTCGTCGGGCATGTCGCCGTTCTGCGAGGGCGAGAGGAGGCCGCAGCCCGTGGTCAGGGCCAGTACGGCCCCCGCCACCACCGCGCCCGAGCGCGTACCGAAGGACGTGCGCACCGTACGCGGCGCACCGGTGGTCCGGGGGAAGGGGAGGGCCGGGAACAATGGGACTCCTGCGTTTCGGGCCGTGGAGGCGGAACTCTCGGTGACACGGGCACGGCGCTCGGGAGGCACCCGGCGCCGGGCTCGGTGGGGGGAACGGGCGGGCGTCTCGGACGGGCACCGACACACGTTCCAGAGCGAACCTTACTGTGGTCAGGCGGGCGTTCGGTCTGCCGTCGCCCTTCGCGCGACCTCCGCCACACTCCGCGGGCTTCGGCCCTACGAGAAAGGAACGCGGGGGAAGGCCGTGACGGAGGGCACCCGTCCGTACGATCGGTGATCATGGGTCGGTGCGGTTCTCCATCCTGGGGCCCCTCCTGGTCCACGACGCGACCGGACGGCCCGTCACCATCGGCGGCGCGCGCCTGCGCACGCTGCTCACCCTCCTCCTGCTCCGGCCCGGCCAGCGGGTCACCACCGACGAGCTCACCGACGCCATCTGGGCGGGCGATCCTCCCGCGTCGGCGGGCAACGCCCTCCAGGCCCTGGTCTCCCGACTGCGCCGCGCCCTGGGCGAGGGGGTCGGGATCGACGGGGACGCCTCGGGCTACCGGCTGGCGATCGACCCCGGCCAGGTGGACCTGGCCGAGTTCGAGACCCTGAGCAGACGGGGACGGTCCGCGCTCGCCGCGGGGAAGGCCGCCGACGCCGCCCGCGACCTGGGTGAGGCCCTCGCCCTGTGGCGCGGCCCCGCCCTGCCCGACCTGACCGCGCACGGCCTCGCCGAGGACACCGCGCTCCGCCTGTCCGAAACCCACCGAGCGGCCGTGGAGGACCACCTGACGGCCCTGTCCGACCTGGGACTGCACGCCGAGGTCCTGCCCGAGGCCGAGGCCCTGTACCGACGCGCACCGCACCGCGAGCGCCCCCTCGCGATCCTGGTCCGGGCGCTGGCCGCCACCGGCCGCACCGCCGACGCCCTGGCCGTGTACGAGGGCTTCCGCGCCCACCTCGCCGACGAGCTGGGTCTGGACCCCTCACCCCAGTTGCGGGACCTGCACCTGAGACTGCTGCGCGGCGAACTCGACGCACCCCGCTCCGCCGGGGATCCCGAGCCCTCCGCCACCGCCGTGCCCGGTTCCGCCAGCGGCACGGCGGGGAAGGGACCCTCCAGGCAGGCCCCGCCCCTGCGCCTGCCCGTCACCCTGACCAGCTTCGTGCCGCGCGACGCCGAGGTGGACACCGCCGTCGACCTGCTCTCGCGTGAGCGCCTGGTCACCCTCCTGGGCCCCGGCGGCGCGGGCAAGACCCGCCTGGCGATCGAGAGCGTCTCCGCGCTGGCCGCGCGCGCACCGCACCTGCTGGCCCGCGGCGGCTGGTTCGTCGAACTCGCCTCCAGGGCGGCCGCGGACGTCCCCCAGGCCCTGGTCGACGCACTGGAACTGCGTGAACACGCCGTGATCCAGGCGCACTCCACCAGTGCCGTCGCCACCCCGCCCATGGAACGGGTCGTCTCCTTCGTCGGGGACCGGCCCGTCCTGATCGTCCTGGACAACTGCGAGCACCTCGTCGAGGACGTGGCCCAGGCCGTGGCCCCGCTGCTCGCCCGGTGTCCCCGTCTGAGGATCCTGGCGACCTCCCGCGAACCCCTGGGCGTACCCGGAGAGCAGCTTCTGTCCGTCCCCTCCCTGGAGCTGCCGCCCGAGGGCGCCACCACGGACCGGGCCGCCGCCTGTTCCTCGGTCGTCCTGTTCACCGAACGCGCCGCCGCCGTGCGCCCCGGCTTCTCCGTCACCTCCGACAACGTCGCCCACGTCGTCCGGGTCACCCGCGAACTGGACGGTATGCCGCTGGCACTGGAACTGGCCGCCGCGCGCCTGCGCTCCATGACCATCGCCCAACTCGCCGACCGGCTCCGCGACCGCTTCCGCCTCCTGACCGGCGGCACCCGCTCGGCGCTGCCCCGACACCGCACCCTGCGGGCCGTCGTCGACTGGAGCTGGGAACTCCTCGACGAGTCCGAACGCCGCCTGCTGCGCCGCCTGTCGATCTTCTCCGGGGGCGCCACCCTGGAGGCCGTCGAACGGGTCTGCGCCGACCCCGGCACGGAGGGCGAGGTCGGCGGCCACGACGTGTGGGGCGTCCTGTTCGCCCTGGTCGACAAGTCCCTGGTGGTCGCCGAGAACCCCGCCCGGGACGACACCCCGCCCCGCTACCGGCAGCTGGAGACCGTGCGCGCCTACGCCGCCGAGCGCCTGGACCTCAGCGAGGAGGAGGAACGCGTCCGCGACGCGCACGCCCGCTACGTCCGCGACCTGTGGCGCTGGGCCGACCCGCTGCTGCGCGGTCCGCGCCAGGAGGAGCTGCTCGCCGTCCTGAACGCCGAGGCCAGCAACTGCGGCGCGGCCGTGCGCTGGGCCGTCGAACGGGGCGACGTCGAACTCGGCCTGGACCTGGTCGAGTACACCCAGTGGTACTGGATCCTGGGCGGATCCTGGCGCCAGCTCCACCGGTGGGCCGGGGACGTCCTGGACATGGTCGGCGACAGGGTCCCCGAGGGGCGCGCCGTCGCCTACGCCTGTGCCCTGCTCCACCACGCCGACACGACCACGGACCAGGAGGAGGTCCTGGAACGCGTACGCGCGGTCGAGGCCGTCCTGGAGGAGGCGGGGGAGCGCGCCGAGGAGCACCACATGCTGGTGTACGGACTGGTGTACCAGGCGTTGCTGGAGGGAAGCGCGAGCGTCACCTACGCGCGCCTCACCGCCGCGGCGAACCAACCGGACCCGTGGATGCGGGCCATGGTACGGCTGCTGCTGTCCCTGTTCGACGCCATCTCCGGCCACGTCGGACCGTCCCTGGAGAGGGCGACCGCCGCCCTGGAGGAGTTCCGGGCGCGGGGCGACACCTGGGGGCAGTGCCAGGCCCTCGTCCAGGTCGTGGACACGCACAGGTTCGGGGACCTCGAACGCTGCCGTGAGCTCCTCACCGAGGGGATACGCATGGCCGGAGACGCGGGGTTGGACGCCATGGCGGCGATGTTCCGGGTCCGCCGGGCCCAGACCCTCACCGACCTCGGTGATCTGGAGGCGGCCCACCACGACCTGCGGGCCCTGCGCGCCTCCGGGAAGCCGATCGAGAAGGAGCACATGGTGCTGCTGCGACTGACCGAGGCCCAGTGGTTGCGGGAGACGGACGACCTGGCCGCGGCACGCGAGGTCCTGGACCGGGTCGGGAGGGATCTGTCCGACCTGGGCGGGTTCTCCCCCATCTACGTGGAGGCGGCATGGCGGGCCCTGTACACCACCGTCGCCTGGAGGTCCGGTGACACCGCGGAGGCCTGGCGGCAGGCCGGGCGCGCGTGGTGGCTGGGCAGCCAGGGGCTGGGCGGCCCGGTGTGCGCCGAGGTCCTGGACGTCCTCGCCATGATGGTCGCCGAGGAGGACCCACACCGCGCCGCGCTGCTGCTGGGAGCCTCCGAGACGCTGCGGGGCGTGCCCGACACGGCCACCCCCTTCGTGGTGCGGGCTCGGGAACTCGCGCGTCGGGGACTGGGCGCGGCGGAGTACGCCCGTCTGGTCGACGGGGTCCGCGCCGCCGGCGCCGCACGCGCCCGCGAGTCCGTGGACGCGTGGCTGGCCCCGATCCTGCCCGACGACACCCGGTCCCACGGGGAGTGAGCCGTACGCGCCGGAGTGACGCCGCGCCGCCCGGGAACCCCCGGGCGGCGCGGCGTCAGCGCCGTCAGGCGCGTGTCAGCGGATCAGGTGCGACGCCGGTAGGCCCACACGGCCAGCGGGGAGAAGACCGCGGTGATGATCGCCGCCCACAGCACGCTCCACAGCACCGGGCCGGTGGCCTCGCCCGTGCCCAGCATCAGGGCGCGCATGGCGTCCACGACGTGGGTGACCGGGTTGTTGGCCGCGATCGCCTGGAGCCAGCTCGGCATGTCCTGCGGGTTGACGAACGCCGAGCTGCTGAAGGTCAGCGGGAACATCAGGATCATCCCGAACGCCTGCACCGCCATCGGCGTACGCACGACCATGCCGACGAAGGCCGACATCCAGCACAGCGCGAACGCGAACAGCAGGACCAGGGCGGCGGCCACGAGCACGCCGACCACACCGCCCTCGGGCCGGAACCCGATGACCATGCCGACCAGGAGCACCATCACCACGGTGATCGTGTACCGGACCAGGTCACCGAGGATGGCGCCCGTCAGCGGGGCCGAGCGGGCGATGGGCAGCGACCGGAACCGGTCGAAGATGCCCTTCTCCACGTCCTGGCTCAGGGAGAAGCCCGTGCCCAGCGTGGCGAAGATGACCGACTGCGCGATGATGCCGGGCATCAGGAAGTCGCGGTAGCTCTGCCAGTCGCCCATCATCGCCTGTCCGAACACGAAGACGAACAGGGTCACGAACATGACCGGCTGCAACATCAGCCCGAAGACCTCTTCGGGGTTGGCCCTGATCTTCAGCACGCTGCGCGAGGCCAGTTGCAGACCGTTCTGGACGGTGAGCAGCGGACTGATCCGCTCGGGAGTGGTGGGCGCGTCCCCGGAGCGCGCCGACGGCGTCCGGGTCGTCACGGCGCTCATACTCGTGTCTCCTCGTTCTCGGTCCCGTGGGAGTGTTCCTCGGCGCCGTGCCCGGTCAGGGCGAGGAAGACCTCGTCCAGACTGGGCTTGCGCAGGGACAGCTCGGCGACGGTCACACCCTGTTCGTCGAGGCGGCGCACGACCTCGGGCAGGACCTGCGAGTCGGTGACCGGGACGCTGGCGAGCAACCCGTCGGAGGTCACCGGAGTGCTGGTGGCCGCCTCGATGATCTTGGTGGCCAGGGACAGCTGTCCGGTCCCGGTGGTGCGGACCTCCAGCACCTGGTTGCCCGCGCGGCTCTTGAGCTCCTCGGGCGTGCCCTCACTGATCACGCGCCCGTGGTCGAGCACCATGAGGTCGTCGGCCAGCTGGTCGGCCTCCTCCAGGTACTGGGTGGTGAGCAGGACGGTCACACCGTCGTCGACCAGCCCGCGCACCACGTCCCACAGGCCGTTGCGGCTGTGCGGGTCCAGACCGGTGGTGGGCTCGTCCAGGTACAGCAGCGACGGTCGGCCGACCAGGCTCGCGGCCAGGTCGAGCCGTCGCCGCATGCCGCCCGAGTAGGTCTTGGCGGGGCGGTTGGCGGCGTCGGTGAGCCCGAAGCGCTCCAGCAGCTCGGCCGAGCGCGACCGGGCGCCCGCACGGTCGAAGCCCAGCAGCCGGGCGATGAGCACCAGGTTCTGGGTTCCGGTCAGGTCGGCGTCGACCGCTGCGTACTGGCCGGTCAGCCCGATCAGCCGGCGTACCTCGTGGGGCTGGCGCACCACGTCGAACCCGCCGACCTCGGCGTGGCCCTCGTCGGGGCGCAGCAGGGTCGCCAGGATGCGTACCGTCGTGGTCTTCCCGGACCCGTTGGGTCCCAGGATGCCCAGCACGGCCCCCGTCCTGGCCGTCAGATCCACACCGTCCAGGGCGCGTTTGCCCTTGAACTGCTTGACCAGACCCTCCGCGCGGATGGCGTCAGTCATCGGTCCTCCATATCAACGTCTACCGTCAATTCTGACGAACCGGTCTGACGAAACGCTGACAAATACTGACGTTCCCGTGCGGAGCGTTCGTGAACTCGTGGCGGAACGGGCGGGAGTGGGACCGGGCTCCGGGCGGGCCTGGTCAGGGGTCGCGGAGCGAGGGCGCGGAGGGTCCGAGCGTGGGTGGCCGGAACCCTGGGCGGGAGCGTCGCGGTGCGAGGCCACTAGACTCGTCCGCGTGACGAACACCCCGCCCCACGACGCCGACACCGCCCCCGAGGGGCCGCCGGAGCCCGGCGGGGGAGGGACCGCCCGGCTGCGTCCGCCGCTGCGCCGTGTGAGCGGCCGTGCGATCGGGGTGTGGACCCTGCGGATCCTGTTCGGCGGCGTGCTCACCCTGCTCCTGTTCTCCGCGCTCGCCTGGGCCGCCTCGTCGCTGGGCTGGGCGTGGATCCCCGCGTGGGCGCGTGACAACGCCTGGCTGCTACCGGTCGTCTACGCGGTCTACGTCCTGCTCAAGGTGGCCGTCGTGCCGTCCTGGCGGTACCGGGTGCACCGCTGGGAGGTCTCGGGGGACGTCATCTACACCCGCGCGGGCTGGATCAGCCGCTCCTGGCAGCTGGTCCCGGTCAACCGCATCCAGACGGTCGACCACACACAGGGGTGGCTGGAGCGCGTGTTCGACGTGGCGACGCTGGAGGTGCAGACCGCCTCCTACGCCGGGTCGTCCACGATCGAGGGCCTGGACACGGACGAGGCCCGCCGCCTGAGCGAGGAACTGGCCGTGCGCGCCGGAACCCTGCGGGACGACGCGACCTGATGGGCGGACACGAGGACCGGACCTCCGGACCGGAGCCGGACGACGCGGGGGAGCACGGCGGCTGGGTCGCTCCGGGAGGCGGTCCCGTACCGTCTGGCCCGCACCCGGCGGCGGAGGACGGGCCGGAGGAGCCCGCCCCCGTCGGTGCCCGTGCGCCCGAGGGCGCGGGCGGGCGGCCCGACGCTCCCCGTGACTGGTGGGGAGGGGAGGAACCGGGCGGAGCACGCTTCCTGGGCGCCGAACCCGCGCGCCAGCTCAGCCCGCGCAGTATGGTCGTCGGCCCCATCAACCAGCTCCGCGGCCTCCTGCTGCCGATCGCCGCCGGTCTGGTGCTCGGCGGGTTCAACGCCTGGGTGCTGGCCGCCACGGGCGCGACCGTCGTGACCCTGCTCGTGGGCGGGTTCGTCACCTGGCGGACGACCCGTTACGAGGTCGCCGGCGACCGCCTGGAGATCCGCAGGGGGCTGCTCCGCCGTTCCCAGCGCACCATTCCGCTGGAGCGTGTGCGGGGAGTGGACGTCACCAGCACCCTGTTGCACCGGATGCTGGGTGTGGCCGTGGTCCGTATCGAGGCCGCCGCGGGGTCGGCGGGCGCGAGCGAGGACGGCAAGCTCGACGCCGTGGCGGCGGAGGAGGCCGACCGGCTGCGGCGGGTCCTGCTGCACCGCAGGGCGGTGCTCACCGGGCACGCGGCCGACACGGCGGGGGAGACCACGCCGGGCGCGGAGGAGGTCGCACGGGGGCGCGCCGCGGAACACGACGGAGGGCCGCGCGACCCCGGGGACGACACCGTCACCCACTTCGCCATGCCCCGCTCGTGGTACCTGTACGGGGCACTGAACCTGGGATACCTGCTCACCCCGTTCGCGGTCCTGGCCACCCTGTTCGGCATGGTCCAGCAGACGGCCGGGGACCTGGCCGCCGACTACTTCGTGGACTGGTTGACCAACTCCGACGGTCGGTTCCTCCTGGTGGCGGCGGCCGTCTTCGCCGGTGTGCTGGTGCTGCTGATGCCGGTGTTCGCCGTGGTCTCCTACGCGCTCACCCACTGGGGCTTCACCCTCCAGGAACGCGACGGTTCGCTGGTCGCCGAGCGGGGACTGCTCACCCGGCGCAGCGTGACGCTGGAGAAGCGCCGTGTCCGCGGCTACGAACTGCTGGACAGCCCCCTCGAGCGCGTGCGCGGGGCGGTGCGGCTGCGCGCCATCGTCACCGGGCTTGGTGACACGGCCAACCGGGCGGTGCTGCTGCCCATCGGACGGCGCACGGTGGTCGACGCGGTCGTGGACCGAGCTCTGGGCGTGTACCGGGGCGGCCTGGACCGGCATCCGCGCGCCGCGCTGTACCGTCGCCTGACCCGGTCCGTGGGCCCGTTCGCCGTGGCCCTGGTGGTCTTCCTGATCGCGGACGTGGCGTGGCTGGCCTGGGTGTCCGGTGCGCTGGCGGTGCTGGGGATCCCCCTGGGGGCGGACCGCTACCGCTCCCTCGGCCACGGCTACGACGGCGAGCGCGTGAGCGTGCGCTCGGGATCGCTGCGCCGCGGTCAGGCGATGGTGGAGCGTTCGGCGGTGATCGGCTGGGCCTGGCGGCAGACCCTCTTCCAGCGTTCCTCATCGCTGGCCGACCTCCAGGTCACGGTCGGCGCGGGCTCGGGCGGCTACACCGCCCAGGACGCCTCGCTCGCGGACTCGGTGGCCTTCGCCGCCCGGGTCACCCCCGAGATGGTGCGTCCGTTCCTGGTCGACTCCGGGGCCACCGGAACGGACGGCACGGAGGGACACGGGAACCGGGGCACGCGCGGCCCCGGGCACGACTGAACCGGGGAAGGGCGGTCGTGCCCGGGTGCGGCCGCCGCCCCCGCCGGAGGATCGGGCGCGTGTCTCAGTCGTCCTTCTTGGAACCGAACATGATCTCGTCCCACGACGGGACCGAGGCGCGGCGACCGCGGCCCTT
>NZ_ANAX01000273.1 GCF_000341065.1 Nocardiopsis halotolerans DSM 44410 | reverse complement strand
CCGCCGGGACCGTGGACGCGGGCGGCTGGTCGACGGCACGGCGCGGGGTGCCGTTGTCGTTGAGGTCGATGGTGGCGCGGCGGCGGCGCGGGGCAGGGCGCTGCGGGGCCGGGGCCTCGGCGGCGGGCGGCGCCTCCTCGGGCTCCGTCGGCCTGACGGGACGGGCGTCCCGGGGCCACTCCGTACGGCGCTCGGGGCGGCGCTCCTCCACGACGGGTTCCCCGTGGACGGCCGGTTCCCCGTACGCGGGGGGCGCGGGACGCCGCTCGGGCTCGGCCCGGGGCATCGGACGCTCGGGCTCCCACTCCGGCTGGCGGCGTTCGGCGGGACGCTCCACGCGGGGCTCCGTGTGCCGCTCCCGCCCCGGCGAACGGAGTTCGGCGGGACGCTCGCGTTCCCACCCCGTGGGGCGGTGCTCCGCGGGCCGTTCCGGCTCGCGTTCGGCGGGGTGGCCGGGGCGCGCGACGCCGAGGGTCCCGGGGTGGGCGGTCGGCGCGGAGCGCAGGGGTTCGTCGGAGGACGGGCGCCGCGTGGCGGGGTGGTCGAGTTCGGCGCTCGGCTGGGCCTCGGGTCGGGGCAGGCCGGCGGTGGCCTCGGGGCGGCGCGGGGCGAAGGGCGTCACGTTCGCGCCGGGGGAGGACACGGGCTCGGGTTCGGCGGAGGAGAACCGGGCGGCCTCCTCGTCGCTGGGGGTCACGCTGTTGTGTCTGGGCTCGTACAGCCAGTGGGCGACGCGCTCCTCGCCGCCGTACAGGAAGACGAGCTTGAGCTGCCAGGAGCGGTCCTCGCGCTTCCACGAGTCCCACACCGCGTCACCGGTCTCCAGTTGGTGCGCGCCGATCCGCTTGGTGACCAACTCCTCCAGGGAGGGGCCCGGACCGGCCTCGCCGCGCACGCTGGCGCGCTGGGCCTGCTGGGCGATGTACTCGCGTTCCTGGAGGACGGGGCCCTCGAACCAGCGGACCCGTTCGATCGGTATACCGGAGATCTCGGAGATGGCCTCCGCGGTCTCGCCGGACCGGATGCGGGCCTGGATTTCCTTGGGGCGCAACGGATTCTCCACTTCGATCTCGTACTGGCCGAGCCGGGAGAACTGGCCGCGTACGGCGGCGCGGAGGCGGTCGTCGACGGGCAGCATGAAACGGGTTCCACGGCCGGTGCTGGCGAGCACCAGGTAGGTGCCGTCCTCGCTCACGGCCACGAGGCGAAGCTCGTGCATCGCCCTCCCTTTCGCGTCCCGTCGAGGGCAGGTCCCGCGACCCACCCCCGCGTTCTCCAAGTCTGGTCGGCCGACAACTGTTCGGCCAGTACCGCGCCCGGCATGTCCGAACTGTGTGCCCGCCTCCCGGTCCGCGGCATCCGCCGCGGTGGGAGCTGCCCCGGGTGTCCGGGGCCCTCACGGTCGCTTCTTTACCAATCTTGGCACGCTGACCCTTCGGCGACCGGGAGCGATCGCGGGGGAATGTCGCCGATCCCGCACGAGGGCTCCGCCGCGATGGTATCCCGCGCCCCTCGAATCACCCCAGGTCTGGGAAAAACTCCGATCCCGGACCGTTCCACATGAACATGGATCCTCCTGGACGCAACTCGACACGCCGATGTCTGCAAGAGAGTGATGCTTCTTATTTCGTGGCGTTATCGGAACCCTGTCGCCCTTGGGGTGAGTTATCAAGCTATGGGCGTTATGTGAAGTTTGTGATCTGTGGGGCTGTCTGCCCCACCACACGCCCATCCCACGCTTGCCAGTTCTCGCCGCGCCCCCGCGCGGCCGACGAAGGGGGGAACGGCCGGATGGGTCGGACCGGACACCACGACGACGATCACGGGGAAGAGGAGGAGGGGAAGAAGGGGAGGCGGATCGACCTGAGCGTCTCGCAGGTCGCCGGGGCCGGGGCCGCGACGCTGGCCGCGGCCACCGCCGCCTCCTACCTGAACGTGTACGGAACGATCATCGGCACCGCCGTCATGGCCGTTCTCAGCACTCTCGCCAGTCCCCTGCTGCAGCACTGGTTCTCACGCAGCGGCGAGCAGGCCAGACAGCTGGCGGGAAGGGCCGTCGCCCAGAACGGCGCCCGGGTCCCCCACGCACCGGGAGCGCCCGTCGCCCCCGAACCCGACGGGATCTCCGAGACCGCGCTGCTGAGGGAGGTCTCCGGGGCCGCGGACCCGGAGGAGTGCGACGCCACCCGCACCATGGCCCTGCCCGTACTGGACGGCCGTGCCGGCACGCTGACCGACGACACCCCCGGCACCCCCTCCACCCGTGGGGGAGGCGGCCAGCGCGGCCGACGCGGCTGGCGCTCCATGGTGGTCCCCGCCGTCGTGGTCTTCGTCCTGGTCATGCTGGTGGTCCTGCTCTTCGAGCTGTTCACCGGACGGTCCCTGACCTCCTGGACCCAGGGCGGGGACGAATCCACCGCGCCCACCCTGCTCGGCGGGACCACCTCCGCGCCCGAGGACCCCCGGGGCGAACCCGGGACTCCCACCGGTACCGGGGACGGCACCGACCCCTCGGCCGAGCGCCCGGAGGAGGAGGCCCCCGCCACCGACCAGCCGACCGAGCCCGCACCCGGAACCGGCGCACCCGAGGACGGCACCGCCGAGGAAGGGGCCTCCGAGGAAGGGGCCTCCGAGGCCCCCGACGACGACACGGGCGCGACCACCGAGCCCACCGAACCCACCGTTCCGCCGGGGGACGGCGAGACCCAGGGCCCGGAGGCACCCGATACCGGAACCGGGGAGCAGGGCGGCGGGGAGGAGGCCGTCCCCGCCCCCGAACCCGGCACGCCCCCGACGGGCTGAGCTCCGCGCCCGTGGCGGTCGGCGCGGGCGTGCGGAGGGCCCGCCGCCCGAAGGACCTCAGCCGTCGAGAACCGTCAGGTCGAGGCGCTGGAGGCGCTCGGGGTCGGAGAGCACGTCGATGGCGGCGACCCTCCCGTCCACGACGGTGAAGCCCATGACGGACACCGGCCGTCCCCGCACGGCGACGACCACCCCGGCCGCGCCGTTGACCAGCGCCGGACGGGCGAACGGGGAGAGCCCTCCGAAGGTGACGGCCTGTCCCGCCACGGCCCGCGCGCCGGTGATCACCTGTGTGTGGCGGGCGCGCGCGGTACCACCGTCGGCCCGCAGCACCACGTCGGCGTCCAGCACGGCCACGAGCCCCTCGAAGTCGCCGTCGCGGGCCGCCGAGAAGAACGCGTCGACGACCTCGCGCTGACGCGTCAGGTCGGGGTCCGGTGCGGGG
>NZ_ANAX01000272.1 GCF_000341065.1 Nocardiopsis halotolerans DSM 44410 | reverse complement strand
CCGCCGGGCCCGGCTCGCGAGCTGCCGCGCCGCGGCCGGGGAGCGGTCGACCATCGGCGCGATCTCCTCGAAGGGCACGGCGAACATGTCGTGCAGCACGAACGCGAGGCGCTCGGCGGGTTTCAGGGTCTCCAGGACCACCAGGAGGGCCAACCCCACAGAGTCGGCCAGCACCGCCTCCCGCTCGGGGTCCCCGCCCTCCTCGCGGCTGACGACGGGGTCGGGCACGCGTACGTCGAGGGGCTCCTCGCGTCGCCGCTCCCGCGAGCGCAGCGTGTTCAGGCACACCCTCGCCACCACCGTGGTCAACCACGCGGCGAGGTTGTCGATCTCCTCGGCGTCGTTACGGCGAAGGCGCAGCCAGGCCTCCTGCACCGCGTCGTCGGCCTCGGCCCCGGACCCGAGCATCCGGTAGGCCACCGCGCGCAGGCGCGGGCGGTGCTCCTCGAAACCCTCGGCGAGCCATGCGTTCTCGTTCACCCGTCACGTTCCTCTCCGATGCGGCGTCACCGGGTCGACCCCGCGCGACCGGCCGATGTGACGGGGACCGGAACCGGGCGGTGGCACGTTCCGGCCGCCCCGGTCACTCCGGCCGCCTCCCCGACCGCTCAGTCCAGGACCCGCTCCAGGTAGGCGTTGCCGAACCTGCGCCCCGGGTCCACGCGGTCCCGCACCGCCAGGGCCTCGCCCAGCCTCGGGTAGACCTCCTCCAGGTACGCGCGGTCGCGCGTGTGCATCTTGCCCCAGTGCGGACGCCCGCCCACGGAGGTGAACACCGCCTCCAGATCGGCGAAGTAGTCCTCGTGGGGGGTCCCCTTGTACATGTGCACCGCCACGTACGCGGTGTCGCGCCCGTAGGCGGTGGACAGCCACACGTCGTCGGCCGGGGCGAAGCGCACCTCCACCGGGAAACTCACCCGGTGCCCGCGCCGGTCCACGACGGAGCGCGCCTCACGCAGCACGTCCACCAGGTGCTCGGCGGGCACCGCGTACTCCATCTCCACGAACCGCACGTCGCGCACCGAGGCGAACACCCGGTGCGAGGCGTCGGTGTAGCTGCGCGCCGACAGGGCCCGCGAACTGATCCGGTTCACCGCGGGCACCGCGCCCGGGAACCGGCGGCACACCCGGTTGACCCCCTCGAAGAGCGTGTTGGACAGGAAGTCGTCGTCCAGCCACTTCCGGAAGGGGGACAGGGGCCGCGCGGGCCCCCGAGTGATGTTGTTGCGCTTGGTGTTGGTGTTGCCGGTGTGCGGAAACCAGAAGAACTCGAAGTGGTCGTTGTCCGCGCGCAGCTCTGGCAGGCGCTCCAGCACCTCCTCGAACGGCATCGGCTCCTCGCGCGCGTGCAGCAGGAAGGACGGGCGCACCGCCATGGTCAGGGCGGTGACCACGCCGAACGCACCCAGGCCCACACGCGCCGCGTGGAACAGGTCCGGATCGCGCTCCGCCGAGCACTCGACCACAGACCCGTCCGCGAGCACCATCTCCAGGCCGACCACCTGGCTGGCCAGCCCGCCCGCGTCCCTGCCGGTGCCGTGGGTGCCGGTCTGCACCGCGCCCGCCATGGTCTGCACGGCGATGTCGCCCATGTTGGCCAGCGCCACCCCGTGTTCGGCCAGCACGTCGTTGAAGTCGCACAGGGGCAGGCCCGCCTCGACCGTGGCGGTGCCCGCCTCCGGGTCGACCGAACGCACCCGGGTCAGGGAGGTGGGGGAGAGGAGGAGACCGTCGGTGACGGCCACGTCGGTGAAGGAGTGCCCCGTACCGACCATGCGGACCCGCAGGTCGTCGTCGGCGGCCGAGGAGACCGCCGCGGCGACCTCCGCCGCGCCTCCCGGGGTCGCCGTACGTCTGGGGCGGGCCTGGTGGGTGTCCGCCCACGTGTGCCACAACACATCTGTCATGCGGTGAGGTTACCGACGGGTCACCCGTGCGACCAGGGGACCCCGGGTACCGGCCACGGCGCCTCGGCGGAGGCCGCGGGAGAGGCCAAGACCACAGGACACGGACACGGGGGGTCGCGCGAGCGGGCGCGCGGGAACTGGTTTCATGGGACACGTGAGCTACTACGACGCGTTTTTGCTGATCTCCTTCGGTGGCCCGGAAGGCGAGGACGAGGTCATCCCGTTCCTGGAGAACGTCACCCGAGGGCGCAACATCCCCCGCGAGCGGCTCGCCGAGGTCGGCGAGCACTACTTCCTCTTCGGCGGGGTCAGCCCGATCAACCAGCAGTGCCGCGACCTGCTCGCCGCGGTCACCGCCGACTTCGCCGCCAACGGGATCGACCTGCCCGTCTACTGGGGCAACCGGTTCTGGGCCCCGATGCTCACCGACACCCTGGCCCGGATGAAGGAGGACGGCGTGCGCCGCGTCCTGGCGCTGCCCACCTCCGCCTACTGCAACTGGTCCAGCCGCACCGCCTACGAGGAGGACGTCGCCCGCGCCCGCGCGGCGCTGGGCGAGGACGCCCCCGAGGTCGACCTCATCCGGCCCTTCTACGACCACCCCGGCTTCGTCGAACCGCTGGTCGAGCACACCCGCGCCGCCCTGGAGGCCCTGCCCGAGCAGCAGCGCGAGGGCGCGCACCTGCTCTTCTCCGCGCACTCCATCCCCACGTCGATGGCCGAGGCCAGCGGGGGCCCCGGCCACTCCTTCGGCCCCGAGGGCGCCTACGGCGCCCAGCTGGCCGAGGTGGCGCGTCTGGTGGTGGAACGGCTCGACCGCGACCTCCCCCACGAGGTCGTCTACCAGAGCCGCAGCGGCCCGCCCAGCCAGCCCTGGCTGGAGCCCGACGTCAACGACCGCATGGAGGAGTTGGCCGCCGAGGGCGTGCCCGCCGTGGTCGTGATCCCGCACGGCTTCGTCTCCGACCACATGGAGGTCAGATTCGACCTCGACGTGGAGGCCCGCGAGACCGCCAAGAAGCTCGGCATCGGCTACGAGCGCGCGCTCAGCCCCGGCACGCACCCGGCGTTCGTGTCCATGGTGACCGACCTGGTCCGCGAGTACGCGGAGGGGACCGAGCCCAGGCGCCTGAGCTCGCTCGCGCGCTGCACCGACTGCTCCTGCTCGGCCTGAGGCGCTGATCCCCGCGGCCGGCGCGCCCGGCCGCGGGGTCGTCCGGCGCGGGGTCGTCCACAGTTTCCGGAGGGGGCTTTCGCCGCGGTCCCGGTCGGGACCATCCTGGGACCAGGAGGGGAACCCGCCGTTCCGCCCGGCCCCTACGGGGGTGAGGCTCGACACAGTGCTCACCACGTGTGGCAAGGTGGGTAAACACTGCTGACACCGCTCGGGAACGGGCGGGGAAACCAGCGGCCCCCACGGCCCCCCTCGACGAGGTCGGCCCCGATCACAAGTCGACGTTTCAGGAGTATGTGTCTTGGTTCGTTCCTGGTATGAACTGCCGGAGTACGTCCGACTGCGCCGTGTCAACGGACTGCGCCTCTCCCCGGACGGAACCCGTCTGGTCGCGCCGGTCAGCGGCATCGCCCCCGACGCCAAGTCCTTCCGCAGCGCCCTGTGGGAGATCGACGTCACCCCCGAGTCCGAGGGCGGTCGCGCCCCCAGACGCCTCACCCGCTCCGCCAAGGGCGAGGGCGGCGTCGGCTTCCTCCCCGACGGCTCGGTCCTGTTCACCACGGGCCGCCCCGACCCCGAGGCCACGGCCGACGCCAAGGCCGT
>NZ_ANAX01000271.1 GCF_000341065.1 Nocardiopsis halotolerans DSM 44410 | reverse complement strand
CCCGGTCGCCCGCGACTCCGGACTGGTCGCCCTCACCGCCGCCACCCTCCCGCGCAGCGAGGACGAGGAGTCCGACAGGGAGGCCCGCAAGGCCCGCGAGGAGGCGGGGGTCACCGCCATCCTGCACGAGGCGCTGCCGGTGCGCTCCTGGGACAGCGACGTCGGTCCGGACCACCCCCGCTACCTCGTCGCCGAACCGCCCGCCGACGAGGACTCCCGCCTCGGCGAACCCAGGGACCTGACCCCCGACGCCGGGATGGCGCTCCTGGGCGCGAGCGGTGAGCTCACCCCCGACGGAACCACCCTGGTCACCGAGTGGCGGGTGCCCACCGGCCGGGGCGCCCAGCGATCCGACATCGTGGCCATCGACACCGCCACGGGCGAGCGCCGCACCCTGGCCACCGACCCCGACCACGACTTCGGCGGACCGCTCGTCTCCCCGGACGGCCGCCACGTCCTGCTCGTACGCAGCTTCGACGGCGACTACGACGGCGAACCCCGCGACGAGACCGCCTGGCTGGTCGACCTGGCCACCGGCCAGGGCCGCGACCTGCTCCCCGACCACGAACTGTGGCCGCGTGAGCTCGCCTGGGGCGCCGACTCCGGCGCGGTGTACCTCGTCGCCGACGAGAACGGCCGCCGCCCCCTCTTCCGGATCGACCTGGCCAGCGGCTCTGTCACCCGCCTCACAGGCGACCACGGCGCCTACAGCAACCTCAACCCGTCCCCCGACGGCCGCTACGTGTACGCGCTGCGCGACGCCTGGGACGCCCCGCCCGCACCCGTGCGCCTGTCCGCCGACGCCGAGGACGGACAACCCGAGTACCTGCGCACACCCGGGTCCGAGCTGACCATGCCCGGCACCCTCACCGAGATCGAGACCACCGCCGACGACGGCACCCGCGTCCGATCCTGGCTGGTGCTGCCCGAGGAGGCCTCCGCCGACTCGCCCGCCCCGCTCATGCTCTGGGTCCACGGCGGTCCCTACATGAGCTTCAACGGCTGGTCCTGGCGCTGGAACCCCTGGCTGCTCGCCGCGCGCGGCTACGCGGTCCTGCTGCCCGACCCCGCCCTGTCCACCGGTTACGGGCAGGACATGCTCCGCCGTGCCTGGGGCCAGTGGGGGCCGCGCACCTTCGCCGACGTCATGGCCATCACCGACGCCGCCGAGGCGCGCGAGGACGTCGACGCCGAGCGCACCGCCATGATGGGCGGCTCCTTCGGCGGCTACATGGCCAACTGGATCGCCGGGCACACCGACCGGTTCCGGGCCATCGTCTCCCACGCCTCCCTGTGGGGCCTGGACGCCTTCAACGGCACCACCGACCACCCGCCGGTGTGGGAGCGCGAGTTCGGCACCCCGCTGGAGCGCCCCGAGCGCTACACCCTGAACTCCCCGCACCTGCACGCGGCCGGGATCCGCACCCCGATGCTCGTCATCCACGGTGACAAGGACTACCGGGTGCCCATCTCCGAGGGCCTGCGCCTGTGGCGCGACCTGCTGCTGCACGAGGTGGACGCCAAGTTCCTGTACTTCCCCGACGAGAACCACTGGATCCTCACCCCGGGGAACGCCCGGATCTGGTACGAGACGGTCTTCGCCTTCCTCGACCACCACGTCCACGGCAAGGAGTGGACCAAACCCGAACTGCTCTGAGCCGCACACGACCGGCCGGGAGCCGCTCCGCGGTCCCCGGCCGGACCCGCGTCCGGGCCCGTCCCGGCGCGCGACACCACGCCACGGAGGACATCCAGTGAGTACCACCCACGCCGCCCCCGACCGGGAGAACCTGCGCGACCTCGCCGTGAGCGTGGCCGCGGAGGCGGGGGAACTCGCCGCCAGGGGCCAGGCGGGCATCACCGTGCTCGACACCAAGTCCAGCCCCACCGACGTCGTCACCGAGATGGACCGGGCCACCGAGGACCTCGTCCGGTCCCGTCTGCTCGCCGCCCGCCCCGACGACGCGATCCTGGGGGAGGAGGGCGGTGACGAGGGCGGCACCAGCGGGGTGCGCTGGGTCGTCGACCCCATCGACGGCACCGTCAACTACCTGTACGGCCAGCCCGACTGGGCCGTGTCCATCGCCGCGGAGATCGACGGCGTGGTGGTGGCCGCCGCGGTGAACGTCCCCGGACGCGGGGAGGCCTACGAGGCGGTGCTCGGCGGCGGAGCGCGCCTGAACGGCCGTGTCCTGGAGGCACCGCCCGCGGTGCCGCTGGAGCAGGCCCTGGTCGCCACCGGGTTCGGGTACTTCCCCGAGCGCCGCGTCCATCAGGCCAGGGTGCTGTCGGAGGTGATCGCGCACATCCGCGACATCCGCCGCGGCGGGTCGGCGGCGGTGGACCTGACCGGGCTGGCCGTGGGCCGCGCCAACGCCTACTACGAGCGCGGGCTCCACGCCTGGGACTGGTCCGCTCCCGGCCTGGTCGCCAGCGAGGCGGGCCTGCGCGTGGGAGGGCCGGGTGGAGGCCCGCCCAGCGAGGACCTGGTCATCGCGGCCCGCCCGGAGCTCCACGACGCCCTGGAGGCCCTTCTGCGGCCCCTGGGGGCCGACACCGACGGCTGAGGGGACGCGGGCCACGACATGACGAGGGGCGCGGCGGGGACCAGATCCCCACCGCGCCCCTCAGCGCTTCTAGGCGCAGGTGTCGACGCCGTTGCGAGCCGCGATGCGGTACAGGTCCTCCAGCTCCGACGCGTGAGTGTCGGCGAGGAAGTCGTCTCCGGCGGCCTGAGCGGCCTGGAACGACCGGTAGGTCTCGTTGATACGGACCTTGATCTCCGCGAGGAACTCGCCCATTGCACCTCTTCCAGGGGTCGGCACCGGGGCACGACCGTGTCCCGGTGCGGAAATTCCGTCCGCGCACGCCGAGGCGTCCGCATGATCGAAGGAGTCACGTCCCTGTGACACGTGTGCACGTCGCGGTCCGACCCGGGGCCGGTGTCCACGCGTGCGCCTTCTAGCTGTACCGCACCGCGTTCAGGCTCAAACCCCGCCCCCTCGCACGTGACCTTTCCGTGATTCACCTCTCGTCCTCCGTTCACGCGGAGGTCCGGACCCCGCGAGGGGCCCGCGTCGCGCGGGGTGCCGCACCACGTGCCGGGCAAGGGTGTCCCAAGACACATTTCCCTGAGGGGGCTTGTGCTTACTTGTTTCTTATTCTTGATGTGTCAGATTTGAGATGTGCGGGGTTAAGTCGCTGCCGGCGGTGGGGGGATTCGCCGGCAGCGGCTCCCCGCGCTCCAGGGGGAGCCGCGAGCTCCCGGCCCAGCGCCCGTGTCCCGGGCGGGGCGAGGAGAGCGGGTGGTTCGCGAAACCGCCCCGACGGGTTTACCGTCTCCTTACCCCGGCTGTGGGACAACGGATGACGCGGCCGGGACCAAGAACGCCGCTGCCGGTGTGTTGGGGGATGCGCCGGCAGCGGCCCCCTTTCTTTGTGGACCGACGCTCAAGAAGGACAACGTGCGCGTACTCGTGGTCGAAGACGAACGGGTCCTGGCCGACACGGTCGCGGTGGGACTGCGGCGCGAGGCGATGGCCGTGGACGTGGTCTACGACGGTGACACCGCCCTGGAGCACACCGCGGTCAACGACTACGACGTGATCGTGCTGGACCGCGACCTGCCGGGCGTCCACGGCGACGACGTGGCTCGCACCCTGGTCCGGGAGAGCTACAACGGCCGCATCCTGATGCTCACCGCGTCCGACGGCGTCCAGGACAAGGTCGAGGGCCTCAGCATCGGTGCCGACGACTACCTGGCCAAACCCTTCGCCTTCGCCGAACTCATCGCGCGGGTCCACGCCCTGGGCCGCCGGTCCGCGCCCCCGCTGCCCCCCGTCCTGGAGCGCCACGGCATCACCCTCGACCCGGCCAACCACCGTGTGCGGCGCGACGACAGGGAGATCTCCCTCACGCCGAAGGAGTTCGCCGTCCTCCAGGTGCTCATGCGCGCCCAGGGAACCGTGGTCAGCGCCGAGGGGCTGTTGGAGAAGGCCTGGGACGAGAACGCCGACCCCTTCACCAACGTCGTCCGCGTCACCGTCATGACCCTGCGCAAGAAGCTCGGCGACCCGCCCGTCATCCAGACCGTCCCCGGAGCGGGGTACCGCCTGTGAGACCGGGGGAGCGTCCCGAACCGGGGCAGGTGGAGCCCACCCGCCCCGGTGACACGGGCACCTGGCGGCGCCTGAACGCCCCCGAGCCCGAGGGCGCCGGGGTCGAACGCTCCGCGGCCGCCGCCCGCGTCCACCGCTTCACCGACAACATCAGCCTGCGCGCGCGGCTCACCCTCATCTACGGGATGCTGTTCTTCGCGGCGGGCTCCGTGCTGGTCCTGGTCAACTACCTGATCGTCGCGTTCCTGCTCAACGCGCTCCTGGCCGAGGAGAGCGCCGCGGAACTGCTCGCCCACCGGCACCTCATCGAGCAGGTGCTCACCCACGTCACCAGGTTCTCGCTGCTCGCGCTGTTCCTGGTGGGTCTGCTCGCGGTGGTCCTGGGGTACGCGGTGGCCGGAAGGGCGCTCTCACCGCTCCAGAAGATCACCCGTATCGCCCGCCGCCTGTCGGAGCGCTCCCTGCACGAGCGCATCGCCCTGTCGGGGCCCGACGACGAGATCCGTGAGCTCGCCGACACCTTCGACGGCATGCTGGAACGCCTGGACCGCGCCTTCGACGGCCAGCGGCGCTTCGTCGCCAACGCCTCGCACGAGCTGCGCACCCCGCTGGCGATCAACCGCACCCTGCTGGAGGTGGCGCTCAGCGCCCCCGACGTCTCACCCGACCTCAAGAGCGTCGGACAGACCCTGCTGGAGACCAACGCCCGCCACGAACGCCTCATCGACGGCCTGCTCTTCCTCGCCAAGAGCGACCGCGAGCTGGAGGTCCGGGCCAGGGTCGACCTGGGCGAGGTCGCCGGGACGGTCCTGAGCCAGCTGGGCGGCGAGCTGTCCGACTCCGGTCTGAGCCTGCGTCAGGACCTGCGCCCCGCCACGGTGGTCGGTGACCCCGTCCTCTTGGAGCGGCTCGTGGCCAACCTGGTGGAGAACGCCCTCAAGTACAACGTCGAGGAGGGTGAGGTCACCATCCGCAGCGGCATGTACGAGGACATGCCCGCCGTCCAGGTGGAGAACTCCGGCAAGGTCATCCCGGCCTACGAGATCGAGGGGCTCTTCGAACCGTTCCGCCGCGGATCGGGCGACCGGGTCGGCTCGGGCCGCAGCGCGGGGTTGGGCCTGTCCATCGTCCGGTCCGTGGTGCGCGCTCACGAGGGCGTGGTGACCGCGTGGCCGCGCGCGGGCGGTGGCCTGGTCATCACCGTGTGTCTGCCCCCGGCGCCGGAGACGGCTCCCGCCCGGCGTTGACCCGAGCTGCGTACGGCCGGGCTTCGTGGTATCTATACGTGTCCGAAGACACGCCCACCCGTGTCACGTGTGCCGAGCTCGGGTGGGTATGCTTCCCCGGGCGTGGACACGGAGGGAATCCCTCCTGACGTGGGCATGTCCTGGTTTTCGCCCGGCTCCGAGCGGGTGTTTCACGCTCTGTCCGGAGTGGGCGGAACAGGTTTCCAGGTCTACGAGGTGCCCGACGCTGGGTAGTACCCAGGGGAACGACGCCGGGGTGGCCGCACATGGCCGCCTTCGGTCACGACCCCGTGAAAGTACTGCTGACCTGTGGACAGTGGCCCGGGAGGGGGCACGGTCCGCTGACATCGGGAAAACTCATCGGCCGATTCGGGCACAACGAAGGTCTCTCAAGCGTTACACCCGCGCGACGAGGCACTGAACGAGGGGGATGGAGTTAGCAGAGATGGCCACCGACTACGACAGCCCGCGCAAGACTGACGAGGACATCAACGAGGACAGCCTCCAGGAGCTCCAAGCGCGGCGCGTGGACAAGGGCACCGGCACGATCGACGTCGACCCCGACGAGGTCGCCGAGGGCATGGAACTGCCCGGTGCCGACCTGTCGGGCGAAGAGCTCGCGGTGCGTGTGCTCCCGCGCCAGGCCGACGAGTTCACCTGCTCGCGTTGCTTCCTGGTGCACCACCGCAGCCAGCTCGCCGAGCAGCGTGCCGGTCAGCTGGTCTGCAAGGAGTGCGTCTGAGCGGACGGGACGGCCCCTGAACCGTCCCGTCCCGACGGCTCCCGCCCGCACGGGCGGATCCCACCACCACCCGACGGGAGCGCGTCGCGCCGCCGCGGACGCCCCGTCCGCGAGCGCGGGCGGACACGACGGCGNCCCCCCCCCCCCCGCCGTCGTCGTATCCGGGTACCGCCGGAGTCAGATCTCCAGCTCTTCGGGACCGGCGCCGAAGATCTTCGCGCGGGTGGCGCGTACGGCCAGCACCCGGGCCACCTCGGTACCGACACCGGCCACCACGGCCCAGCTCAGCGCCGTGCCGAGACTGATGTCGGGGGAGTCCACGTCCGTGGGCGGCTCCTCACCCGTGACGCGCATCCAGGTGAAGTTCAGCGCCTTGCGCATGACGTACTGTGCCGCGAACCCGGCCGCGAAGCCCGCGAGAGCGGGGCCGAAGTCACCGCCGTCCTTCTTAGCCATCGAATCCCGTTTCCGTTGGGTGGTGTACGAGGGCGCGCGGATCCGCGCGCACCCTCCCTGTGGGTATGGGGAGAATCCTTTCACGTCCTCGCGCCGGACACGGGGGCCCACCCCCGCGCCAACGTGCGCGAAAAGGCGTGGATCCCCGTTGCGACGGCCGAAAACCCGGAGCGACCACGGCCCGGAGCGCACTACCATTGCCCCATGACCAACCGCTCTCATTCCTTCCGCATGCCCGACAAGCCTTCGCTGGACGGTATCGAGGCGAAGTGGGTAGACGTATGGGATGAGTCCGGCGTCTACCACTTCGACCGTACGGCCGACCGCGCGGACGTCTACTCCATCGACACCCCTCCGCCCACGGTGTCGGGTTCCCTGCACATCGGCCACGTGTTCTCGTACACGCACACCGACACCGTCGCCCGCTTCCAGCGCATGAACGGCAAGGCCGTCTTCTACCCGATGGGCTGGGACGACAACGGCCTGCCCACCGAGCGCCGCGTCCAGAACTACTACGGTGTGCGCTGCGACCCGTCGGTCCCCTACGACCCGGACTTCCAGCCGCCCGCCAAGCCCGACCCCAAACGGCAGGTCTCCGTCTCCCGGCGCAACTTCATCGAGCTGTGCGACACGCTCACCGCCGAGGACGAGAAGGTCTTCGAGTCCATCTGGCGCCGCCTGGGCCTGAGCGTCGACTGGCGCCACACCTACGCCACCATCGACGGCAACTCCCGCGCCGCCGCCCAGCGCGCCTTCCTGCGCAACCTGGCGCGCGGCGAGGCCTACATGTCCGAGGCGCCCACCCTGTGGGACGTCACCTTCCGCACCGCGGTCGCCCAGGCCGAGCTGGAGGACCGCGAGCGTCCCAGCGCCTACCACAAGGTCGCCTTCCACAAGCCCGACGGCGCCCCGGTCCACATCGAGACCACCCGTCCCGAACTGCTGGCCGCCTGCGTCGCCCTGGTCGCGCACCCCGACGACGAGCGCTACCAGGACCTGTTCGGCACCACCGTGCGCACGCCGGTCTTCGGCGTCGAGGTTCCGGTGAGGGCCCACCGCCTGGCCGACCCCGAGAAGGGGTCGGGCATCGCCATGATCTGCACCTTCGGTGACACCACCGACGTCACCTGGTGGCGTGAGCTCCAGCTGGAGACCCGGCCCATCATCGGCTGGGACGGCCGCATCATGGCCGACCCGCCCCGGGGCCTGGAGTCCGGGCCCGGCCGTGAGGCCTACGACACGCTCGTCGGCGCCACCGTCCACACCGCGCGCGAGCGCACCGTCGCGCTGCTGCGGGAGAGCGGTGACCTGGTCGGCGAGCCCACGCCGATCACCCACCCGGTGAAGTTCTACGAGAAGGGGGACAAGCCCCTGGAGATCGTCACCACCCGCCAGTGGTACATCCGCAACGGCGGACGGGACGACAAGCTGCGCCAGGAGCTGCTCCGGCGCGGCCGTGAGCTCACCTGGCACCCCGAGCACATGCGCGCCCGCTACGAGAACTGGGTCGAGGGGCTCAACGGCGACTGGCTGATCAGCCGCCAGCGCTTCTTCGGCGTCCCCTTCCCCGTCTGGTATCCGCTGGACGCCGACGGCAACCCGCGCTACGACGACCCCATCGTGCCCGCCGAGGACCAGCTGCCGGTCGACCCCAGTTCGCAGGCGCCCGAGGGCTACACCGAGGACCAGCGCGGCCAGGCGAACGGGTTCATGGGCGACCCCGACGTCATGGACACCTGGGCGACCTCCTCGCTGTCCCCGCAGATCGCCTCCGGCTGGGAGCGCGATCCGGACCTGTACCAGCGGGTCTTCCCCATGGACTACCGGCCGCAGGGTCAGGACATCATCCGCACCTGGCTGTTCTCCACCGTGGTCCGGGCCCACTTCGAGAACGGCACCCTGCCCTGGAACACCACCGGCATCTCCGGATGGATCCTGGACCCGGACCGCAAGAAGATGTCCAAGTCCAAGGGCAACGTCGTCACCCCGCTGGCACTGCTGGAGAAGTACAGCTCCGACGCCGTCCGGTACTGGGCGGCCAACGGACGCCTGGGCACCGACACCGCCATGGACGAGGGTCAGATGAAGGTCGGCCGCAGGCTGTCCATCAAGATCCTCAACGCCAGCAAGTTCGTCATGTCCGTGGCGGGCGAGGGNCGGGTCACCCAGCCGCTGGACCGGGCGATGCTGGCCGCGCTGGCCGACGTCGTGGAGGACGCCACCGCCGCCTTCCACGCCTACGACCACACCCGGGCCCTGGAGCGCACCGAGCGCTTCTTCTGGGACTTCTGCGACGACTACCTGGAGCTGGTCAAGGCCCGCGCCTACGACACCGAGTCGGCCGAGGGCGCCTCCGCCCGCGCCGCGCTGCTCGTCGCCCTGGGTGCCCTGCACCGGCTCTTCGCCCCCTTCGTGCCCTTCGTGGCCGAGGAGGTCTGGAGCTGGTGGCAGGAGGGCTCGGTCCACGCCCAGAGCTGGCCGGACGCCGCCGAGTACCGCGCCGCGTCCGCCGACGGCGACCCGGCCGTCCTGGCCGCGACCGCCGAGGTGCTGCGTGCCGTGCGCAAGGCCAAGTCCGAGGCCAAGCTGTCCATGCGGGCCGAGGTCGAGCACGTCAGGGTGTCGGGCAAGCAGGTCGAGGCCGCCCGCGCGGCCAGCGGTGACATCGCCGCCGCGGGCCGCGCCGCCGGGATCGACTTCCAGACCACCGACGAGGCCGAGCTCAGCGTCGAGGTGACCCTGCCCGCGTCCTCGGAGGAGTAGCGCACGACACGGCCCCTGTTCGGGCGTCGGCGAGGGCCTTCGCCCCCAAGGACGCCCGGGCAGGGGCGTGGTACCGCGGTCGGGGGCCGTCCGTCGAGGGCGGCGGCCCGTCTCGGCGCGGAGCGCCCCCCGGCGGGGGACGGCGGGCGACGAAGAGGGAGGCGCCGCGGTCGGAGGCGTACCGCCCCCACCGGTGGTGCTGGACACCGGTCCAACGCCCGGGGAACGATAGGCTCGGCCAATGTGAGTACCACTTCCCTGGACGGCGGTCGGATCCCGGTCACGGTTCACCGCCTGGACCCCGATCTTCCCCTGCCCGAGTACGCCCATCCCGGCGACGCGGGCGCGGACCTGTACACCGCGGTCGACGTCACCCTGGAACCGGGAGAGCGGGCCACGGTCCCCACCGGTCTGGCGATCGCCCTCCCCGACGGGTACGCGGCCTTCGTGCACCCGCGATCGGGGCTCGCCGCGCGCTGCGGCCTCACGATCGTCAACGCTCCGGGCACCGTCGACGCCGGGTACCGCGGCGAGATCAGGGTGACCCTGATCAACACCGACGGGGACACCCCGGTGAAGGTGGCGAGGGGGGACCGGATCGCGCAGCTGGTCATCCAGCGCGTGGAACAGGCGGTGTTCGTCGAGGCCGACTCCCTGCCGGAGTCGGTCCGGGGCACGGGTGGTTTCGGTTCGACCGGGGGGCACGCCGCACAGCGGTGACGGCGCCCCGAATCCCCGGTGTCATTCCGGGACCGACGGAAGCGAAGAGGTGAAGGCGTGTTCGGACGCCGCCGCAAGAAGCGTGACGAACAGACGGAGAGAACGAAGCCGGAGGCCGCGCCCAGACGCGAGGGCGCCGCCGGGGCGGTCTCCTTCGGCAACGAGATCGAACCGGAGGCCCAGGCACAGCCGGACAAGGAGGCGGACCGTCACCGCTCCTCCGGGCCATGGGACGCCGGTGAGGACGCTCCCGAGTCCAAGCGCATGGACCTGGGCAGCATGCTGCTGCCCATGGCGCAGGGCACCGAGATCCAGGTGAACGTCGCCCAGGACGCCCAGCGCAAGCAGAAGATCATCGGTGTGACCCTGGTCCGGGGTAAGAGCGCGCTCCAGGTACAGCCCTTCGCCGCGCCCAAGTCCTCCGGTCTGTGGGACGAGATGCGCGAGGAGCTGCGCGAGCAGGTCGTCAAGCAGGGCGGCAAGGTCGAGGACCACGACGGCACCTTCGGCCCCGAGCTCAAGGCCCTGGTCCCGGTCAAGGGCCGTAGGACCGAGGACGGCAAGCAGCTCGCCCAGCGGGTGCGGTTCATCGGTGTGGACGGGCCGCGCTGGGTGCTGCGCGGCGTGATCCGCGGCGAGGGCGCCTCCAAACCCGAGGTGATGGCGGAGATCGAACAGCTCTTCGCCGACATCGTGGTGGTGCGCGGCGACCAGCCGGTTCCCCCGAGCGAGCTGCTGCCGATCACCGTGCCCAAGGAGATCCAGGAGAAGATGGCCGAGGCCGCCAAGGCGCGCGCCGCCCAGCAGGCCGCCCAGAGCGGCAACGCGGGTCGTTCGCCCAACGGAGCGGCGCCCGGAGCCCAGCCCGGCCCGTCCGGCGGCGCTCCGGCCGGTTCCGGGGAGTCCTGAGGGCCTCGCCCCGCCGAGGGCGTGCCGGGCGGCGCGCGCCTTCTTCCGTAGTCTGGGCCCCATGACACAGACGACGGAGAACAGCGCGCCCCGGCCGCTCCCGGAGGACTGGGAGCGCGCCCTGGCGGTGGTGGCCCACCCCGACGACCTGGAGTTCGGCTGCTCGTCCGCGATCGCCCGGTGGACCGGCCAGGGCAAGGACGTGGTGGAACTGCTGGTCACCAAGGGCGAGGCGGGGATCGACGGCGTCGCCCCCGAGGAGTGCGCGCCGCTGCGCATGGCCGAGCAGCGCGCCTCGGCGGCGGCCGTGGGCGCGGCCACCGTCGAGTTCCTCGACTTCCCCGACGGCACCCTGGAGTACGGACTGCCGCTGCGGGCGGCACTCGCCGCCGCGATCCGGCGGTACCGACCCGAGGTGATCGTCTCCATCAACTTCCGCGACCACTTCCCGGGCGGAGGCGGGTTCAACCACGCCGACCACCGGGTGCTCGGCCCGGCCCTGCTGGACGCGGTCCGCGACGCCGCCAACCGGTGGGTGTTCCGCGACCAGTTCGGGGAGGGCCTCGAACCCTGGTCGGGGGTGCGCTTCGTGGCCTTCGGAGCCTCTCCCCAGGCCGCCCACTACGTGGAGCTGAGCGAGGCCGACCTGGCGGCGGGCGTGGCGTCGCTGGACGCCCACGCCGTCTACCTGTCCAACCTGGACGGCTTCGACCAGAAGTCCTTCCTGCCCGAGGCCGCCGCACGTGCGGGGGAGTGGGCGGGGGTCCCCCGGGCCACCGGCTTCGAGGTGTTCGACGTCTAGCGCGGTGACCGGAAGGGTCGCCGACCCGCCTCGTCCGCCGTGACGCCTCCATGCCAAGNNNCCCGCCGCTCGTACCTGTGGCGAGTCTGGTGCGCCGAGCCTCGCCACAGGCGCAAGATCATCCGGGGCCGGAGCACTTCGGACACACCGGTAACGAATCCGGTCAGCCCACGAGGTGCGTTCCCCCCGCGGACCGGCCGTTCGCCGCCGCTCCCCGCGGACCTCTCCCGAGCCCCTCCGGGACCTCAGGACGCGGGACCGGGGTCCTCGGGATCGGTGACGCGACCCAGGAACAGGATCGCCTCACGGCGGCGCAGCACGAACACGAACGGGCGGTCCACGGTGAACCTGACCGGCCTCAACGGCACCGAGGCCGCCCGGAGCATCATCACGGCGGTGGCGGCGGCGCCCTCCGCGCCCTTCTCGTCCACCATCAGCACCGACTGGTGCAGGATCTGGTCGACCCTGAGCGGTTCCGGGCTGATCCCGTCGAAGTCGGCCGCGTCCGTGGCCAGACGGCGCACCCCCAGGGACGCCAGCGGTTCGAGGAGAGAGGCGTCGGTCTCCACCCGGAAGCGGGGCAGCGCCAACTCCACCTGCTGGGAGGAACGCGCGCTGTACAGGCCGTCGAGCGTGTCGGCCGACAGCGGAGGCGGGGTGGCGGTCCGCTCGTCGGGCAGCAGCACGTCCAGGAACAGATCCTGCTCCCCCTCCAGGCTCACCATGCTCCATCCCCGGGACCGCGCGTGGGGCAGACGGGCCGACCGGTGCATGGTGGGCACCCGCCGTTTCCCCGAGGGGGCGTGGAACGGCCTGTCACGGGTCAGCCCGGGGTCGAAGGGATCGGACCAGACCACCTTCACCCACAGCGCGTTGACCAGCAGCAGCCGCACCGCGGGGTGGACGCTGCCGACGGGGAGCAGTTCCTCGATCAGGCCGCGGGTCACCTCCGCCACCTTGCCGTTGATCCGTGAGCGCACCCCCTCGGGGTCGTGCTCGAAGTCGGCGTGCTCCACCTCTGCGCTGGCACGCTCACGCACCCGTGCCTCGAAGCCCGGCAGGACCTCCAGGTCGGCGGGCACGTACAGGCCGTTCAGGGTGCCCAGACCGAGTCCCGGTTCGTCGGCCACGGCCGCGTCCAACGCCTCCAGCAGCCCCTTGGTGTCCGCGCCCAGCAGCGCCTCCAACTCGGACAGGGTCAGGTCCGAGGCGCCGGTGGCCAGCAGCGTCAGCACCGTGCCCACCGAGTGGGGGGACCACACGTGGGACTCGCCGGGCCGGGTCAGTGCGCGGTCCATGGCGGCGGCGAACTCCAGGTGGTCCCGTCGCGGGGACGTGCTCGGCTGCATGGGGCTCCTGCTCGCTCTCGGCTCCGGCGGCTCTCGTCGCCAGCGTACGGAAGGCACCCGAAGACCGCCAGGGTGCGCCGCCGCCCGAGGAGGCGCACGCCCCGGGCCGGTCCGGACACGGCACGGCGAGAGCGGAAAGCATCCGGCCGAACACCGTACGTGTTCCAGGGGTGGTGGCGGGTCGCATAGTCTGGGCATCATGGCGGGCTGGCAGGCGCCGGACGTCCAGCCGACCCAGACCGACCACCCACGACCGAACCGGACCGGGAGCAGGATGACTGAGAAGCAGCGGGCCGCCGAGGAGGCCGCCCCGGCGGCCGAAGCGGACGACAGGGCCGAGGCGCCCGCGGCGGACACCCCCGGCCCCGGGGACGCCCCCGAGCCGGAGCGGGGCTCCGACGCGGCGGCGGGCGCCACGCCGGCGGACCACCCGAAGGTCACCGAGGACACGGTCGAGGCGCTCGTGCGCTCCCAGCTGTCCAAGGCACTGGGCGGCAAGCGCGGCATGGTCGAGGCGGCCATGCCCACCCTGGCCTTCACGGTCTCCTACATCATCACCTCGGAGCTGAGGCTCTCGATCGGCCTGGGCGTGGCCGCGGCCCTGGTCCTGGGCGCGGTGAGGCTCGTACAGCGCTCCTCGGTGCAGTACGTGCTCACCAGCCTGTTCGGGATCGGCATCGCCGCGGTCTTCGCCATGCGCAGCGGCAACGCCGCCGACGCCTTCCTGCCGGGCATCATCTACAACGCCGTCTACGCGGTGGTGCTGACCCTGTCGGTGCTGGTGCGCTGGCCCGCGATCGGACTGATGATCGGCCCCTTCATCGGAGACAGGGAGGACTTCACCTCCTGGCGTTCCAACCCGGCCGTGGTCTCCCTGGCCTCGCGCCTGACCTGGCTGCTGGTCCTGCCCTGCGTGATCCGCGTGCTCGTGCAGTACCCGCTGTGGATGGCCGAGACCTACGGCTGGGCCGACACCTTCGGCATCCTGGGCTTCTCCAAGATCGCCATGGGCTGGCCGCTCCAGGTCGCCGCGTTCGCCGCCATGGTGTGGGTGCTGGCCCGGGGCCGCACACCGCTGCCGGAGGAGGAAGAGAAGACCGGGGACGACGGGGAACGTTAGCGCGGTGACCGTGGAGGCGCACCGGCCAGCCCTGTCGGAGCGCGCCAGGCACACCGGGAACGTGTCCGGTCAGCCCACTAGGGCCGGTCCTCGGGGGCGTCGGGGGCGTCCGGTGCCCCCAGCAGGGCCTCCAGGGTCCCCAGGGCCTCGGGCTCGGCGAGGAAGACCACGGTGTCGCCCACCGACAGGGTCCGCCCGGGGTCGGGCGGGCGGACCCCGCCGGGGCAGACCACCGCCACCAGCGCCACACCCTCGGGCAACGCCCCGGTCAGCGCGCCCTCCGGGCCGCCCGCGAACGGGCTCTCGGCGTGCAGGACCGACTCCGCGATCTCCGCACCCGGCAGCGGAGGCAGGGTGCCCTCCCCGTCCGGGCCCTCCTCGGGCACGTCCTCGACCAGGTCGGCGATCAGCCGCGGCGGGGAGACCGCCAGGTCCACGCCCCAGGACTCGGTGAACAGCCACTCGTTGTCGGGGTCGTTGATACGGGCGATCACCCGGTCCACCCCGAACTCGTTCTTGGCCAGCAGGGACACCACCAGGTTGACCTTGTCGTCGCTGCTGGCCGCGATGACCACGTCGAAGCCGCCCAGGCGGGCGTCCTCCAGGGTGGCCAGCTCACAGGCGTCGGCCAGCAGCCACTCCACCTGGGGCAGGTCGTCCACCCCGATGGCCCTGGTGTCCCGGTCGATCAGGAGCACGTCGTGGCCGCTGCCCGCCAGTTCCGTGGCGATGGAGCGCCCCACGCTCCCGGCTCCCGCGATGGCGATCCTCATCTCACCCACGCCCCGTCTCGTCGTCCAGCTGCCCGGGCAGCCCGTCCAGGTCCCTGCCGTGGGCGACCACGTGCAGGACGTCGCCCTCCTCCAGGGGTTCGTCGGAGCGGGCCATGACGATCCGGCCCCGCCGGGTCAGGTACACCACACGTACCGGGGCCCGTTCCTCCAGGTCGGCCACGCGGCGCCCCGCCCACCCCGGCGGCAGGGTGAGTTCGTTCATCGCGAGGGTCCCGGACGCGTCCTGCCACTCCGGGCCGACCGTGAGCCGTCCGTCGCCCGGAACCATCCGGCGCAGGACCGCGTCGGCCGTCCACCGCACCGTCGCCACGGTGGGGATGCCCAGGCGCTGGTAGACCTCGGCGCGGCGGGGGTCGTAGATCCGCGCGACCACGTGCTCGACACCGAACGTCTCGCGCGCCACCCGCGCCGAGATGATGTTGGAGTTGTCGCCGTTGCTGACCGCGGCGAACGCCCCGGCGCGGTCGATCCCGGCGGTGAGCAGGACCTCCCGGTCGTGCCCCACGCCCCGGATCGCGTGCTTGGCCACGGAACCGCGCAGGCGCCGGAACGCCTCGGGGTCCTGGTCGATCACCGCCACCGTGTGTCCCAGGTCCACCAGGGTGTGCGCCAGGGTGGACCCCACCCGGCCGCACCCCATGAT
The DNA here is from genome assembly GCF_000341065.1 of Nocardiopsis halotolerans DSM 44410. Taxonomy (GTDB): domain Bacteria; phylum Actinomycetota; class Actinomycetes; order Streptosporangiales; family Streptosporangiaceae; genus Nocardiopsis; species Nocardiopsis halotolerans. The sequence continues at coordinate 7,768 of NZ_ANAX01000271.1, read as the reverse complement.
CACGATGTGCACCTCGCCCGCACTCCCGTCGAGATAGCCGCCGCGCGCGCCGTCGCTGCGCGCGCACGGTTAAACCTTGGCACAGATACGGCCGACATGCTCGGCGGCCCCGGCCACCGTCCACAGGGCAACGCGGGCGGTACGTCCGGGCCGGTAGATTGGGAATGGTCGGTGGCTGTGCGTGTAGGGGCACCTGTTACGTGACCCGACCATCTCTCAAGGACACCGCCATAACGGGTTCCCCTTCTTTCAGGAGGGGGTTTTCGGTCCACGTGGCCGATGGCCTGCCGCCACCAACACCAGCCAACACCCGGAGAGGTGACTCGTTGGCTACGTTCCACACAGGACGGAAGACCCACCAGGCCGTGCTTCCTCAGCGGCCTGCTCTGGAATCCGCGTCGGCGGCGCCCACCGCGACCGGCGGGACCCTCCCCGGGAACGGGGGCGAAACGGGGCGCGGACGCCACGCACGCGTGGCACCCGGTGTGGAACGTGTACGAGGGGAGACCACCAGTGGTTCACCTGCTACCGGTGGCGTCACCCCGGATCATCTGGTTCGGGAGAACAGGGCGTGAGCCCTACCGTGCCGGGGCCTCACCCGAGCCCCGGCACACCACCACAGTTTTAAGGAGGAAGGGGTTGCTCTCTCGTCTGAAGACGGGGCGCCCCGTACACCAGATGACCCGTGTGGGACAGGATTTCGAGCTGACCGTGGACGACGTCGCGCACGGCGGCTGGTGCGTGGGGCGCCACGGCGACCAGGTGGTCTTCGTGCGCCACGCCCTGCCGGGCGAACGGGTCCGCGTCCGCGTCACCGAGGAGACCACCCGCTTCCTGCGCGGTGACGCCGTCGAGGTCCTCAAGGCCTCCCCCGACCGGGTCCAGGCCCCCTGCCCGTTCGCCGGGCCCGGCAGGTGCGGCGGGTGCGACTGGCAGCACGCCGCCCCGGAGGCCCAGCGCGCCCTCAAGGGCAGGGTCGTCTCCGACCAGCTGCGCCGCATCGCCGGGATCGAACGCGAAGTCGAGGTGGAGGAACTACCCGGCACCCCCGACGGCCTGGGCTGGCGCACCCGTGTGCGCTTCTCCGTGGACGCCGACGGCCGCGCGGGACTGCGCCGACACCGCTCCCACGAGGTCGAGCCAGTCGACCGCTGCCTCATCGCCCACCCCGGCGTGACCGAACTCGGCGTGACCGACGTGACCTGGGAGGACGTCAGGGACGTGGAGGCGGTCGCCTCGGCCAGCTGCGCCGACCGCGCCGTCGTCGTCACCCCCACCAGGGCCAAGCTCGGTCCCCTTCCCGAACTGGGCACCTCCAGCGCGGTGCTGCGCCGCTTCAAGGGGGGCCGCGTGCAGCAGGTGCGCGGACGCCGCGGCGTCCGGGAGAACGCCAACGGCCGTGAGCACCGCGTCAGCGCGGGCGGCTTCTGGCAGGTGCACCCGGCCGCCGCCGAGGTCCTGACCGCGGCGGTGCTGGAGGCCCTGGAGCCCAAACCGGGGGAGACCGCCCTGGACCTGTACTGCGGCGCGGGCCTGTTCACCGGCGCGCTGGCCGGGGCGGTGGGGCCGGAGGGCCGCGCCATGGGCGTGGAGAGCGGCGCCGACGCCGTGCGCGACGCCCGGTACAACCTCAAGGACCTGGAGCAGGTCCGGATCGAGCGGGGCGACGTGGCCGCCCAGCTGCGCGAGTGGGCCGACGTGCGCGCCGACGTGGTCGTCCTGGACCCGCCCCGGGCCGGCGCGGGCGCCGAGGTGGTGCGCTCCCTGACCGGAACGCGCCCCCGGAAGGTGGCCTACGTGTCGTGTGACCCCGCCACGCTCGCGCGCGACCTGGCCGCTTTCGAGCGTTCCGCCTACCGGCTGGTGGAGCTTCGCGCGTTCGACGCGTTCCCGATGACCCATCACGTGGAGTGCCTGGCGGTGCTGGAGCCGGTCCACCCGGCCCGCCGCCACCGCGAGTAGACGGAGCGGGTGTACGGGGGGCGGGGCCGCGCGGCCCCGCCCCCCGTACCGCTAGCCCCGCGAGGGGCGCGGCCCCGGGGCCCTGAGGACCGCGAGCCCCAGGGCGAGTACGGCCAGCCCGGCCCAGGACACGGCGGGGAGGCGCTCACCGACCACCACCACGCCCAGCAGCGCGGCCACGGCCGGTTCGGCCAGGGTGAGGGTGGTGGCCACCGACGCCGGAGTGTGCCGCAGCCCGTGCCCGAACAGCCGGTAGGCCAGGAACACGGTGAACACCGCCAGGTGCAGTGCCACCAGCGCACCCTCGACCGTGGCCAGCCATGCCGTGCCGGTGGCCAGCACCACCGGGAGCACGGCGATTCCGCCGCCGGCGAACATCGTGCCCATCACGGCGCCCGAGGGGTGGCCCCGTTGGATCAGCCGCTCGGCGACGAGGGCGTAGGCGGAGTAGGACAGTCCGGCGAGCAGGGCCAGGAGCACCCCCGCGGGGTCCGCCGAGCCTTCCGCTCCGGTCAGTTCCGAGCCCAGCACGAGCACGGCGCAGCCCAGCACCGCGGCCAGGGTCGCCGCCGTCCAGCGGGCCGTGGGCCGGGTCCGTCCGGTCAGCCAGGTCAGGAGCCCGGCGAAGACCGGTGCGCTGCCCAGGGTGATCACCGTGGCGACGGCCACGCCCGCCTGCGCCACCGCGGGGTAGAAGGCCAGCGGGTATCCGGCGACCGCGAGGGCGCCCAGGGCGAGCGCCCACCGGGTCGACCGGTCGCTACGGAGCGGCAGGGACAGGGAGCCGCGTCCGGTGAGGAACAGCAGCNCCGGCCCGGGGGAGCCGATGGCGGCGGCGGGCGCGCTGGCGGGGGCGAAGGAGCTGGCGGTGCCGGTGGTGCCCCAGAGCACGGCCGCGGCCAGGATCGGCAGCGGGCCCCGGGCCAGTGCGGCGGTGGGGGAGGGGGTCGGTGTCCGGTAGTCGGACGTGGAACGTTCTGACACGGTCGTGGATCCTTCGTCGTCGCGTGTTTCGGGAAGTCGCGAAACGGGCGCACGACGGCGGGCGACCCGGTGCCGGGCACCGGGACGTCATCGCTGGGCTCTTCGTGGAGGGAGAGTGTGGTGCGCCCGGTCAGGCGCCCAGAGGTGGCAGGACGACGTGCCAGTACGGGTTCTTCATGGCGCCCATCCTACGACCGGATGTGTCGGCGTGGTCTGTCGCCAGGAGTGCGCCGCGTCACAGACGGGCGGGCATGCGACGGGGACCGGTCCCCGCGCCGCGGTGTCACGGGTCCGCGCACTGCCCGCCGACCGGCCCCGTGACGTCGTTGGACGCCCCGAAGCCGGTGATCCTCGGACCGTTGTCCGCGCAGGGCGGTGAGCCGCGCAGGCTGTCGCCCGCCAGCACCGGGACCGTAGCCCTCCGGGGCGGCGCGTCAGTCGCAGGCGGGGGCGGAGGGCACTCTCACCTCTCCCAGGTGGTGTTCGTAGCCGTGGCCGGGGAAGAGCCGGGCCCAGTCCTCGGGGGACGCGGGCCTGGCGGAGGTCTCCCGGAGCCGCACTCCCAGCAACTCCGCGAACTCCTGGCTGGTCCCCCCGGAGGAGGACAACCTCTCCCAGTTCCGTTCCAGGACCTCGCTCACCCGCTCCACGGGGAGCTCGGCCAACGCCAGGGACAGTTCCAGGTCCGCCGGGGACGGGCGGTAGCTGAACAGGCTCGTGGCGATGATCTCCCGCTCCTCGAAACGGGACATCCCGTCTCCGGTGCTGAGCAGCCACGCCACCACCATGAGGCGGGCGTCGTTGGTGCCCTGGCACAGGCTGTCGTACAGGTCGGGAACGCCCAGGGCCACCCGGGCCGCGTCGCCCACCAGTTGGGCCCGCCAGTGGGGCTGGTGCCCCTCCCGGTAATCGTGGACCATCACGTCCCGGTCCTCGGGAACCTCCAGGTCCCGGTTGTAGGAGAAACTGTTCTGCCACACCACGGGCATCCGTTCATCCGGCACCTCGGGCAGCAGTGCCAGGTTCGGTTCCAGGACACCGTGCCAGCCCTCCACCCACGACTCGTAGCCGGGCAGGGGACAGTAGGTGATGCCGTCCCTGACCTGGCAGGAGGGCCCCCGCGCGCCGTGGACCTGGCTGTCGGGGATGGGGGTGGCCCGGGCGTAGGTCTGGCGACCGTGGGCGACCGTGCCCACGACCCCGGCCAACAGCACGGCGGCCGTTCCCAGACAGACCGCCCGGAAGGCGCGGTGCCCCCGGGCGGCCAGGGTCAGGAGCACCAGGACGGCTACGACCAACACCAGGTAGACCAGGTAGAGCGCGGCCACACCCGTGACGGAGGGCAGGTGCAGGTGGAAGGGGTCCATGGCGAAGCGGGCCAGGTCGACGCGGGCCATGCCGTCCAGGCGGGACGCCATCATGGAGGCCCCGTACAGCGTGTAGGCGGGCACGGCCAGCACGGCCACGACCACCGGGACGTAGGAGCGTGTCCACGCCACCAGGGCGATCGACAGCAGCGGGCCAGCGGCCGCCACCAGGAAGGGCGCCGGGTGGGCGGGCGGGCTCAGCGTGCCGGGCAGAGGAGGGCCGGAGAGCCAGTACACCAGCCCGGCCAGCGCTCCGAGGAGCAGCGTGGAGACCAGGACGGACGCCGTCATCAGGGACAGTACGCGGCCCTTGAGCCCCAGGGGAGACACCAGCCGGTGCGCGTAGCGGACCTCGCGCGTGGCCGGGAAGGCGACCAGGGCGAACATCACCGCGCCGACGGCGATCGCGGAGTAGGTCAGGTCGTTGTACCAGCTCCTCCACGTGACCGCAGGGACCGACCAGAGCGGGTACACGAACAGGAAGGAACCCGCCACGGAACCCGGAACCAGGAGAGGGTTCCGCAGCAGGCGCACCACGTTGAACCAGGTCAGACGGGCGAACGTGGCCGTGTTCCCGGCGACGCGGCTCATCGGCGCCCCTCTTCCACGCCGGTGATCAGCAGGTAGGCGTCCTCCAGGCTGGGCTCGACCGGTTCCAGGCCGTCCGTGTCCCCGGGCGCGACGCCCGCCGGGGTGAGTACCCGGTAGCGCCCGTCGGCCAGCCGCCAGGCGGTGTACCCCTCGCCGGGGTGCCCGTCGCGTTCCCACACGTGCCCGCGCGCCCGGTCCACCAGCTCGTCGGGGGTGCCGTCGAAGGCCACCCGGCCCGCGTCCAGGCACACCACGCGCTGGCACAGCGCGGCCACGTCCTCGATCTGGTGGGTGGACAGCACCACGGTGCTGTGCACGGCCAGTTCCGAGACCAGGCCGCGGAACCGGATGCGCTGCTCGGGGTCCAGTCCGATGGTCGGCTCGTCCAGCAGCAGCACCTCGGGGTCGCCGAGCAGGGCCGAGGCCAGTCCCAGCCGTTGGCGCATCCCGCCGGACAGGCGGCGGATCCGGCTGTGGCGGCGGTCGTGGAGGCCCACCCGGTCCAGGTTCCGGCGCACCTCGTCGTGGCGGGCCCGGCGCCCGCCCAGCTCCTTGAGCACGGCCATGTAGTCCAGGAGCCCGAACGCGGTGAAGTACGGGTAGAACTCGGGGTTCTGCGGCAGGTAGCCCAGGCGGCGCCGGATCTCGGTGCGCTCGGCGGCCCGTCCGGGGTCGCGCCCCAACAGGCGCAGCTCACCGTTGGTGGCCTCCAGGTCGGTGGCCAGGCAGCGCAGCAGGGTGGTCTTGCCCGCGCCGTTGCGGCCCAGCAGCCCGGTCACGCCGGGGCCCAGGTCCAGGTCGACGCCGTCCAGGGCCCCGTGGGTTCCGTAACGGTGCACCAGGCCGCGCACGTGCACGGGAGCGGTCGTCGTGGTGGCCGTGGTCATGCCGTCCTCACCCGCAGCAGGATCGCGCCGAGCAGGGCGACGAGCGCGCCCGCCCACCACACCTGGGCCTGGGGAAGGAGCAGCTGTATCGGCGCGGCGTGCTCGGAGACGGCCATCACGCTCAGGGCGACCAACCACAGCACTCCCAGGGCGGCGCTGGCCGCGCTCAGGTGTATCCAGCGGCTGAGCACGAGCGAACCGGCCACGAGGGTGAGCGCGGGCAGCAGCCAGAACGCCGCCCTGCCCGGGGTGTGCGCGGAGGGCAGCAGCAGGGACACCGACATGCACAGGGTCAGGGCGGGTACCAGGACCGCGCAGGTGCGCAGGAACAGCAACCGCTGCCCCGCCAGCGGGGTGACCGACGTCAGGGAGTGGGCGGGGTCGACGCCGCGGCCGTAGGCCAGCGCCACGCCCGCCAGGGGCACGACCGGCGCGACGAAGACGAACATCAGCGATCCGCGTGGCAGGTGGTGTGCGGCCAGCAGGGCGGCGGCCAGCACCGCGACCGTGGCCAGCAGCCAGGACCGGTACAGGGCGGGTGTGGCGGCGAGCAGCTTGGCGGTGCCCTCGCGCATCCCCAGTGAGGCCAGCAGGGCCTCGACGGGGCCGCGTCGGGGGCGGTCCACGACGTCGCGCAGTTCCTCCCAGCTCCGGGCGAGCCAGTCCTCGTCGGCGGGCAGCAGGTCGCGGCAGGGCGCGCAGTGGGTGATGTGTGCCTCCACCGACATGGCGGTGACCTCGTCGGCTCGGTGGTGTGCGTACTCATGTGCCTGGGCGGGGGTCAGGTGCCAGCTCATGTCAGTGCCTCCCGTAGGCGCGCCTTGGCGCGCATGACCCGTGTCTTGACGGTTCCCTCGGGTACCTGGAGGATCTGCGCCGCCTCCCGGACGGTGAGGCCGTCGAGCACGGTGGCCTGGATGGCCGAGCGAAGTTCGGGTGAGAGGGAGTGCAGGGCGGCGCCCAGCGGACCGTGTTCGATGTTGAGTAACACGGTGTCCTCGGCGGAGGCGTCGCCGATGGTCTCGTAGTCGGTGTCGCCGTCGGTGATCCAGCGGTTGGCGCGTTTGCGCAGCTGGGAGATGAGTTGGCGGATCGCGATGGTCCACAGCCAGGCCCCGGCGTCGGTGTCGCCCGGGCGGGGGGTGTAGGAGCCCGCGCTCTTCCACACGGCCAGGAAGGTCTCCTGGAGGGCGGCGTCGAGCTGGTCGGGGTCGGAACAGCGGTAGCGCAGCCGTGCCCGCAGCCAGGTCGCGTGTCTGCGGTGCAGGAACTCCAGGGCCCGCGTCTCACCTGCGGCGACGGCGGCCAACAGCACCGGGTCGGTGCTGTCGGAGTCGTAGGAGGGCGCGCGGTGGCGCGCGCGGCGGAACAGCTTCACGTGGAGGGCTATCGCGGGAGACGCGGGTTTCGGTTCGGCGTGCGGGAGGTGTGACCGCACCTTTTCCACGGTAACCGCGCGGCGGTTTCGGTATGTCCTCCGCTGTGGGAGAAAATGGGGCTTATGCGTCTGAGGATCTTCCTTGAGCCCCAACAGGGGGCCACCTACGAGGACCAGCTCGCCGTCGCCAGGGCCGTGGAGGACCTGGGTTTCGACGCTCTGTTTCGGTCCGACCACTTCCTGCACATGGGGGATCACGTCAGCGGCCTTCCCGGGCCCACCGACGCCTGGATCACTCTCGCCGGGCTCGCCCGGGACACCTCCCGTATCCGTCTGGGCACGCTGATGACCGCGGCGACCTTCCGCTACCCCGGCCCTCTCGCCATCTCCGTCGCCCAGGTCGACCGCATGAGCGGCGGCCGTGTCGAGTTCGGCTTCGGCGCCGGCTGGTTCGAGGAGGAGCACGCGGCCTACGGGATCCCCTTCCCCGCCACCGCACGCGAGCGCTTCGACCGCTACGAGGAGCAGTTGGACATCATCACCGGGCTGTGGTCGACCCCGGCGGGCGAGAGCTTCCGCTACGAGGGCAAGCACTACCG
>NZ_ANAX01000270.1 GCF_000341065.1 Nocardiopsis halotolerans DSM 44410 | reverse complement strand
CCGCCCGCCGGTGCTGATCGGCGGCACCGGCCCCAAGCGCACGCCGCGCCTGGCCGCCAAGTACGCCGACGAGTACAACGTTCCCTTCTCCTCGGTGGAGGACACCGCGGCCGCCTTCGAGCGGACCCGGGCCGCGGTGCGGGCCTCGGGGCGCGGTGCTCCGATGGTCTACTCCGCCGCGCAGGTCCTGTGCGTGGGCAGGGACGAGGCGGAGGTGGCCCGGCGCGCGGAGCGGATCGGCCGCGAGGTTCCGGAGCTGCGCGAGAACGGTCTGGCGGGTACCCCGAACGAGCTGGTGGACAGGATCGGCCGGTTCGCCGAGGCGGGGGCCGAGCGCATGTACCTCCAGATGCTGGACATGGCCGACCTGGACCACCTGGAGCTGGTCGCGTCGCAGGTCGCGCCGCAGTTGGACTGAGCCGGTCCCCGCCTTCGGGGCGTTCGCGCGGACCGCGCGGAGCGCCTCCGGCGGGTGGAGCCCAGAAGGAGTACGGAGCACTACCCCGGGGGCGGTCGCGGGGGGAGGGTGGCCGCCCGATAACTTGATATCGAGATACAAGTTAGATAGCTTGATGTCAAGATATAGCGGGGTTCCCCCCGGCCCGGTCCCGGTTCGCGTGTGTGAGGTTGACCGCTCGACCACGTCCGGACCGGAACAACCGTGGGCGTCCGCGGCCAAGGGGTCGCCTGTCCGGTGGCGAGTGGTGTCGCCGCAGGTCACGGCGGTTTCGATGGAGACCGGAAGGCAGGCGGAGGCCCTCCCCGCGGTCCTCCGCCCCGGTGTCCGGTCAGGGCGGCCTCGAGTACGTCCCGCACCCGCCGAATGGGGCAGGATGCTGGGAACGCAAGTGGCGAGATCAGGAGGCAGACACCGTGTCCGCGAACAGCTTCGGCGCCCGTGACACGTTGCGCGTTGGCGACGAGTCGTACGAGATCTTCCGGTTGGAGGCCGTTGAGGGCTCCCACCGGCTTCCCTACAGCCTGAAGGTGCTGCTGGAGAACCTCCTGCGCACCGAGGACGGTGCGAACGTCACCGCCGACCACATCCGGGCCCTGGGCCTGTGGGACCCCAAGGCCCAGCCCAACCAGGAGATCCAGTTCACCCCCGCGCGGGTGATCATGCAGGACTTCACCGGCGTCCCCTGCGTCGTCGACCTCGCCACCATGCGCGAGGCCGTGCGCGAGCTGGGCGGCGACGCGGACAAGATCAACCCCCTCGCCCCCGCCGAGCTGGTGATCGACCACTCCGTCGTCGTCGACCTCTTCGGGCGCCCCGACGCCTTCGAGCGCAACGTCGAGATCGAGTACGAGCGCAACTACGAGCGCTACAAGTTCCTGCGCTGGGGCCAGACCGCCTTCGACGAGTTCAAGGTCGTCCCGCCCGGTACCGGTATCGTGCACCAGGCCAACATCGAGCACCTGGCGCGCGTCACCATGAGCCGTAACGGCCAGGCCTACCCCGACACCTGCGTCGGTACGGACTCGCACACCACGATGCAGAACGGCCTGGGCATCCTGGGCTGGGGCGTCGGCGGTATCGAGGCCGAGGCCGCCATGCTCGGCCAGCCGATCTCCATGCTCATCCCGCGCGTGGTCGGCTTCAAGCTCACCGGTGAGCTCCAGCCGGGCACCACCGCCACCGACCTGGTGCTCACCATCACCGAGATGCTGCGCGAGCACGGTGTGGTCGGCAAGTTCGTCGAGTTCTACGGCGAGGGCGTGGCCTCCGTGCCGCTGGCCAACCGCGCCACCATCGGCAACATGAGCCCGGAGTTCGGCTCCACCGCCGCGATCTTCCCGATCGACGACGAGACCATCCGCTACATGAGGCTGACCGGCCGTTCCGAGCAGCAGGTCGCCCTGACCGAGGCCTACGCCAAGGCCAACGGCTTCTGGAACGACCCGGCCAACGAGCCCGAGTTCTCCGAGTACCTGGAGCTCGACCTGGCCGAGGTGGTCCCGTCCATCGCCGGTCCCAAGCGCCCGCAGGACCGCATCGCGCTGTCCGCGGCCAAGCAGACCTGGCGCCACGACGTGCGCAACTACGTCGAGGACGAGGTCGACGAGTCGAGCGAGGAGTCCTTCCCCGCCTCCGACGCTCCGTCCCACACCGCCAACGGCAACCGTCCGCACAAGGCGGTCGAGGTCACCATGGCCGACGGCACCAGGACCGAGATCGACCACGGCGCCGTCGTGATCGCCGCGATCACCTCCTGCACCAACACCTCCAACCCCTCGGTCATGCTGGGCGCCGCCCTGCTGGCCAAGAAGGCGGTGGAGAAGGGCCTGAGCCGCAAGCCGTGGGTCAAGACCTCCATGGCCCCGGGCTCCAAGGTCGTCACCGACTACTACGAGCGCTCCGGCCTGACCCCGTACCTGGACAAGCTGGGCTTCAACCTGGTCGGCTACGGCTGCACCACCTGCATCGGCAACTCCGGTCCGCTGCCGGAGGAGATCTCCAAGGCGGTCCAGGACAACGACCTGGCCGTCTCCGCGGTCCTGTCCGGCAACCGCAACTTCGAGGGCCGGATCAACCCGGACGTGAAGATGAACTACCTGGCCTCGCCGCCGCTGGTGGTCGCCTACGCGCTGGCGGGGTCGCTCGACGTGGACATCACCACCGAGCCCCTGGGCGTCGGCGCGGACGGCGAGCCCGTCTTCCTGGCCGACATCTGGCCGAGCGCCGAGGAGATCCAGGAGGTCATGGACTCCGCGATCGCCTCGGACATGTACGAGTCCGCGTACTCGGACGTGTTCGCCGGTGACGAGCGCTGGCGTTCGCTGCCCACGCCGACCGGCAACACCTTCGAGTGGGAGGAAGAGTCCACCTACGTCCGCAAGCCCCCCTACTTCGAGGGCATGGGCACCACCCCGGACCCGGTCACCGACATCACCGGTGCCCGAGTCCTGGCCAAGCTGGGCGACTCGGTCACCACCGACCACATCTCCCCGGCGGGTGCCATCAAGCCGGGCACCCCGGCGGCCGAGTACCTCAAGGCCAACGGTGTGGAGCGCCGCGACTTCAACTCCTACGGTTCCCGCCGCGGCAACCACGAGGTGATGATCCGGGGCACGTTCGCCAACATCCGCCTGCGCAACCAGCTCGCGCCGGGCACCGAGGGCGGTTACACCCGCGACTTCACCGAGGCCGACGGTCCGGTGAAGTACATCTACGACGCCGCGCAGAACTACGCCGCGCAGGACGTCCCGCTGGTCGTGCTGGGCGGCAAGGAGTACGGCTCCGGTTCCTCGCGCGACTGGGCCGCCAAGGGCACCGCCCTGCTGGGCGTCCGCGCGGTCATCACCGAGTCCTACGAGCGCATCCACCGTTCGAACCTGATCGGCATGGGTGTCCTGCCCCTGGAGTTCCCGAAGGGTCAGTCCGCCGACTCCCTCGGCCTGACCGGCGAGGAGACCTTCTCCATCACCGGCGTGACCGAGATGAACGAGGGGCCCGCGCCCGCCACGGTGAAGGTCAGCACCGACACCGGTGTGGAGTTCGACGCCGTGGTGCGCATCGACACCCCCGGTGAGGCGGACTACTACCGCAACGGCGGCATCCTCCAGTACGTGCTGCGCCAGCTGATCGCCAAGTAGCACCGACTCCTCGCGGAGTCCCTCCGCGTCAGGGGTGCCGAGTGCGGGGCCGCCACCGTCCGACCGACGGTGGCGGCCCCGTCCGCGTTCGGCCCCTGCCCTCGCACGGAGCCAGAAGGTAACGAAAAGGTATCGTCAGGGTGGTTTGCGGGGAGCGAGCCGGGTAGCGGCTCCCCTGAGGACCGAACGCACGCTACGGCGAGGGGGATCGAGTCAATGTCAGAGGTCATCGAGGCCGTGGAGGTCGATGTTCCGGTCGCCGCCGCCTACGCCCAGTGGACGAGGTTCGAGGAGTTCCCGGCGTTCATGGAGGGCGTCGACAAGGTCGTCCGGACCGGTGAGGACCACATGGTCTGGACCATCGAGGTCGGCGGCCAGAAGAGGGAGTTCGAGGCCGTGGTCACCGAGCAGGTCCCGGGCGAGCGGATCGCCTGGAGGACCACGGACGGCGTGACCCACGCGGGCGTGGTGACCTTCCACCACCTGTCGGACACGCGCAGCAGGATCACCCTCCAGCTCCAGACCGTCCCCGAGGGCGTGGTCGAACAGCTCGGCGACAAGCTGGGACTGGTCAAGGCCCGTGCCAAGGGCGACATGAAGCGCTTCAAGGCCTTCGTCGAGCCCGCCTCCCCGGCCTGACGGACCCCGGGCCGACGCCCGGCTGGAAAGACCCCGGTCCCCGTACCACTCCTCGGCGGTACGGGGACCGGTCCTTGCCGGAGCTGGTGTCACCAGCTGCCGCTGCTGACGCTGTAGTGGTACGCCCCGTCGGGACCGGCGTGGGACGAGGAGTGGTGGTACCAGGCGTGGCCGTGTCCGTGGCCGTGCCCGTACCCGTGGCCGTGTCCGTGGCCGTGTCCGTAGTTGTATTCGTAGCTGTACGCGCCGTGGGGGCCGGCTCCCGACGACTCGTACGAGTAGTACGTGTCCGCCGAGGCCAGGGCCGGGGCCCCGAGCGCCAGGGCGGGTGCCGCGATGACGGTGAACGCGAAGCGGCGCAGGGTCTTCTTCTGCATAGCGGTGGCTTCCCTTCGAGGCTCGGTGCGGGGAACCGCCGTGCGGGTGCGGACGCCTCCAGCCAGTGTTCGCGCGCTGCTGGACGGGCGGTACGAGACGACGGCCTCCCCTTTGCCTCTTCTGCCTTGCACGTCCAGCCTGCAACCGGAGTAGCCCAAGAGGGAACACTGAGGACCTGCGTAAACGTCAAAATCGAGATTTCGCGTCGGAGGGGTGGACGCAGCCGCGTGCGCGAACGCAGACGGTGGGTGAATCCGCGTGGTGGTACGGGAATCGTCCGGTCGGGGATCCGGGAGTGCTCGTGAAGGCCCGCCGAAGATGGCCTTTGTCGACATTTGTGGGTAAATCACGGACATTCTGACCCCATTCCCGCCCCACGAGCCGAT
>NZ_ANAX01000269.1 GCF_000341065.1 Nocardiopsis halotolerans DSM 44410 | reverse complement strand
GCGCCGCGGGGAGCCTGTCAGGACCAGAGTCAGCCGGCGCCGCTCTCGGTCTCGGAGTAGTAGGAGCCATCCTCGCCGGCGAAGCTCCAGGACTCTTCGAACCAGGTCCCCTTGTCCCCGGCGAAGGCTTCGAGCGAGTGGTGGAACGCGCCGTGGGAACTGGCGCCGCTGGACTCCTGCTCGTAGTAGGCGTCCGCCGAGGCCAGGGCCGGAGCCCCGAAGGCCAGGGCAGGTGCGGCGACGGCCGTGATCGCGAAGCGGCGCAGCGTCTTCTTCTGCATGGCAGTGGGTTTCCCTTCGTGGCTTGATCCGGGGAACCGACGCCGTGTGGGTGGTCGTTGGTCGACGCTGTCCGCGAGGCGCGAAACGGCGTAGGACCACCGGGCGTTTTCCCCGACTCCCAGAGTGCGTGTCGGGAAGCCAAGAGAGAACACCAGAAAGCTGACTAAAATCCAAAATCGGGACATTGTGCTAGAAATCGTATTCGGAGTGTGTGCTTTTCGATGGGGTAATACGGTCCCGATCCTGTACTGGAGTGGGAAACCCGTCTCTCTCCCCGCGCTCGTGTAGGGCCCCTCGGAGAGCCGTGAAGCGCTCCCACGTCGGCCGATGTCCGTAAACCTCCGATATGCTCACCGCATGCTCGGCCCCACCAGCCCCCGTCCGCGGCTTCCCTCGGCCGTCGCCCTCCTGGCCTCGCTCCTCCTCGCGCCGGCCCTCGGCGCGGCGCCCGCGTCGGCGCAGCCGGAGCCCGGTCCCGCGGCGTACGAGGAACGCCCCACCCCGGCACGGCACTACGCCACGCTGATGGCCGAGCAGCCCGAGGGCGCGGCCGTGGTCGTGGACGACGCCCTCGCGGGCCTGTACGACCTGGATCGGCTGGAGGCGGAGCTCCACGACTCCTTCGACGATCTGGGTGTGCCCTACCACGTGGTCGCCGGCCCCTTCCCCGGCGCGTGGCCGGACTGGGACGGGGAGCTGCTGCCCGCCCTGAGCGACCGGGTCGGCGCCGACGGCGTCTACGTCCTCCTCCAACCCGGCTTCTCCCCGCGCGCACTGTCCGTCGGCGGGGAACTGCCGGTGGACCTGGCCTCCGACGTGGTCACCTACAGCCCCGACCTGGAGTACGACGCGCCCCTCGGCCGGGTCGCCGAGGTCTTCACCGAGGCACTCGTCTCTCCGGACCTGCCCGAGAGGGCCGAACGCCTCCGCGAGGCCCACGAACACGAGGCCGCCGAGGAGCCCACGGCCTGGGACGAGTTCCTGGAGGACCTGGACCCCGGGTCCGGCGTCGGACCGGGGAACCTCGGTTTCCTCAGCGGGAGCGTCGCCGGGGGACTGCTCGCCGCGACCGTCCTGCTGGCGTGGTACGCGCGCCGCCGGGGCGCCGGGACCCGAGTCACGGTCGTCGCCGCGCTCCCGACCGGGATCGTGCTGCCCGTGGCGGGGGTCGTCGCCGCGCTGGTGTACATGAACAGCGTGCCCCCGACCGAGGACGAGGTCTCCGACCCCCTCGACCGGACGCGCGCGCAGCCTCCCCACGTCACCTCACTGGTGCGCGTGGAGCGCGTCCTGGGCCGGACGGGGGACGCGCCCCTGTACGTGGACCCCCTCAGCCGTGTGTCCCTGGAAGGACTGGCGGAGGCCGCCGAGCGGGCCGGGGACGCCTCCGTTCCGGTCCACGTGGCCGTGGTCCCGATGGCCGACAGCGACGAGAGCGGCGGCGATCCCCGGCTCTTCGCGCACGCCATGCACCACGTTCTCGGTGAGGACGGGGTCTACGCCGTGGTGACCGCCGACTACGACGGCACCGTCCGGGTCGCGGCGCTGCCCTTCGGCCTGGGTATGCAGCCCGAGGACCTGATCCAGGGCCTGGGCCAAGGCTTCGACGAGGAAGGCCCCTCCACCCCGGCGGTGGCCCTGGAGACCCTCCTGGACAACGTCGAGGACGCGCCCCGGGACGCCGGGGTGCCCGACCCGGTGCCGACGGAACCCTACGATCACACCCCGGAACCCCGCATCCAGCGCTTCTGGCCCGACTTCCTGGGCGGATTCCTGCTCATCGGCCCCCTGGTGTCCCTGCCCCTGGCCGGCGTGGTGTTGGGCCTGCTGGCCCTGACGCGACGGAGGGGCCCCTCCCCGCGGGCCCTGCGCCGCACGGCCGAGACCGAGCGGGCGCGGCTGGCCTCCCTGCTCTCCTCGGACCGGGCCGACGACGTGCCGCCCGAGCTGATGCCCCAGATCGAGGCGGCGCTGATGATCATGGACGCGGATCCCGACGACCTCGACCTGCTCGGCGTGGCGGTCGTCTCCCGCAGAGCGCACGCCGCGTTGGAGGATCCCGGTTCCGTGGACACCGCCCCGTGCGAGATCAACCCCCTGCACGGCCCCGCCACGACGAGGGCGCGCTCCCGTGCGGCGGAGGGCAGGAACTTCGTCTCCCTGTGCCGGGGGTGCGCCGATCTGCCCGACACGCGTCGCGTGGCCAGCGTGCCACGCGTGCGCGACGCCCGGGGCGTGGCACGGAGTTACCTGTCGTTGGACGACCGCGCGTGGGTCCGGTACCGCTTCGGGACGCGGTCCCCCGGGCGCATGGCCGAGAGGCTTCTGGAGGATGTCGATGTCCGCTGAGTCCCCCCTGACCCGGTACGCCGCACGGGTACTGGCCGCCGCCTGCGCCGTGCTGCTCCTGTCACCCGCGACCGGGGCGCTGGCCCAGCCCCGGGAACCCGTGGAGCGGGGGAACCGGACCCAGGAGATCGCCGACGCCCTCATGGAGTCGCGTGTCCACGTCGACCCCGCCTACGAGAGCGCCTTCCCGACCGCGGACCAGGAACGCCTGGACGGGGCCATCGAGGCCTCGGGCCCGGACCTGTACGTGGTCGCCGTGCCCCTGACGGGCGGCGACGCCTGGAACGGCGAGGCCTCCACACTCGCGACGCTCCTGCACGACCGCATGGGCGGCGGTGAGGGGCACTACCTCGTCTACGACGGGTCGACCGGTTTCCACGGCGCGGACTTCGGCCCCGGTGCGCGGGAGGCGGCCCCGGCGCACTACGGCGCGCTGACGGCCTCCTACCGGACGGAGTTCGACGGCTCCATCCTCCAACAGGCGGAGGTCGCGGTGGAGGTCGCGCTCTCCGACGATCCTCAGGGCGCCTACGACGCGGCGCTGAGGGACTACGAGGAGGCCAATCCCGACCTCGCGGCCCCGGGTGAGGGGACCACCACGACGCAGGACACGGACGCCGGAACGGCCACGGATTCGGGGCCCGGCCCGCTGCTCGCGGTGGGCACCGTGGTCGCGGTCCTGCTCGCGCTCGTGCTCGCCCTGCTCGTGCGCAACCGGCTCACCGCGCGTCGGGGCAGGAGGAAGGCGTCCTCGATCACCCAGCACGCCGCGTTCGACAACGCCGACCGCGCCCAGCTGGACTCCCTGATGGAGCAGGCCGAGCGCGACCTGATCGAGGTGGGCGAGCGTCTGAGTCGCCTGGACACGGGTGCCGACCTGGGCCCGAAGGCGCGGCAGAGCCTACGTGAAGCCCTGGACGCCCGTGCCGCCGCCGCCAGCGTCCACGACCGTATGGTCGCGGAGGGAGCCACCCTGCCCGACGCCGTCGGCGTCCTCGTGCTGCTGGACATGGCCGAGGACGCGATGGAGAACGTGTCCGGGGGCTCGCGTACCGCAGTCCGGCGCCTCCACTGCTACGCCAACCCGCTGCACGGTACGGAGACCAGGGACACGCCCTGGCGTGAGTTCGGCGGCACCCGCACCATCCACGTGCCGCTGTGCGCCGAGTGCGCCAGGGCGGTCCGCGGCCGGGTGCGTCCCGTCGTGCTGCCCGACGAGTACCGGGGGCGGACGGTTCCGTACTACGAGGTGCCCCCCGAGGACAGCGTGTGGGCCGCCACCGGATACGGCGCGCTCACCGACGACCTCGTCCAGCGCGTCCAGCGCGGCGACCACCGCGCCAGCGGACGGGCCCGCTGACGGCCCGACCGTAACGGAGGTGTATCGGAAGCCCACGTGGGGGAACGCCCGACCCCTCGATCGGGGTCCGACCACAGGGAACGGTGTTTCGGTACCCTCCCATGTCCTGGCTCGGGCCCGACCGGAACGTGGCTATAGTTCCCACGGGCCCGTCATGGTCCATGGGGGCGGACGAAGACGACGGATACGGGGTGGAGCGGTGGAGGACCAGCGCGACCAGAGCGGCGACGGCGGGGCGCACCCGCCCTCCGACCGCACGGCGGGACACTACCGCCTGGTGCGGTCGCTGGGGCGCGGCGGTTTCGGTGAGGTGTTCCTGGGTGAGGCCCCCGACGGCAGCCGCGCCGCCGTCAAGATGCTGCACGCCAGCTGGGCGAGCGACCCGGAGATGCGCCGCCGCTTCACCACCGAGGTGGAGCAGGCCCGCCGGGTGAGTGGTTTCTGCATCGCCGCGATCCTGGACGCCGACCCCGAGGCCCGGGAACCGTGGATCGCCACCGAGTACATCGACGGCCCCACCCTCCATCGCGCCGTGGCCGAGGACGGTCCCCGCGGCGGAGTCGAACTGCACCGACTGGCGATCTCCACGGCCACCGCCCTGGCCGCGATCCACGCCGCCGGTGTCGTGCACCGCGACCTCAAACCGGACAACATCATGCTGGCCGCGGACGGGCCGCGCGTGATCGACTTCGGCATCGCCCGTGCCGTCGAGGCCACCTCGGTGACCGCCAGCGGGGTGGTGGGCACGATCGGGTACATGGCGCCCGAGCAGCTGGAGGGCATGCGCCTGACCTCGGCGGTGGACATCTTCTCCTGGGGTTCGGTGATGGTCTACGCCGCCACCGGCCAGGAGGCCTTCCCCGGCCCGACCCAGGCGTCCCGGATCGCCCGCATCCTGGGCGGCCAGCCCGATCTGGGCTCCCTTCCCGAACCGCTGGCCGGGATCGTCCGCTCCTGCCTGGACAAGGATCCCGACCGCCGCCCCGACGCCACCACCCTGCTCANCGCCGCGCCCGCCGGCGGTGGAGCGGCGCCGTCCGCGGCCCCGGTGCGGCCGAACTCCGGGGGCACCGAGGTCGTGCCCCCACCCGACGCGCACACCCGCGTGGGAGTGGACCCCACCCGGATCGCACCGGACGCGCCCTCGGGGGTGGATCCGACCAGGGTGGCGCCCCAGGTTCCGGTGGACCCCACCCGTGTCGCTCCCGAGACGCCGTCGGGGGTGAACCCGACCCGCGCCTACACGCGGATGGCGTCCGCCGCCCCGGCCCCGCCTCCGGGAACGGCCGCCCCGGCCCCCTCGGCCCCGGCACACCCCGTCCCGCCCTCCGCGGCCCCGGCGCCCTCCTCCCCGCCTCCCGCGCCGGGACCCGTGAGCGGCCCCATCACCCCGCCGCCGTACCGCTCCGACATCCCCCCGTACCACTTCCACGGTGTCCGGTTCACCGATCCGCGCGACCTGGCCGAGGCCATGCAGCAGAACTGGACCGCCGCCGTCCAGGTCTTCAGCGGTCCCTCCGAGCGGGCCGCCCTGGGCGCCTGGCTCATCAACGACCTCGGTGACACCGTCCTGGACCGGTCCCTGTTCCGCGGGCACGTCAGCGACGCCAACCTGGCGGTGGCCTCCTTCGTCTCCCAGCTGCGTCCCGACCTGCCGCCGATCTTCCGCGGCCGGGGCGCCACCATCGCCGAGTTGGGGGAGATGTTCAACGACCCGCGTCCGCTGCTCACCGGTGCGCCCATGGCCAACGAGATGGTCCTGATGGCCCGTCCGAGCGTGCTCAGGATCATGGGCGCCCACCACGGGGACGACTCCGGTGCGCTGTTGCTCCTGGCCGAGCAGCTCGACGAGGCCGAACGCGCCGCCAACTCCTTCCAGGAGGAGCTCACCACCGAGCTGGAGGGGTGGCGCACGACGCGCATCAGCGTGAGCGCCGCCCTCATCCTGGCCTTCCTGCTGCACCGGGAACGGCTGGTGCCGCCCGGCGACGGCGGCGACGCGGGAGTGGGGGAGTGGGTGTCCCTGCTCTGGGGCCGCGTCCAGAACGCGCCGACGCCCCTCAACGCGGGCTACGCGGCCGTGGTCTACGGCGCGCTGCCGACCATGCGGGCGCTGTCCGAGCAGCGGAGGCAGTGGGAGACCCGGCACGCCAAGGTCAGCACCGACCACGACAGCCTCCGTCGCGGGGTCACGGTCCAGGAGCGGCTGGTGCTGGCCCTGCGGGCCTTCCGGTTCGCCGTCTTCGGGCTTCCCGCCGGGGTGATCACCGAGGTGGCCGCGGAGGGGCAGATGCCGGGGGTCGTCGGTCTGCTCCTGGGCCTGGGGGTCGTCGGGATCGTCGGCGCGATCGCCATGGAGATCACCGTGCGGGTCGTCTCCGGTGGTGCGGCCAAGCGTGCCCAGCGCTACCAGGAGTTGCGGGGCGCGGCGGCGCAGCTGCCGGAGTTGACGACGGGGGTCACCCGCATCCACACCGACCTGCGCAGGGCCCGGGAGATCTGCGCGCGCTGACCGCCGCGCACGTCCGGTCCGCGCTTCCCGACCGGGGCCGCCCCTCCTCGGGTGGCGGCCCCGGACGCGGCTGGTCACCACCTCGGGCCCGGGCCACGACAGGACCCTCGTCGACGGCGCGGTGGTGGGGCGGATCACCGGATTCGTCCGTGCGGTCCCCGAGCCGGTACACGGCGGTGGTGACCGACCGGGCGACGAAGGGCTCCCGCCCCCGTCAGCGGGGCGGGTTGTCGACCACCACGTCGGCGTGCTCGCGGGGATGGTCGTGCCGGTGGAGGGCCTCCTCCTGGTCGGCCCACACACGCCGGTAGGGCGCGTAGACGGCCGCGTCCCACCGGTCGTCCAACCGCCGCAGGCGCTCCTCGTCGGGCGCGTCCACCCACACCAGCAGGTCCACCAGAGCGCGCACGGAGGCGGCGCCCGACCCGCACCCCTCCACCACGAGGACCCCGCCCCCCGCCACGTCGTCGGGCAGGGTCGTCCACTCCCGTGTGAACGCGCCCCGCTCCCAGTCGTAGCGCCGCCAGGCCGCCCGCTCCCCGCGCGAGAGCGGAACCAGGACCCGCTCGCGCAGCAGCGCCGCACCCGCGGCCAGGCCCTCCCAACCGGGGTAGAGGTCCTCCATGGTCAGGACCCGGACCGCCTCGCCCCGGCCGGTCAGGGCGGTGAGCAGGCCATCGGCCACCGTGCTCTTGCCCGCGCCCGAGCGGCCCTCGACCGCCACGACGCGCGTGCGGTCCGCGGACGGCACCGTCCCGGCCAGGCGGTCGGTCCATGCGGGCTCTGCGGTACTGATGCGCACTTTGGTCACCCTCGGACCCTAAGTCACCGATGCGAAGTTCCGGCTTGCGTTCAATCCTTGTAACATTCCTCGCAACAGCGCCGACGCGCCACGCAGACCACCGACCGCGAGGGGGCACCTGGTGACCGAGGCCGCCGCGACGCCGGGATCACAGTCCGCCCTGCGTCAGGCCAACGAACGGCGGGTCGTGGACGTACTGCGCCGCGACGGCACCCGCACCCAGGCCGAACTGGCCCGGGCCACCGGCCTGTCCGCGGCCAGCGTCTCCAACATCGTCCGTGGCCTGCGCGCCGCCGGGACGATCGTGGTACGCGACACCTCCTCCAACGGCCGTCGGGCCAAGGCGATCACCCTCGTGCGTACGCCGGGCTCGGTCGTGGCCGTCGACTTCGCCGCCGGCCGCGTCAGCGTCGCGGTCGGCGACAGCGACGGCAACATGGTGGCCCGCGAGGAGATCGACTACGACGTGGCCTCCGACCCCGAACGCGGGGTGCGCCGCGCCGCCTGGCTGGCCGAGACCGTCCTGCTGCGCAACCGGATCAACCTGGGCAGCGTGTCGTCGGTGGTGGCCTCCGTCCCCGGGCCGATCGACCCGGGCACCGGCGAGGTCGGCGGCATCTCCTGCCTTCCCCGCTGGGCGGGCTTCCGTCCGGCCAAGGCACTGACCGAACGGCTGGGCCTGGAGGTACTGGCCGAGAACGACGCCAACCTCGCGGCCCTGGCCGAGCAGCACAGGGGCGCGGGTGTGGGCGCCGAACACGTGGTCCACCTGGTCACCAGCGACGGCGTGGGCGCGGGCATCATGATGGCCGGCCAGCTCTTCCGCGGCGCGGGAGGCACCGCCGGGGAGATCGGGCACATCGCGCTGGACCCGCGCGGACACGTGTGCCGGTGCGGCAACCGGGGCTGCCTGGAGACCTTCGTCGGCGCGAACTACCTGCTGGACATGCTGCCGCAGAACACCGGCGTGGCGCGCGGCCCCGGACCGGTGCGGATACCGGACATGGTGGCGGCGGCGCTGGAGGGCGACCCGGGCAGCCGCCGCATCATCGCCGAGGCGGGGACCGCGCTGGGCCAGGGCACCGCGATCGTGGCGAACCTGTTCAACCCCGAACGGGTGATCGTGGGAGGGGAGCTGGCCGGGGCGGGGGACCTGCTGCTCGACCCGATGCGCCGGGCGATGGAACTGGGCTCCCTGGGCAGCGCCCTGGAACGGCTCGAACTGGTGCCCGGGGAGCTGGGCGGGGACGCCTCCCTGTACGGCGCCCTGCGGATGGCGGCCCAGCACGTGGGCTGAGGCGACCCCGCGTGCGTACCTCTGGTGAAGGAAGGCGACCTCGGGCGACGACTCCGCGTACCCTGGCGATGACGCTTCCAGCAGCGCTGACGCGGGTGCGGCGGCACGGCCCCCTCCCCTCCGGAACCTGAGCGTAGGCTGACGGTGACGGGGAAGCACGAGGTCAGCGCTCCGACGGAAGCCCGTTTGGTAAAAAACCGAGGCTCCTTCACGTGAGCTCACACTGCGGATTCCCCGCTCTGGCCTGGGATTTCGATGTCTTCAGTTCCTGAACCCAAGACTCGTGATGTTTCGGTTATGTGTTCAGGAGTTGACGACAAGGTAGCGGCGGGGTTTGACTTCACTCCACCACTCGCGAGTTCCACCGTCCGCATCCCCCGTCATGAGAGGCACCCAGCGTTGAACGCACGACGCTTCACACCGCGCCGCACGGCCGTCGGCGGTTTCGCCGCCGCCGGAGCCGCACTCACCCTCCTCGTCTCCGGCTGTGGGTCGCTGACCACCGACTCCGGTGACGTCGAGCAGGAGACCTTCACCCTGGAGGAGGGCTTCCACGTCGGCCTCCTCCTGCCCGACCTCCACACGGCTCGCTACGAGGCCTTCGACCGGCCCCTCTTCGAGGAGGCCCTCACGGAGACGTGCCCCAACTGCGAGATCTCCTACGCCAACGCCGACGGTGACGTGGACGAGCAGCAGACCCAGGCCCAGGCCATGCTCACCGACGGTGTGGACGTGCTCGTCCTGGACCCCGTCGACGCCGCGGCCTCGGCCGGAACCGTCAACGAGGCCAAGTCCCAGGGCGTGCCCGTCATCGCCTACGACCGCCTTGCCGAGGGCGGCGTCGACATGTACGTCTCCTTCGACAACCACCGCGTCGGCCAGCTCCAGGCCGAGTCCCTGTTGGAGGCCCTGGCGCAGGAGGGCACCACCGGCGACGGCTCGATCGTCGTCATGCACGGCTCGCCCACCGACCCCAACGCCGCCAGCTTCAAGGCGGGCGCCATGGAGGTCTTCCAGGACCAGATCGAGATCGGCCAGGAGTTCGACACCCCGGACTGGTCGCCGAGCGAGGCCAACGCCCAGATGGAGGGCGCCATCACCTCCCTGGGCCTGGACGAGATCATCGGCGTCTACGCCGCCAACGACGGCGTCGCCTCCGGTGCCATCTCGGCGCTGCGCAGCGCGGGCGTGTCGGTCGAGGACCTGCCCCCCGTGACCGGTCAGGACTCCGAGCTCGCCGCCATCCAGCGCATCATCGCCGGTGAGCAGTACATGACCATCTACAAGGCCATCGAGCCCGAGGCCAACATCGCCGCCGCCATGGCCGTGTCCCTGGCCACCGGCGAGGAGCCCGAGCTGGGCGAGTACAACCTCACCGACGTCGAGGACGGCGGCGGCGAGACCGTCCCGTCGGTCCTGCTGGAGCCGATCGCGGTCACCGCGGAGAACGTCGGCGACACGGTCGTCTCGGACGGGATCTACACCATCGAGGAGATCTGCACCGAGGACTACGCCGACACCGACTTCTGCCAGGAAGCCCTCTAGGAACCGGTGCGACGGCCCTCACGGGGCGGGCGGGCACCCGCCGTCCGCCCGCCCCGGACCGGGACGAGAGAAGAGAAGCGAACGCATGAGCACACCAGTCCTGGAACTGTCCGGGATCTCCAAGACCTTCGGTGCCGTCCGCGCCCTGAGCGACGTCGACTTCCACGTCGGTGAGGGTGAGGTCGTCGCCCTGCTCGGGGACAACGGCGCGGGCAAGTCCACCCTGGTCAAGGTGATCTCCGGAGCCCACCCCGCGGACAGCGGCGGCGTCATCACCTGGGACGGCAAGCCCGTCACCATCGGAGGGCCCTCCGACGCCCAGCGCCTGGGCATCGCCACCATCTACCAGGACCTCGCCCTGTGCGACAACCTGGACATCGTCGGGAACCTCTTCCTGGGCAACGAGAAACTGCACTTCCCCGGCACCCTCGACGAGGTCGAGATGGAGAGCCGGGCCGTGGAGCTGCTGGACTCCCTGTCCGTCAAGATCCCCAGCCTGCGCGTGCCGGTGGCCTCCCTCTCCGGCGGCCAGCGCCAGATCATCGCCATCGCCCGGTCGCTCCTGGGGCAGCCGCGCGTGGTGATGCTCGACGAGCCCACCGCCGCGCTGGGCGTGGCCCAGACCGCCCAGGTGCTCGACCTCATCGAGCGCCTGCGCGACCAGGGCCACGGCGTGCTGCTGATCAGCCACAACATGGCCGACGTGCGCGCGGTCGCCGACCGGGCCGTGGTGCTGCGGCTGGGCCGCAACGCCGGGAACTTCCCCATCGCGGACACCAGCTACGAGGAGATCGTGGCCGCCATCACCGGTGCCGCCGACAACCCGGTCAGCCGCCGTTCCGAGCGCACCGGTGGCACGGCTCTGGCCACGGAGGACAAGTGATGACCCAGCAGACTCCCGTCTCCAAGGCACCCGAGCAGGGCGGTGCCACGCCCGCCGGGCCCAGGCGCGACCCGCGCCTCCTGGCCACGGCGGCCTCTCCCAAGGGATGGCTCGAGGCCCTCAGGCGCCGCGTGCGCGGTGGCGAACTGGGACCGATCCCGGTGATCATCGGCCTGATCCTCATCGCCGTCGTCTTCCAGTCGGCCAACGAACGGTTCCTGTCACCGCAGAACCTGTCCAACCTGACCGTGCAGATCGCCGCCATCGGTCTGATGACCACCGGCGTGATCATGGTCCTGCTCCTCGGCGAGATCGACCTGTCCATCGGCTCGGTCGCCGGACTCGCGGCGGCCGTCCTGGGCGTCCTGGCCGTCAAACAGGGCGTCCCGGAGTGGATCGCCATCCTCGCCGCTCTCGGGGTCGGCCTCCTGGTGGGGCTGGTGCACGGCTTCGTCTTCGCGAAGATGGGGGTGCCCGCCTTCGTGGTCACCCTCGCGGGCCTGCTGGGATGGCAGGGCCTGCACCTGTACCTGATGGGCGCCGACGGCACCATCAACACCAGTCCGGGCGGTCCGATCTCCGTCCTGACCCAGACCTTCTTCGTGCCCGCCGTGGGCTGGGGGATCGCGTTCCTGGCCGCGGTCCTGTACTTCGTCTCGGTGACGACGGCGGAACGGCGCCGCCGTCAGGCGGGCCTGCCCTACAAGCCCCCGATGGAGCTCCTCTTCCGGGCCGTCCTGCTGCTGCTCCCGCTCCTGGGCGGCGTGTGGGTGCTCAACCAGTACAAGGGCGTGCCGCTGGCCTTCCTCATCTTCGTGGGTTTCGTGGTCGTGCTCGACCTCGTCCTGCGCAAGACCCGCTACGGCCGCATGGTCTACGCGGTCGGCGGCAACTCCGAGGCCGCCCGGCGCGCCGGTATCAACGTGGACCTGATCCGCGTCTCGGTGTTCGGGATCGCCTCCGCGCTCGCCGCCCTGGGCGGGATCATGCTGACCTCCCGCAACTTCGCGGCGAGCGTGTCCACCGG
>NZ_ANAX01000268.1 GCF_000341065.1 Nocardiopsis halotolerans DSM 44410 | reverse complement strand
CGGCGGCCCCAGCCTCTTCGGCGGCCGGGGCAACGCCTACTCCGCCCTCCTGGGCGGTCTGGTCCTGGGCGCGATCACCTCCGGCCTCCTGCTGCTCCAGATGAACACCGCGGTCCGGTTCATGATCACCGCGGCGGTGCTGCTGATCGCGGTCATCCTGGACGCGGCCTCCCGCCGGGGTCGCAAGACCCACGCCAGGGGAGGCGGGTGAGGAGGCGGACAGGCCCTCTCCCGGGGCGGTGACGGCGCCCACTCCCCGCCGTCGCCGCCCGCTCCGACCCGGTCCGGCGACCCAGACGCCGGGCCGGGTCCCCGTGGCCTCGGCCGTCGGTGCNGGCCGAAGGCGTCTCCGTACGGGAGCCGGGGAGACCGCCACGGGGCGGGGCGAACCCGCCGAGATCCTCCCGCGCGACACCCAGCGCTCGACCCTCCGGACCCCGCGGCGCGCACTGGCCCCGGCCCACGTGGACGGCGGCCGACGTCAGGCGCCGCTGTCATCCCATCCTCCGACCTCCTGAACCCGACCGGAGAGGTGGGGATGTAACGTCGCACGCCATGTTCCCGGAACTCCCCGCACCCGCGGAGATCCTCGCCCCCAGCGGCCACGGTCTGCTCGCCCCGGACGACCTGTGGGCGTTCGTCCTCTGCGCGGCGGTCGCCGTCCTGGCCGGGGCCCTCGTGCAGAGCACCGTCGGACTGGGGCTCGGCATGGTCGCCGCCCCCGTCCTGTCCTTCCTGGATCCCACCCTCATGCCCGGGGCGCTCCTGGTCACCGTGATCATCCTGCCCGCGCTCACGCTCCTCCAGGAGTGGCGCCACGTGGACTGGCGGGGAATCGCCTGGGGGCTGCCCGCGCGCCTGCCCGGAACCGTCCTGGGCGTGTGGGTGGTCGCGGTCCTGGACCCGCGCGCCCTCGCCGGTGCCGTCGGGGCGATGGTGCTCGTGGCGGTCGCGCTCTCGGCCTGGTCGCTGCGGGTGCGCATCACCCCGGTCTCGCTCGTGGCGGCCGGAACCCTGTCCGGTTTCACGGGCACCGCCACCACGATCGGCGGCCCTCCCATGGCGCTGCTGTACCAGCACGAGGAGCCCTCCAGGATCCGCGCCACCCTGGCCGCGTTCTTCCTCCTCGGCGGGGCGGTCTCCCTGACGGCGCTGGCCGTGGGCGGTCAGATGGACACCCGGACCACCGTCGTCGGGTTCTGCGCCGTCCCCCTCGTCATCGCCGGCTTCCTCGCCGGTACGGCGCTGCGCCGCCGCGTCAACGCCGGGCGGATGCGCGTCGCCCTGCTGGCGGTGGTGTCCACCTCCGCGCTGGGCCTGCTCGCCCAGGCCGCGTTCGGGTGAGCCGCGTTCCCGCCGCGTCGGAGCCGTCACCGGGAGTGACCAGGGCCGACGTGGTTCCGGGACCGAGTAATGTACGCGAAAACCCGGAACCCGGCGGCGCCCCGCGCGCCGCCGGTCACCGGGGAGACCGTACCGGCGGCGCTTCCGGGGCCCCAACCTCGGCGGGGCTGGGTACGACCCGGGAACGTAGGCCCATAAACTCGGGTATGTATACCTGCCGGTAGCCAAGCCGGGCCCACGTCAGGGGCGCGGGGAGGCAGACGCAACGGACACGCGGGACGAGGGGACTGACGAGACAGTGGCACTGTTCGAGTCGATACACAATCCGGAAGCGCTCAAGAAGCTCCCGGCCGACCAGCTCCCTGCGCTGGCACAGGAGATCCGGGACTTCCTGGTCGACTCCTGCTCGCAGACCGGCGGGCACCTGGGCCCCAGCCTCGGCGTCGTCGAACTGACCATCGCGCTGCACCGGGTCTTCGACTCCCCGAAGGACCCCATCCTCTTCGACACCGGCCACCAGGCCTACGCGCACAAGATCCTCACCGGACGCCACGACTTCACCAACCTCAAGTCCGAGGGCGGCCTGTCCGGTTACCCCTCCCGCGCCGAGTCCGAGCACGACTTCGTCGAGAACTCCCACGCCTCCACCGCCCTGTCCTACGCCGACGGCATGGCCAAGGCCAACGAGGTCAGGAACCTCCGGGACCGCACCGTGGTCGCGGTCATCGGCGACGGAGCCCTCACCGGCGGCATGGCCTGGGAGGCGCTCAACAACATCGCCGAGCGCAAGGACCGGCGCCTGGTCATCGTGGTCAACGACAACGGCCGCTCCTACTCGCCCACCACGGGCGGGCTGGCCGACCACATGGCCTCCCTGCGCATGGCCCCCGGCTACGAGCAGGCCCTGGACCTGGCCAAGACCACCCTCAACCGCACGCCGGTGGTCGGCCAGCCCATATACGAGGCGCTGCACGGCATCAAGAAGGGCCTCAAGGACGCCATCCAGCCGCAGATGATGTTCGAGGACCTGGGCCTGAAGTACCTGGGGCCCATCGACGGCCACGACGAGCAGGCCCTGGAGACGGCCCTGCGCCGCGCCCGCGACTTCGGCGGCCCGGTGATCGTCCACTGCCTCACCCAGAAGGGCAAGGGCTACGCCCCCGCGGAGAACCACGACGAGGACCAGTTCCACGCCCCGGGACCCTTCGACGTGGCCACCGGCCAGGCCAAGCCCGGCCCGAAGGCGGTCAAGTGGACCTCGGTCTTCGCCGACACCATGGTGGAGATCGGTGACGAGCGCCCGGACGTGGTGGCCATCACCGCCGCCATGCTCCACCCCACCGGCCTCAACAAGTTCGCCGAGGCCTACCCCGAGCGCGTCTTCGACGTGGGCATCGCCGAGCAGCACGCGGCCACCTCCGCCACCGGCATGGCCATGAACGGCCTGCACCCGGTCGTGGCCGTCTACGCCACCTTCCTCAACCGCTGTTTCGACCAGGTGCTCATGGACGCCGCCCTGCACCGCCAGGGCGTCACGTTCTGCCTGGACCGGGCGGGCATCACCGGCAGCGACGGCGCCAGCCACAACGGCATGTGGGACATGTCCATCCTCCAGGTGGTCCCGGGGCTGCGCCTGGCCGCGCCCCGCGACGCCGAGCGCCTGCGCGCCCTGGTGCGCGAGGCCGTCGCCGTCGACGACGCCCCCACCGTCGTGCGCTACCCCAAGGGAGCCGTCGCCGAGCAGGTGGACGCGATCGGCAGGGTGGGCTCCATGGACCTGCTCCGCCGCGCCTCCGACAGCGGTGACTCCAGGGACCTGCTCATCGTGGGCGTGGGCACCATGGCCCAGGTCGCCTGCGAGGTCGCCGACCGGATGGCCGCACAGGGGCTGGGCGTCACCGTCGTCGACCCCCGGTGGGTCAAGCCGTTGGACGAGGCCCTCGTCGCCGAGGCCGCCGAGCACAGCGTCGTCGCCGTCATCGAGGACAACGGCCGCACCGGCGCCGTCGGCGACGCCGTGGCCCGCCTGCTGCGCGACCACGACGTCGACGTGCCGGTGCGTACGTTCGGCATCGCGCAGGAGTTCCTGGACCACGCCAAGCGCGACGACATCCTGCGTGAACAGGGCCTGACCCCCCAGGAACTGTCCCGCAAGCTCACCGAGACCGTCTCCCGCCGCACCGACGCCAAGCCCGCCGGTGAACTGGCCGACGAGACCGCCTGAGCGGGGACGCCCGACCACGGGACCGCCCACCCGTCGGCAGCCCGGGGGACGCCCCCGGGCTGCCAGAATGGGCACATGAGCTCTCCCGAACCTGAGCAGCAGCGCACCGACGAACCGCTCCGGGTGGCCGTGGTCGGATCCGGCCCGGCGGGCGTCTACGCGGCCGACGCCCTCACCCGCCAGGGGCGCGTCCCCGTCCGGGTCGACGTCATGGACCGCCTGCCCACCCCCTACGGGCTGGTGCGCTACGGCGTGGCCCCCGACCACACCAAGATCAAGGGTGTGGCCCGGGCACTGCGCAGGGTCCTGGAACACCCCGACGTGCGCTTCGTCGGCGGGGTCGAGTTCGGTGGTGACCTCACCCGTGCCGACCTGGCCCGCACCCACCACGCCGTCGTCTACGCGACCGGCGCCAGCGTCGACCGCCGCATGGACGTGCCGGGGGAGGATCTGCCCGGCAGCGTGGCCGCCACCGACTTCGTCAACTGGTACTGCGGGCACCCCGACACCGCGCTGGAGCGGTTCGTGCTCGACGCGGAGGAGGTCGTCGTGGTCGGGGCGGGCAACGTCGCCCTGGACGTGGTCCGCATCCTCGCCAAGACCGCCGACGAGCTCCGCCACACCGACATCCCGCAGCCGGTCCTGGACGTGCTCGCCGCCAGCCGCGTGCGCACCGTCCACCTGCTCTCCCGACGCGGTCCCCTCCAGGCCAAGTTCACCGCACCCGAACTGCGCGACCTGCTCGAACTGCCCGGAGCGGACGTCGTCGTGCCCGCGGACCAGATCGACATCGATCCCACCGCCGTGGGCACCGGAGCCCCGGAGCTGCGCGAGGTCGCCCGCGCCGCCCGCACCAACCTCAGGCTCCTGCGGGAGCACGCCGAGCACGAGCCCCGGGGGCGTTCCCGCACCGTCCGCCTGCACTTCTGGTCCCGCCCCCAGGAGCTCCTGGGGGAGGAGCGGGTGACGGGCGTGCGCGTGGAGTCCACCCGACTGGACGCCGAGGGGCGCCTGACGGGCACCGGCGAGACCACCGACCTGCCCGCCGGGATGGTGCTGCGTTCGGTGGGGTACGCGGGCGTTCCGCTGCCCGGCGTGCCCTTCGACCCCGCCGGGCGCACCGTCCCCCAGGAGAGGGGGCGCGTCCTGGACACCGACGGCACCGTGGTCCCGGGCGACTACGTGGCCGGGTGGATCAAGCGGGGCGCCACCGGGGTGATCGGCACCAACAAGTCCGACGCCGCCGGGACCGTACGCGCCCTGCTGGAGGACGCCGAGTCGCTGCGTGCGGCGGCCCCGGAGCTGGTGCCGCTGGAGACGGTGCTGGACGAGCGCGGAATCGCCCACAGCGACTACGAGGACTGGCTGCGCATCGACACCGCCGAGGCCGACCAGGCCGTGGAGCTGGACCGCGGTGAACGGGTCAAGCTCCACGGCTGGGAGGCCTACCGCAGGGTCGTGGGCGGCTGACCGGACGTCCGGGACCGGGGCCGGGGGCAGGGCGGGGTCAGGCGACCTGGCCGGTCTCGGCTCCGTAGGTGTTGCAGGCCGTCATGGTCGTCTCGGTCCACCCCTGTTCCAGCCAGAACGCCCGGTTGATGGCGCTGCCGTGCGTGTCGAGGTCGCCCCCGCTGTTGAAGTGGGTGTTGGCGATCTCCAACGCCTCCTCGTCGGCGTCGGTGAGCCCCCGCAGGCCCACCCCGGCCATGCACTCGGCCTGGAGTTCGGTGCGGCGCAGCGCCTCCAGTTCCTCCTGCTCGCTTCCGGCCTTCGCGCGCAGGCCGTGGGCGACGTCGAGGATGCCCGTGGCGTGCTGCACATGGTGTCCGTACTCGTGGCCGATCAGGGCGAGCCAGACCTCCTCGCTCTGGCCCGGCGGGAGGAGGGCACCCAGGTGGCGCACGTTGGGCAGCACGACGGTGATGCGGGCCAGGTCGCTCTCGTAGTAGGCGAGCGTGTACCCCTCCTCGCCGCCGGGGGAGTCGGGGGCGTCCCGGGTGACGACGAACTCGGGGGTCTCCACGGACAGGCCCAGGTCGGTCATCACCGGCGCCCACAGGGAGTCCAGGCACTCCCCGGTGACGGTCGCGAACTCCTCCCAGGACTCGTCGGACTCCCCGTTCAGGTCGGGAACGTCGCAGTCGACCCGCGTGGGCATGGTGGCGTCGTAGAGGGGATGGTCGACCAGGTCGACCTCCACCGTGTTCGGCCGCGCCAGCAGGCGCTCGTCGTAGAGGGCGGACAGGTCGGTGCCGTGGGAGGGCGGTTCCTCCTGGGGGGTGGTGACGACGATGAGGATGCTCGCGGCCAGGGCGACGAGGGCGATCGCGGCGGCCGCGGAGGAGCCGACCAGGACTCCCACGCGGCCGTGGCGCGGGTTCGGCCGCGCCGGGGGCGGCGCCCACGGGTGGACGGGCGGGTACCAACCGGTGCCCTGGTGGCCCCCGGGGAAGCCGCCGGGCGGGACGGTGTGGGGCGGCGCGTGGGGCGGGAACGGGGGTGGAACGGGGGGTCCGGGCGGCTGCCGCACGGGTGCCTGCCGCACGGGCGGTTGGAACGCGTGCGGCGGGGGAGCCGTCGGTCGGGACGCGGGCGCCGTCGGTACCGGTCGCGGTGCCTGGGGGTGTACCGGTCCCGTGTACGGGGCGTGCCGCGGGTCCGGGGGCTGGTGGCCGGCGGGTTCGCCGAAGGGGTGGGTGCCTCCCGGGTCGGGCCGCTCGGGTCGGGGGGCCTCGCCCCCGGGCCGCTCACCGCCGGATGGGTTCTCCACGGGGTCCGTCCTCGCTATCGTCGCCGCAGCGTGCCGGGCTGGCCATCTTCGCCTGGGGCGAATCCGGCAAGAGTCGCAGACCTCCAGTATGGGGCTTAACCAGGCGTACTCATGGCAGCCGGAGTGCTGCCTTCCGGTGGCCGGTAGTGGACCCCGAGGCCCGTCAACATGTTCTGAAGCTCGGACTCGAAGAGTGGTTCCATGTCGCGCATCACGAAGTTGAGGTGCTCGAAAACCTCCATGCACACGACCCCGTACAGGCGCACCCAGCACGTGCTGAGCACCATGATCGCCTCCACCGGGATGTGCGGCGCCGAGAAGCCGCAGGTGTCGGCGAAGGCACGCAGCTCACGGGCCAGTTCGGGGGTGATGCGCTCCCCGTCGGGCAGCACGAACCGCTCCTCCGACAGCAACCGGTCGAAGAGGGTGTAGAAGGTCGCGCCGAAGCGCCGCCCGGCCTCCACCGCGGGTGTGATGTCCGTCTCGGGTGCCAGGCGCGCGCGCGGGCCGAACATGGTGGCGAACTCGGCCCGGTGCTCGGTCGCCCAGGTCCGGAAGGCGCGCAGCGAGGTGAGGATGCGCAGGTCGGTGTCCTCGGGCGGGACGCTGGCGTCGGCCGCGGCCACCGCGTCGCCCAGTTCCTGGAACATGTCCGCGGTGATCAGTACCAGCAGCGAGTCGATCCCCGAGACGTAGCGGTACAGTCCCGGAGCGGTCATGCCCATCTCCCGGGCGATGGCACGCAGGGACACCCCGGCGGCGCCGTGTTCGACCAGGAGGTCGCGGGCGATCCCCTTGATCTCCGCGAGTGTGGCCTCGCGCACACGCTCGCGGCGGCTCGGCCTCCCGGCGCCCCGGCCCAGCTGCGGTTTCGTCATCTGCTGCGGTACACCCCGTCTCAGGCGCCCGGTCCGGGCGCTGTGGTCCTCGTCGACGATATTGACATCGTAACGCCCGCACGTTTTAGTGAACACCGTTAGCAAACGCTGTTAACGGACATGAGGGCTGTTTCCTGGAGGGGCGGCGTATGCCGACACACACGGGGCTTTTCGGGCGGCTCGGGCGGGGGGTCCACCGCTGGCGCTGGGCGGTCCTCGCCGCCACCGCGCTCTTCGCCGTCTTCTCCGGAGTCTGGGGCTCGGGGGTCTTCTCCGACGTCAGCGACAGCGGCTTCGAGGACCCGGACTCGGAGTCCTCGCGGGCCGCCCGCGTCCTGGAGGAGGAACTGGGCCACGACGGCGTCGACGTCGTCGCGGTCTACCGCAGCGACGAGATCCGGGTGGACAACCCCACCTTCGCGGCGGCCATCCAGCGGATCGCCGAGGACATGCCCGAGGACGCGGTCGCGGACTTCGACACCTACCTCGACGAGGACCTCGGCAGGACCGAGCGCGGCATGCTCGTGTCCGAGGACCAACAGGCCACCTACGTCCCCGTGACCCTCAGCGGGGAGACCCGCGCCGACCGCCTCCACCAGTACGGGGAAGCGGCCGAACACCTGTCCTCCAGCAACCTGGAGGTCCACCTGGGCGGCCCGGTGGCGATCGAGCACGAGCTGATGGAGAGCGCCGAGAGCGACGTCGTGCGCGCCGAGCTCATCACCCTGCCGATCCTGCTGTTCCTGCTCGTGCTGATCTTCGGCGGGGTCGTCGCGGGCCTGGTGCCGCTCACCGTCGGCGGCCTGGCCATCCTGGGATCGCTGACGCTCCTGCGGGCCCTCACCCACGTCACCGAGGTGTCGGTGTTCGCGATCAACGTCGCCACCATCCTGGGTCTGGGGCTGGCGATCGACTACGGGCTGTTCATGGTCAGCCGGTTCCGCGAGGAACTGGGGCGGGGCCGCGGCATCGCCGACGCCGTGAGCCGCACCGTCGACACCGCCGGGCGCACCGTGGCCTTCTCCGGGATCACCGTCGGCATCGCCTTCGCGGGCCTGCTCTTCTTCCCCCAGCCCATCCTCAAGTCGATCGGCTGGGGCGGTATCGCCGTCGTGGTGTTCGACCTGCTGGCCGCGCTGGTCTTCCTGCCCGCACTGATGGCCGTGGTCGGCCGCGGGATCGACCGCCTCAGGCTTCCCCTGCCGCTGCCCCGCCGTACCGTCACCGGTGCCGTGCACGAGCGCACCGGGGCCTGGTGGCGCCTGGCCCGCGTCGTCATGCGCGGCCCCGCCGTGTCCCTGGTCGCGGTCGGCGGCGTCCTGCTGGTCTTCAGCTCCGGACTGGCCGCCACCCAGCTCGGCTCCACCGACCAGCGCTACCTGCCCGCCGACTCCGGAAGCCGGATCGCCACCGAGGCGGTGTCCGAGGACTTCCCCGGCGGGGGCCTGGGCAGGCTCGACGTCGCTGTGCTCGGCGACACCACCGACGAGGCCCTGGAGGAGTACGCCCGGAACCTGGAGGACCTGCCCGAGGCATCGGCCGCCCGCGTGGAGCGCACCGGTGACGGCGTCGCCCACGTCGTGGTCGCCTACCAGGGCGCCTCCGACTCCCCGGAGGTCGCCCAGCTGGTGCGCGACGTCCGCGCCGCACCCGCCCCGGAGGGAGCGGAGGAGACCCTGGTCGGCGGTGTGGCCGCCATGCAGCAGGACAATGTGGCGGCGATCGTCGACGCGGCGCCCATGACCGTGGGCTTCGTCGCCGCGGCGACCCTGCTCCTGCTCTTCCTCGCCTTCGGCTCGATCGTCCTGCCGGTCAAGGCCGTACTCATGGGCGCTCTGTCCCTGGGTGCCTCCCTGGGCGTGGTGGTCTGGGGCTTCCAGGAGGGAGCCTTCGCCGGGCTGCTCGGCTTCGACGCGGTCGGCACCATCGACCCCACCTACCTCGTGCTGATCACCGTCGTCGCGTTCGGACTGGCGATGGACTACGAACTGTTCCTGCTCAGCCGGGTGCGTGAGGAGTACCTGCGCGGTGGTGACAACACGCGTTCGGTGGCGGCGGGGCTCCAGCACACAGGCCAGATCATCACCAGCGCGGCCGTCCTGCTGATGGTGGTGCTCCTGGCGATGGGAACCTCGGACCTGCTCTTCCTGAAGGTCATCGGCATCGGCCTGGCCATCGCCGTGCTGGTGGACGCCACCCTCGTCCGCGCGGTGATGGTGCCCGCGACGATGCGTCTGCTGGGCGGCGCCAACTGGTGGCTGCCCCGGCCCCTGCGCTGGCTGCACGACCGGATCGGCATCTCCGAGGGCGGTGACGACGAGGAGGAGCCCGTGCCCGCCGCTGGGGCGAGGGAGAACGGCAGGGTGTCCGCGGGCGTCTGACCACCTTCCCGACGCCCCGAGCCCCGCCCCGGAGGGGCGGGAGGCCATGGCCGCGACACCGACGATCACCCCACCCCCCGGACTCACGGGAGGAACCGTCGGAG
>NZ_ANAX01000267.1 GCF_000341065.1 Nocardiopsis halotolerans DSM 44410 | reverse complement strand
GGGGGCCCGCCGCTCCTGGCCCGGCTCGGCGTCTCCGAGTAGGGGCGGTCTATCCGTCCTCGGTGACGCGCGGACGGGCGGTGAGCAGGCGGCCCGCCAGCTCGTGCAGCGCGTCGACCTCCTGCTCGGACAGGGGAGCGAGGAGCTCCGACTCCGCCTCGGCGACGGCCCGGCGGGCCTCCTCCAGGAGCCGTTTCGCCTCCGGCGTCGGCGTCACGATGTAGCGCCTGCGGTCCCTGAGGTTGCGCTCGCGCCTGACCAGTCCCTGCTCCTCCAGGTCGTCGATCAGGCCGACCATCACGTTGGGGTCCACGCCCAGGACCCGGCTCAGCTCCCTCTGGGAGGGATGGGGCATGGACTCGGCGGCGGAGAGGACGTGGAACTGCCGGGAGGTGATCCGCTGGGGCTCGAAGACCGACGCGGTGGCGGCCTGGGCCAGCTCACCCAGCTTGATCAGGCGGAAGCCGGTCGAGTGCCACATGGGAGTGTCCCATCCGGTCGCGTTCTCCATCACTCGTCCCTCGCTCAACGGATCGTCGCGGTCGACCATCAGGAGATTCTACGGTTCGTTCCGGGGACGATGCCGCGACGCTCCTCGGCGGGCACACGGAAACGGGTCCGGCGTCCTGGGACGCCGGACCCGTCACGGGCTCAGGTCACTCGAAGAGCTGGTCGATGTGGGTGATGGTGACGCTTCGGTCGATCCAGGTGTCGAGCTGATCGAGGTTCCGGCATGCGCTGATGCGCTCGCGTGCTTCCTCGGGTACGTCGATCCCACGCCTGCCGAGGAGTCGGAGGACGGCTCGTGCCTCTCCCTCGGCTTTGAGGCTCTCGGTCCAGGCGCTGGTGTACTCGTACGTGTCCGTCATCATCATTTCCTCCAGTGCCGCCTGCCCCTCGGTCTTCGCCAGCAGGTTCAGCGTGAATCCAATGTACTTTGCGGCCTGTTCCTCGTCGATGGAATCCAGGCCCGTGTGCAGGGCTTTCAGCACGTCCATGTCCTGACGGCCGTGCGCGGCGGCCGACAGCACGCCCAGGGACGGGCACCGCTCCACCTCCCCGGGGTCGGTGATGACGGGGATCCCGGACGGGCCCACCACCAGGGGCCGCAGGACGAAACCGGGATGGCCGAGGTGGATCGGTTCGGCGTACCAGTCGGCCACGGACTGCCTGGGGCAGATGGTCAGCAGGACGACCGGGCACTCGTGCCTGGACCGCAGCGCGGCCACGTACTCCGGCCACGTGAAGCGCTTGCGCTCCTTCTCGTCGCGCTGAACCTCCACGACGATGCCCATCAGCTTGCCGAGGGGATCGTCCGGGCCGGGACCGCGCAGCATGATCGCGACGTCCGACCGGCGCTCGACGGGATCGACGTGGCCGAGGTCGCACGAAGTTACCTCGCTGCGGTCGTAGTCGGGTACGTCCACGCCGAGGTCGCGCAGGAAACCGACGGCCGTGTCGGGCGCGTCGGCGAACAACTCGGCGTAGATCTGGTGTTCAGGGGAAATTGCCAAGAGCCAGACGTTACACAGGGCTACCGTTCAGTATGCATGAGTAGTCGTTATGTGGTGGCTTTTCGTGTTCGCGCTGTTCGGGTAGCGGAACGGTGCCGCGACGATCTCATAGGGGGCCGAACATGTCCGAAGGACAGAGCAGACCGCTGGTCCTGCACGTGGGACACGACGAGCTCGTCGTCCGGCGCCGCTACGAGACCGCGAGCATCGTCAACGACATCCTCATCGCCCTGTGGTTCATCGCCGGAAGCGTCATGTTCTTCTCCGAGGCCTGGACCACGGCGGGAACCTGGTGCTTCCTCCTCGGCAGCGTCGAACTGCTGATCCGCCCGGTCATCCGACTGACCCGGCAGTTCCACATCCGGAGCGTCCGCTCCTCC
>NZ_ANAX01000266.1:10245-24459 GCF_000341065.1 Nocardiopsis halotolerans DSM 44410 | reverse complement strand
CCGGCCCCGCCGCGAGGTTTCGCGAAGGCTAGAGCGCCTTCGGGTCGCCCTCGTGGAACCGCTTGCCGTTCACGGCCTCCGACACCCCGACCTTGTCCAGGTACGGGGTGATGCCGCCCGTGTGGAACGGCCAGCCCGCGCCGGTGATCAGGCACAGGTCGATGTCGGCGGCCTCGGCCACCACGCCCTCGTCCAGCATGATCCGGATCTCCCGGGCCAGCGCGCGCAGCGCCCGGTCCAGGATCTGGCTCTCCTCGGACGGGCTGTCGCCACCGCTGAGCAGCTTCTTCACCTCGGGGTCGATGGTGAAGTCCGGGGCGAAGATCTCCGTCCTGCCCTCCTTGACGATCTCACCCAGCTCGGCGGAGACCGCGAAGCGCTCCGGGAACGCCTCGTGCAGCGTCTCGGACACGTGCAGCGCGACCGCCGGACCCACCAGCTGGAGCAGCATCAGCGGCGACATCGGCAGGCCCAGCGGCGCCACCGCGCGGTCGGCCACCTCGGGCTCGGTGCCCTCGCCGACGGCGGCCAGGACCTCACCCATGAACAGGGTGAGCAGGCGGTTGACCACGAACGCCGGGGCGTCCTTGCACAGAACCGAGGTCTTCTTCAGCTTCTTGCTGACGGCGAAGGCCGTGGCCAGGGAGGCCTCGTCGGTCCGCTCGCCGCGGATGATCTCCAGCAGCGGCAGGACCGCGACCGGGTTGAAGAAGTGGAAGCCCACGACCCGTTCGGGGTGCCGGAGCTCGGAGGCCATCTCGGTGATGGACAGTGAGGAGGTGTTGGTGGCCAGGATGGCCTCGGGGGAGACCACGGCCTCCACCTCGGCGAACACCTGCTTCTTGACCTCCATCTTCTCGAACACGGCCTCGATGACGAAGTCGGCGTCGGAGAAGGCGTCCTTGGTCAGCGAACCGGACACCAGGGCCTTGAGGTGGTTGGCCTTGTCGGCGCTGATCCGGCCCTTGCCCAGCAGCTTGTCGACCTCGCCGTGCACGTAGGCCACGCCCTTGTCCAGGCGCTCCTGGTCCAGGTCGGTCATGACGACCGGCACGTCCAGGCGGCGGGCGAACAGCAGCGCCAGCTGACCGGCCATCAGACCGGCGCCGACGACGCCGACCTTGGTGACCTTGCGGGCCAGCGACTTGTCCGGGGCGCCCGCGGGGCGCTTGGCGCGCTTCTGCACCAGGTCGAACGCGTACAGGCCCGCCTTGAGCTCGTCGCTCATGATCAGGTCGGCCAGGGCGTCGTCCTCGGCGGCGAAGCCCTCGTCGCGCGTGCGGTTCCTCGCCTCGGCGACCAGCTCGACCGCGCGGACCGGCGCCGGTGCGGCGCCGTGCAGCTTGCCCTCCAGGGTGAACCGGGCCATGTTGACCGCGTTGTCCCAGGCCTCGCCCCTGTCGACCTCCGGGCGCTCGACCGTGACGTCGCCCTTGACGACCTTCGCGGCCCAGCGCAGGGACTCCTCGACGAAGTCGGCGGGCTCGAACATCGCGTCGGCGATGCCCATCTCGAAGGCCTGCGTGCCCTTGAGCACCTTGTTCTGGGCGAGCGGGTTGTCGATGATGACCTTGAGGGCCTTCTCGGCGCCGACCAGGTTGGGCAGCAGGTAGGTGCCGCCCCAGCCGGGTACCAGGCCGAGGAAGGTCTCGGGCAGCGACAGCGCCGGGACGCCCGAGGAGATGGTGCGGTAGGTGCAGTGCAGCGCCACCTCCACACCGCCGCCCATGGCCGCGCCGTTGACCAGCGCGAAGGTCGGCACGTCCAGCTCGCCGAGCTTGCGGAACACGTCGTGGCCCAGCTTGCCGATGGCGTGCGCCTGCTCGCGGTTCTGGAGGGCCGGGACGCCGGTCAGGTCCGCGCCCACGGCGAAGATGAACGGCTTGCCGGTGACGGCCACGGCCACGATGTCGGTGCGCGCCCTGGCCGCCTCGATCGCCGCGTCCAGGCTGAGCAGCCCGCCGGGGCCGAAGGTGTTGGGCTTGGTGTGGTCGTGCCCGTTGTCCAGGGTGATCAGGACGGCGGTACCCGCACCGTAGGGGAGTTCGACGTCACGGGAGATCGCGTTGGTGACGACCTCGTCGCTGAACAGCTCCCGAGCTTGCTCGATCGCGGTGCTCACTTGCCCCCCTCGTAGTTGGTGTTCTCCCACAGGACGGTTCCGCCCATGCCCATGCCGACGCACATGGTGGTCAGGCCGTAGCGGACGTCGGGACGCTCGTCGAAGTGACGCGCGAGCTGCATCATCAGGCGCACGCCCGAGGAGGCCAGCGGGTGGCCGAGGGCGATGGCGCCGCCCCAGGGGTTGACGCGGGCGTCGTCGTCGGCGAGGCCGAAGTGCTCCAGGAAGGCCAGCACCTGCACGGCGAAGGCCTCGTTGATCTCGATGAGGCCGATGTCGTCCATCGAGATGCCCTGGCGGGCGAACAGCTTCTCGGTGGCCGGGACCGGGCCCACGCCCATGACCTCGGGCTCCACACCGGCGAAGGAGAAGTCGACCAGGCGCATCCGGGAGGTGAGGCCCAGGTCCTGGGCCACGTCCTCGGCGGCCAGGATCGCGCCGGTGGCGCCGTCGTTGAGACCGGCGGCGTTGCCGGGCGTCACGTTGCCGTGCGCGCGGAACGGGGTCTTCAGGCCGGCCAGCGACTCCATGGTGGTGCCGGGCCGCGGCGGCTCGTCCTGGGTGGCCAGGCCGTAGCCCTGTTCCAGGGAGCGGACGAGCACCTCGACCAGGTCGGGCTGGATCTTGCCGTCGGCGTAGGCCTTGGCGACCTTCTCCTGGCTGCGTACCGCGTAGGCGTCGGCGCGCTCCTTGGTGATGGAGGGGAAGCGGTCGTGCAGGTTCTCGGCGGTGTTGCCCATGACCAGCGCGGACGGGTCCACGA
Organism: Nocardiopsis halotolerans DSM 44410; assembly: GCF_000341065.1. Taxonomy (GTDB): domain Bacteria; phylum Actinomycetota; class Actinomycetes; order Streptosporangiales; family Streptosporangiaceae; genus Nocardiopsis; species Nocardiopsis halotolerans. The sequence continues at coordinate 21,574 of NZ_ANAX01000266.1, read as the reverse complement.
GCTTCTCGGAGAGGAAGCGCGGGTTGGGGTCGACGCCCTCGCCCATGGGGTGGCGCCCCATGTGCTCGACGCCGCCAGCGATGACCACGTCGTAGGCGCCGAAGGAGATGCCCGCGCCGGAGGTGGTGACGGCGGTGAGCGCACCGGCGCACATGCGGTCGATGGCGTAGCCGGGGACGCTGCTGGGCAGTCCGGCGAGGATCGCGGCGCTGCGCCCGATCGTCAGGCCCTGGTCACCGATCTGGGTGGTGGCGGCGATGGCGACCTCGTCGACGCGCTCGGCGGGCAGACCGGGGTTGCGGCGCATCAGTTCGCGGATGACGCGCACGACCAGGTCGTCGGCGCGCGTCTCGGCGTAGAGGCCCTTGCCTGACTTGCCGAACGGGGTGCGGACCCCGTCGACAAACACGACATCGCGGGCAGTTCGCGGCACGATGGCCCCTCCTTCTCCAAGGGGTGGATGGACTCGTCGCGTCCATGCTACTCGCCAGTAACAACTGGTGCGAGCATGTGACCCCGGAATTTTCCCGGGGTCGCGGCTCAGGGAGAACCACAACCATCGGCGGTTGCCGCCGCCGTCCCGCACGCGGTTGGCTTGGCGTGCATTCCAGGGCAGGAACGACATCGGGGGTGGCCCGTGGCATGTCCGGACGCGCGGGACCCAGGCCACGCGGCGCGGCTCCGATCGGCGCCCAAGGCGCCGCTGCGGCGGCTGTGGGAACACGCCAGCCCCCACTGGCGCGTGCTCGTCCTGGGCGCGGTACTCACCTTCCTGGGCGGTGTCACCAGCCTGGCCCAGCCCCTCCTGGCCAAGTACGTCATCGACGCCCTCGCCGCGGGGGACCCCATCCTCGGCCCGGTCCTGACCCTGACCGCCGTCATCCTCGGGGGCGCCCTCGTCGGGGCCCTGGGCGCCTTCCTGCTGGAGCGCACCGGTCAGAGCGTCGTGCTCGGGGTGCGCCGGAACCTGGTCGGCCGTCTGGTCCGGCTGCGCGTGGCCGAGGTCGACCGCCTCAAACCGGGCGACCTCGTGGCCCGTCTGACCGCCGACACCACCCTGCTGCGCACCGTCGCCACCAGCGGCATCACCAACCTGTTCACCAGCACCGTGCTCCTGCTCGGCGGCATCGTGGTCATGGCCGTGCTGGACTGGCTCCTGTTCCTGGTCGCGGCCGGGATGATCATCGTGGTCGCCCTGCTGATGGGCGTGGTCCTGCCCCGGATCGGCGCCGCCACGCAGGCGGCCCAGGCCGCGCTCGGCGAGATGGGCTCGCGTCTGGAGCGGATCTTCGGCGCCTTCCGCACCGTCAAGGCCTCCTCCTCGGAGGAGGCCGAGACCGCCCGGCTGGACGCCGCCGCGGTGGAGTCCTGGCGCAGGGGCGTGGCGGTGGCCGGGTGGACGGCCGTGTCTGGCACCGCCACGTGGCTGGCCGTCAACATCGCCTTCCTGAGCATCCTCGCCGTCGGCGGGGGACGCGTGGCGGCCGGGGAGTTGCCCGTCTCCTCCCTCATCGCCTTCCTGTTGCTGCTCTTCTACCTCATGGAGCCCATCAGCACCCTGACGCAGTCCGCGACCGAGCTCCAGACCGGGCTGGCGGCCGTGCGCCGGGTGGACGAGGTCGCCGACCTGGACCGGGAGGACACCAGCCCCGGCACCGCGCCCGCCGGAAGCCCCGGGAACCCCGCCTCGGTCGTCTTCGACGACGTCGTCTTCCGGTACCACCCCGACCTGCCGACGGTGCACCACGGTGTGAGCTTCGAGGCCTCCGGATCCGGGCTCACCGCCCTGGTCGGTCCCTCCGGCGCGGGCAAGACCACCGTCTTCTCCCTGGTGGAGAGGTTCTACGACGCCACCTCCGGCAGCGTCCGCCTGGACGGCACCGACGTGTGCGAGTGGCCGCTCGCGGCGCTGCGCGCCCAGATCGGCTACGTCGAACAGGACGCCCCGGTACTGGACGGCACCCTGCGGGAGAACCTGCTCATGGCCGCTCCGGAGGCCACCGGGGAGGAACTGGAGGAGACCGTGCGCCGCGCCCGCCTGAGCGACCTGGTCTCCCGCCTGCCCGAGGGGCTGGACAGCGCGATCGGCCACCGGGGCGTGACGATCTCCGGAGGGGAACGCCAGCGGGTGGCCATCGCCCGCGCCCTGCTCCGGCGCCCCAGGCTGCTGTTGATGGACGAGGCCACCTCCCAGCTGGACGCCGCCAACGAGGGCGCACTCAAGGAGGTCATGCTCGACGCCGCCCGCCACACCAACGTCATCGTGGTGGCGCACCGGCTGTCCACGGTCACCAGCGCCGACCGGATCGTGGTCATGGACGCCGGGCGGGTCCGCGCCGTGGGCACCCACGAGGAACTGGTGGCCACGGACGGGCTCTACCGTGACCTGGCCGCCGGGCAGTTGCTCACCGCGTCCTGACACGCCCGTGGGCCGGGGGTGAACCCCCGGCCCACGGAACGGTGTTCCGGTCGCCGCCCGACCCGGCGGTCCCGCGGACCGCGGCGGGCTACAGCAGGGCGCTGGCCTCGCGGTGGCGGCCCGCGGCGTTGTAGGCCCCCGCCAGGTCGCGGCGCAGCCGCAGGGTCAGCCGCCGCACCTCCGGGTCGCCGGAGGAGTTCAGCGCCACCCGGTAGGCGTCGCGCAGCACCTCCGCCGCGTCGTCGGGACGGCCCGCCTGCGTGTAGGCGCGTCCCAGCCGGTGGTGCACCGTCAGGGTGTCCAGGTGCCCCTTGCCCAGGCGGCGGCGCCGTCCGGCCAGGACCATCCGCAGCTGCGCGATGGCGTCCTCGTAGCGCCCCGACATGCTCTGCGCGGCGCTCAGCCCCAGCCGCAGCTCCTCGCGGCGCTGGGTCGAGGCCACGTCCTCGATGGCCCGTTCGTAGTGCGCCACGGCCGCGTCCAGGCGACCGCTGCGCCGGTAGCAGACCGCCAGGCGCATGCGCGCCTCCACGGTGTCCTCGTCCGAGGAACCGAACTGGCGCTCGCGCTCACGCAGCAGCATCTCCCACTGCCCCGCCGCGTCCGCGGGACGGCCGGCGTCCTCGTAGGCCCAGGCCAGGTTCTCGCGGATGATCTCGGTGCGCGGGTGCTCCTCGCCGAAGACCGCCACCGCCTCGGCCAGCGTCAGCTCGAACTGCTGGACGGCGGCCTGCCGACGCCCCATCTGCGCGTACTTGGTCGCCAGGTTGTTGCGTGCGGTGATCGTGTCCGGGTGTTCGGTGCCCAGACGCTCCACCAGGGACCGCAGCGTCCGCTCCAGGGACGCGGCACGCATCCCGGCGGTGGGGACGGGCGCCTGCGCGGTCCCGGTGACCGTACGCGTCGCCGCCTCCTCACGCTCCTGGGACAGGGACTCCCGCTCCTGGGGCAGGGACAGCGGCTCGGTGGGCGCGCCGCCCACCGGGGCCGGGCTCGGCACGGGCACCTCGGTCACCTGCTCCACGGGCTCCACGGGTTGTTCCTCGCGCGAGGGCACAGTGGTATCGGCTGACCGGGTCCTGGCCGCCCCCGTCAGCCCGGCCTCGCGCAGCAACGCACGCCAGAACGACAGCACAATCACCACATTTCCCTGATCGCGCGCCGCGGCCCCAAGCCTGCGGCGTCACACCCGTTGGACATCGTGCACCCGGAACCTCAGGGCACGTTTCTATAACTTAATCGGACACGGGGCTACGGAACAGGCATCAACCGCCCCCAGGGGGTGGTGACTTCGCTCACGTTTGGGTTTATCGGGTGAGAGGAGGGTAAGAGGCTACGCTTTCTCGGCGGTTCGCAGCGCTGTGGCCAGGGGTTCCGCGGTCAGTGAGACCTGCCACTCCCGGGCTCCGCGTTCACGCAGGAACACCCCCACGGAGTCGGGGTCCACGGTCTGCGGCGGCGCCCACGCCAGCCGGCGCACCGTGTCCGGAAGCAGGAGGTTCTCGGTCGGCATGACGACGTCCTCGGCGATCCCCGTGACCGTGGCCCGGGCAGCCTCCAGCCGCCGGGCCGCGTCGGGGGCCCGGTCCGCCCACCGGTTCACCGGCGGAGGCCCGTCACCGGGGGCGTTGGGGCGGGGCAGCTCCGTCTGCGGCATGTCCCGTGCACGGTTGACCGCCCTGATCCACGTGGTCAGGTAGCGCCGCGCCAGCTTGATCCCGAACTGCCGTATCCCGGCGAGCTCCGCCGTGGTGCGCGGCATGGCCGTCGCCGCCTCCACGATCGCCGCGTCCGGCAGCACGCGGCCGGGCGAGATGTCCCGCTCCTGGGCGACGCGGTCGCGCTCGTACCAGAGTTCGCGCACGACGGCCAGGGAGCGCTGGTTGCGCACGCGGTGGATACCCGAGGTGCGCCGCCAGGGGTCGGGGCGCGGTTCCTTGGGCGGTGCGGCCAGGACCGCGGCGAACTCCTCGCGGGCCCACTCCAGCTTCCCCGTCTCCTCCAGTTCGGTCTCCAGGGAGTCCCGGAGGTCGATGAGGATCTCCACGTCCAGGGCCGCGTACCGCAGCCAGTCCTCGGGCAGCGGACGCTGGGACCAGTCCACGGCCGAGTGCTCCTTGGCCAGCCGCAGGTGGAGCAGCCGTTCCACCATGAAGCCCAGGCCGACCCTCTGGTAGCCCAGCAGCCGACCGGCCAGCTCGGTGTCGAACAGCTCCTTGGGGCGCAGGTTGACCTCGGTCAGGCAGGGCAGGTCCTGGTGCGCGGCGTGCAGGACCACCTCGGCGTCGCCCACGGCGTCGTTCAGCGCGCTCAGGTCCGGACAGGCGACGGGGTCGATCAGCGCCGACCCCGATCCCTCGCGTCGCAGCTGTACGAGATAGGCGCGCTGGCCGTAGCGGTAACCGGAGGCGCGCTCGGCGTCCACCGCCACGGGACCGGTCCCGGAGGAGATCGCGGCGACCACACCGGCCAGTGCTTCGGCGTCGGAGGTGACCTCGGGCAGGCCCTCGCGCGGTTCCCGCAGTAGGGGGGCCCTTTCGGCGTCGTCGTCGTTGCCTGGTTCGCGGGGTTCTGTCTTGGAGTTCAACGCGTTCGCCACACCACTACGGTATGCGCTGTCGCCACCGGACGCGGATTCGGACCGCTCGGGGATCCGGAGTGGGGGAACCCTCCGGTCAGGGGCGGGAGCGCTTCCCGGTGATGTCGGTGACGTCCAGCGGGGGCAGGCCCGCGGCGGAGGACAGCAGCGCGGACCACGCCTGGACGTGCCCCGACAGGTCGTCGGACTCCGGTGTCCAGGAGGCACGCATCTCCACCTCGGTGGTGGCGCCCTGGTCCGCCTTGGTGCCGAACCCCTCGGTGGTGGCGCGGGTGACCGTGCCGCTCAGGGTGTGGTGGGAGGCGCCGCCGGCCTCCAGGGCGTCGGTCAGCCAGCTCCAGGCGACCGGACCGAGGAGGGGGTCGGTCGCGATCTCCGACTCCAGTTCGGAGTTGACCTGGCAGACCAGCCGGAACGGCCCAGGCCAGTCACGGGTGCCCTCGGGGTCGTACAGCACGATGAGTCTCCCCCAGGCGACCTCCTCTCCGTGGACGGTCACCTCGGCCGAGACCGCGGCTGAGTGGGGGGCGAGTCGCTGGGGCGCGGGGATCTCCCGGACGGTGATCTCGGGGCGCAGGAGGGGTGAGCGCAGGGCCTCGACCGCTCGCCGGAACGTCTCGTGTGCGTCCTCGGCGCTACCGACATCGGGCATGGTGGAAACGTCAGCCTTCATTCTGGGGTGATCACGTCTCGGCGGGGGGTTGTCTGGACATGCTCCGCCTCCCCGCCACAGGCAAGAGGGTGGGCACGTGAAAGACCGTGGCATGAGTCACGGGCCGCGAGTCGGAGTTCGCCCGGCGTGTCGGTGTTTTGTGATGATCTTGGAACCGTGCCGCCGCAGAGCGTGTCGCCCGGCCCCCCGACGGTCCGACGCACCGACGCCCCGCCTCACGCGCGCGGACCGGACGGGTCACGGGTTCGGCGATCCGAGTGGGAGCAGCGGGGAGGGCATGGCACGATCGAGGGGTGACGCTGCAAGATTCTCCATTCCTCCGCGCCTGCCGGCGCCTTCCCGTGTCCCACACCCCGGTGTGGTTCATGCGCCAGGCCGGGCGCTCCCTGCCCGAGTACCGACGGGTCCGCGCCGACGTGCCGATGCTTGAGGCCTGTGCGCGCCCCGACATGATCACCGAGATCACGATGCAGCCGGTGCGCCGCCACGACGTCGACGCCGCGATCTTCTTCAGCGACATCGTCGTCCCGCTCAAGGCCATCGGTATCGACCTGGACATCAAGCCCGGGGTCGGCCCCGTGGTCGCCGATCCGATCCGGGACGCCACCGGTGTCAAGCGGCTGCGCGAGATCGAGCCCGACGACCTGCCCTTCATCACCGAGGCGGTGGGACAGCTGGTCGGTGAGCTGGGTGACAAGCCCCTCATCGGCTTCGCGGGCGCCCCGTTCACCCTGGCCTCCTACCTCATCGAGGGCGGTCCCTCCAAGAACCACGAGCACACCAAGGCGCTCATGTACGGCGAGCCCGAGCTGTGGGACGAGCTGATGCGCCGCCTGGCCACCATCACGCTGGGCTTCCTGCGGACCCAGGTCGCGGCGGGCGCCAGCGCCGTCCAGCTCTTCGACTCCTGGGTGGGCGCGCTGAGCGCCGAGGACTACCGAGCCTCGGTGCTGCCCTACACCTCGTGGATCTTCGGTCAGCTCGGTGATCTGGACGTGCCGCGCATCCACTTCGGCGTGGGCACCGGTGAACTGCTCGGCCTGCTCAGCGAGGCGGGAGCCGACGTCGTGGGCGTGGACTGGCGCGTTCCCCTGGACAAGGCGGTCCAGCGCGTGCAGCCGGGCACCGCCCTCCAGGGCAACCTGGACCCGGCCACGCTGTTCGCCCCCTGGGAGGTCGTCGCCGAGCGCACCCGCGACATCCTGTCCCGGGGCCGTGCCGCCGACGGCCACATCTTCAACCTGGGCCACGGTGTGCTGCCCAGCACCGACCCGGACGTGCTCCAGCGGCTCACCGCGTTCGTCCACGAGGAGACCGCGGTCTAGCGAGGGTCGTAGTCCTTCCCGCCCTCTTCCGCGATGGCACCGGATCGGGGTCGACGGAGTGGAAAGGGGGCGCTGCGGCACCGCCGGCACCGTGCCGCCGTCCTTCCCGGTCCCTTCCGGTTTTCGCCCACCGGCCCGGACCCACGGACCACGACGGCGCCCGTCCCTCCCGGGAACGGGCGCCGTACGGGTCAGCCCGCGTCCTTCGGCGGCTCCTCCCCGGATCCGCCGGGCGGGTCCTCCCCGGGCTCTGGGGAGGTGCCACCGTGGTCGGGAACACCGTCCGCGCGCGGGTGCGCCTCGGGGCGTCCCGTGCCGCGCGCCGTCTCGTCAGGCTCCGCCGTGTCAGGCGCCGCCGCTCCGGGGCCCGTACCCTGACCGCTCCCGTCGGACCCGGTGGTCCCGCCCGCTCCGGCGGATCCGACGCGCTCCACGGAGCGCGTCGACTCCGCACCGTCCTCCCCGCCGCGACGGGAGCGCCCGCCCCGGCGCGAGCGGTACCACCACAGCGGCCCCGCGCCCAGCACGGCCACGGTCACCACGAACGGCAGCAGCCAGCCCACGGCCACGGCGACGCCCTCGCCGAACGCCACCAGCGCGCGCCAGCCGCGCTCCAGCCCGCCGAGGAACCCGACGGAGTCGCTCCCGGTCTCCTCCAGGTAGGTCTCCGGGGGCACCAGGGTCAGGTGCACCGTCGAGTACGTCGTCTGGTTGCGCAGCGTCTCCAGCCGCGCCTGGAAGGCCTCCAGTTCCGCCTGGCGGTTCTGGATCTGGCCCTCGACCTGGAGCAGCTCCTCGACGTTCTCGGCCTCCTCCAGATAACCGCGCAGCGTCTCCAGCGCGGCCTCGGCCGAAGCGACGCGGCTCTCGACGTCCGCCACCTCCTCGGTGACGTCCTCCACCGACCGCTCCAGGTTGGACCGGTCACCCAGCGCCGACAGGTCCTCCAGCGCCCCCTCGTAGTCGTCGCCGGGGACGCGCAGCGTCAGCGTGCCCTCCGGGGTGCCGCCCTGGGGCGTGGACACCGTCTCGGAGGCGACGTAGCCGCCCGTGTCCAGGGTCAGCTCCTTGGCGCTCTCGACCGCCTCGGGCACGTCGTCGACCCGTACCGTCATGTGGGCGGTGTGGACCAGTTGCCGGTCGCCGACCTCCACGTCGGAGCCGACGCCCGTCCCGTCGCCGCCCTCCTCGCCGCTTTCACCGCCGCCCTGCTGGCCGTCGGCCTGCTCCTCGGTGAGCGCTCGCCCCTGGGAGTCGGGGGCGACGGCGGCGGATTCGTTGGAGCCCGCACCGCCGTCGCTGGTGGTGAGGGAGGAGCATCCGGTGGCCAGGAGGGCCGCCAGGCCCGCGGTGAGCAGTGTCCCGGCCACACGCCGGATCGGAGGGAATGCTGGAGTAGCCATGCCCCTTGGACGTGCCCCGTCGGGGACCCGTTTCCGGCGTGTGGTAACGACCGGGCAACGGTGGCGGTCCCCGCGGTGGGACGGCGCCACACCCCAGGTCCGACCCGCCCCGACCCGGTTCCGGCGCCGACACCAGGCCAAGGACGGGACCCCGGACCGGAGGCGCGCCCACCGCCGTCACCACGCGCCGCGCCCGGACCGTGCCCGAACGCGATCCATGTCACGGAGCGTCGTGGGGGCGGCGGATCACTGTGACCCGCGTCATCTGGGAAGCTGGAGACATGCCTGAAGCACCGCACGTCGTCGTGGTCGGCGGCGGGGTCTCCGGACTCACCGCCGCGCACCGTCTCAGGGGTCTGGGCGTGACCGTCACCGTGGTGGAGGCCACCGACACCCCGGGCGGGAAGCTGCGCGCCTCCCCCGTGGCCGGGGTGTCCGTCGACGCGGGTGCCGAGGCGGTGCTCGCACGCCGCCCCGAGGCCCTGGACCTGTTCTCCGAACTCGGTCTGGACGACCGCGTGGTGCACCCCGGCCCCGGCGCGGCCGCCGTCTACAGCCGAGGACGGGTGCGTCCCCTGCCCAAGGGACAGCTCATGGGCGTGCCCGGCGACCTGCGCGCACTCGCCCGCAGCGGTGTCCTCTCCCCGGCCGGTACCGCACGCGCCGGACTCGACCTGCTGCTCCCGCGCACGCCGGTGCGGGACGACGTGTCCGTCGCCGCCTACGTCGGAGCCCGCATGGGCCCCGAGGTCGTCGACCGCCTCGTCGAACCCCTCCTGGGCGGGGTGTACGCGGGCCGGGCCGACCGGCTCTCCCTGGAGTCCACACTCCCGCAGATCGCGCCCATGGCCCGCCGCGACCGTTCCCTGATGCACGCCGTGCACACCAGCCTCCGGGGCAGGGGAGCGGCGCCCACCAGGCCCGGGCCGGTGTTCGCCTCCCTGCGCGGCGGTGTCGCCGAACTCGTCGGCGCCCTCGCCCGGGAGTGCTCCGACGGTCTGCGCGTGGGCTCCCGGGTCCGCGCACTGCGACGCCTTCCCGAGGGATGGCGGGTCCACCTGGACAGCAACGAGCGCATCGCCTGCGACGCCGTCCTGCTCGCCTGCCCCGCGCCGGAGGCCTCCCGGCTGCTCGCCGACCACGCGCCCGGTGCCTCCCGCGACCTGCGCGGGGTGGAGTACGCCAGCATGGCCCTGGTGACCCTCGCCCTGCCCGCCTCGGCCTTCCCCGAGCCGCTCACCGGCACGGGGTTCCTCGTCCCTGCGGGGGAGGGGCTCACCATCAAGGCCGCCACCTTCTCCAGCAACAAGTGGCCCTGGCTGGCCGAGGAGCTGGCCAGGGTCAACCCCGGCGACGACCTGGTGGTGCTGCGCTGCTCCATCGGCCGGTTCGGCGACACCGCGGCCCTGGAGCGCTCCGACGAGGAGCTGGCCGCGGCCGCCGTACGGGACCTGGCCACGGTCACCGGTATGTCCGGGACACCGGTGCAGACGAGGGTCACCCGTTGGACCGAGGGGCTGCCCCAGTACACCGTCGGCCACGCCGCCCTCGTCGAACGCGTGCGCGCCGACGTCGCCCGCAGCCCGGGCCTGGGGGTGTGCGGAGCGGTCTACGGCGGCGTGGGGGTTCCCGCATGCGTCGCCGACGCCCACCAGCAGGCCGAGCGTCTGGTGGACGCGCTTTCGACCAACAGTCAGACCAGCGGCGGCGACGAGGCCGCCGGAACGAATCAGCAAGGAGTCAACCCGTGACGGGCCAGCAGAACGAATCCGTCAGCCAGGACGGCCAGGACGGTACCGACCCCAACTCCCTCATCCGTTACACCATGTGGTCGGTCTTCAAGGTCGGGAGCCTCGACGGGGTCGACCGCGCCGCCGCGGCCGACGAGCTGGGCACGCTTCTGGACAAGGCCGCCGAGCGGGGGGTGACCACCCGGGGCAGCTACGACGTCCAGGGCTTCCGCGCCGACGCCGACATCATGTTCTGGTGGGTGGCCGACACCCCCGAGCAGGTCCAGGACACCTACACCGCCTTCCGGCGCACCCGCGTCGGCCGGGTGAGCACCCCGGTCTGGTCGGTCGTGGGACTGCACCGACCCGCCGAGTTCAACCGCGGCCACGTGCCCGCGTTCATGGCGGGGGAGGAGCCGCGCGAGAACCTGTGCGTGTACCCGTTCGTGCGCTCCTACGAGTGGTACCTGCTGCCCGACGACGAGCGCCGCGCGATGCTCGCCGAGCACGGCAGGATGGCCGGGCCCTTCCCGGACGTGCGCGCCAACACGGTGTCCTCGTTCGGCCTCAACGACTACGAGTGGCTGCTCGCCTTCGAGGCCGACGACCTGCACCGCATCGTGGACCTGATGCGCCGCCTGCGCGGAGCCAAGGCCCGTCTGCACACCCGCGAGGAGGTGCCCTTCTACACCGGTCGCCGTAAGAGCGTCGCCGAGCTGGTCGAGTCCCTGCCGTAGCCGGGGGTCGTGCGGCCCCCCGTTCCGCCCGCGGGAGGCGCTGGGAGGCGCTCCGTGTCGGGGCGGGCGGTCCCGCCGCCGCACACGGCCCCCGTTCGGGCGCCCGAACCGGGGGACGCGAACCAGGGGACACACGGGGGCGCCCCGGGGAAGGACCTTCCCCGGGGCGCCCCTTCGCGTGCGTCGTGTGTTCAGTCCCGTCGGACGCCCGTCCGCCGGGTGGCCAGGACGTAGAACGGGATCGTGAGGATGAAGCCCAGGACGGCGATGCTCATGAGGTAGATGAGCGCCTGCCCCGCGGGCAGCCCCATGCCCCAGGCGGCCATGAGGGCGACCCCGGCGGCCAGGACGCCCAGTACCGCGTAGGCCTTGCGCCCGCGCGGCTTGGGGTACTCCATCCGGCTCACCATGAGCCAGGAGATGAGCAGCACGGCCGTCATCCC
>NZ_ANAX01000266.1:0-10240 GCF_000341065.1 Nocardiopsis halotolerans DSM 44410 | reverse complement strand
GCGGCGGGTCGAGCAGGACCACCGTCACCACGGCCATGGCGCCGAAGGGGCACGGCAGGCCGGTGAAGTAGCTCGACCCCGGAGCCTGGCAGGAGAACCGCGCCAGGCGCACGATGACCGCGAGCAGCACGGCGCCGCCCGCCGCCACCGGCAGCGTGTCGGGGCCCTCGGCCCGCATGCCCCACACCACGAAGAAGAACGCGGGGGCGAACCCGAAGCTGATCACGTCGGCCAGGTTGTCCAGTTCCGCGCCCATGCCGCTGCTGCCCAGCTTGCGCGCCACACGGCCGTCGAGCACGTCCAGGGCCGCCGCGACGAGCATCAGACCCACGACCGTGGCCATGGCCGTACGCGGCAGCGGGCCGGCGATCCCGGCGGCCTCCTGCGCGGACTGGGCCACCACCAGCGCCCACACCGCCAGGAAGCCGCACAGGGCGTTGCCGAGGGTCAGGTAGTCGGCCAGACCCAGACGGAGGGTGGGGGCCGTCTCCCGGGGGGAGGAGGGGACGGTCCGTTCGGCCGCCACGGCGTCCTCAGTCGGCGTCAAGGCGGGTTTCTCCGGCACGGACCTTCTGGCCGACCTCCACCGCCGGGGTGATCCCGGGCGGAAGGTAGACGTCGACCCTGGACCCGAACCGGATGAGCCCGATCCTCTCGCCTTGCTCGACCTTCTGCCCCGCAGCGAGATACGGGACGATACGCCTGACCATCGCGCCGGCGATTTGAACGACCGTGATCGCACCGATCTCGGTTTCAAGGGTCCAGATGACGCGCTCATTACGCTCGCTGTCCTTGTCGAATGCGGGGCGGAAGCCGCCCGGGCGGTGCTCGACGCCTGTCACCACGCCGGCGAGGGGGGCACGGTTGACGTGCACGTTGAGGGGGTTCATGAACACCGCGACCCTGGTCCGGCCGTCGGGCTGGAGGTCGAGGCTCTGCACGACGCCGTCCGCCGCCGACAGCACCCGTCCGGTGGCCGGTCCCCGCTCGGGGTCGCGGAAGAACCACGTCATCCCCGCCGCGAGGGCGACCACCGGGACGGCGAGCGCCGCACGGGTCNCGGCTCCGGCTGCTCCCAGGGCGGGCAGCAGCCACGGGGCCGATCCCCGCGCCATGCCCCAGCGCGGACGCGCCGGGGGACGGTGGGAGACGGATGAGGAAGCTGAGTCGTCGGTCATCGAGCACTTTCGTCGCGGGTGTGTCGGTTCGCCCGCACATCGGTTACCGCTGTGAGGGTCGGCCCGGGGACCCTCCCGGGCCGGCTTGCGGAAAACCAGGGATGACCGGCCCTCCGCGCCGCGCACCGCTGGCCGACGGGGCGGCCGTTGGAACACTGGATGCGATTATCCCCGATTCCGCCGTGTCCGGGGCGCGGGTGCGTACTGCCGCGCCGCACGCGTGAGGCCCCCGGTCGCACGTGCGGCACCAGGATCGTATGACACCTACTCGACCGGCTCCAGGGTGAGGGCCACGGAGTTGATGCAGTACCGGTCGTCGGTGGGGGTGGCGTACCCCTCGCCGTGGAAGACGTGGCCCAGGTGGGAGTCGCACGTGGCGCACCGCACCTCGGTTCGGGCCATGCCCAGGGACCGGTCCTCGTGCAGGGTCACCGCGTTCGAGTCGGCGGGATCGTAGAAGCTGGGCCACCCGCAGTGGGAGTCGAACTTCTCGTCGGAGCGGAACAGTTCGGTACCGCAGCCGCGGCAACGATAGACGCCCGTGGTCTTGGTGTCGACATAGGCGCCGCTCCAGGGGCGTTCGGTGGCCGCCTGGCGCAGAACCGCGTACTCCTGCGCGTTGAGCCGCTCCCGCCACTCCTGGTCGGTCTGGGGAATGCCCTGGGGCCCGGTGTCCGGGGCCTGGTCCGCTGAGTCATCCATGGGATGACGCTACCCCGAATCGGTCTCGGATGCCGCCTCAGCGACCTTCGTGGCGTAACCCTCACAAAAGACTCGTGAATTGAGAAACCATCCCTCATGGCCATATACACCTAACTTCGCCTTAGGCGACGTTCGGTGGCCAAAGTGGCGGGTACGGCTGTAACCAGGGCCAGTGGTCGATCAGTGCACTTGAGGCAGGTGACATGGCTGTTACAGCTCAACAGGCACTCGGAGTAGGTAGACGACCGCTGCGCGTGGGCAGGATCCGATACGGACTGTGGTGGATCGATCAGATCACCGCGGGCGCACGGTCCCGGATGGGAGCCGTCGCGGGCGGAGCGGCCACGGTGGGCCGCGAGCTGCGCTGGGCCGCCGTGCTCAGCGTCCGCGCCACGGCTGTGGGGATCGACCGTGCCAGGCCCGAGCCCTGGAGTGAGCGCAGACTGCTGTTCTCCGCCACGGTCGTCGCCGTGTGCGCCCTGGCGGTCGCGCTCGTCCTGGGGTTCGGTGTGGCGCGGTGGGCGATGACCGCGTCGGACTCCCTGCCCTTCGCAGCCGCGGGGGCGTTGGCGGTGGGACTGGTTCTCCTGCCGTTGGCGTACCTGGTGTTCGCCTCGAAACGGGGCGGTCGCTGAAGTCGGTCCGAGAGGGGAGGGGTGCCCGGTGCGGCGCCCCTCCCGTTGTCTCCCCCGTTCCCCGGCGCGCCGGAGAACGGGGCGGGGCGCGCGGGGAGGGACCGCCCCGCCTCAGGCGTCGAAGTCGTACCGCAGCACGTACGCCGATCCGTCCATGGTGATCTCGTTGAACTCCACCGGCCGGTGCTCGGAGGTCAGCGCGGTGCGCGCCACCTCCAGGACCGGGGTGCCGGGTGACAGTTCCAGTTCCTCGCTCTCCTCGGGTGTGGGCATGCGCACGCGGATCTCCTCGGTGAAGTGCGCCGGTGCGTGTCCCAGTTCGGCCAGGCGCGCGTAGATCCCTCCCGGCCCACTGTCGTGCTCCCGGACGCGGTGGGCCGCGGAGGCCGGACCGCCCTCCAGGACGGGCAGGGGCAGGTGTGACACGGCGTGCTGTACCGGCCGCCCCTCCAGCAGGTAACGGCGCGAACGCCGCAGCACACCGGCCCCCTCGGGCAGTTCCAGCGCGCGGGCCACGTGTTCCTCGGGTACCGCCTCGCCCACGCGGAGGCGGTCCACCTCGTACTCCCGGTCCTCGCTGTCGGTCTGCCAGATCGCGCGCCCGTTGCCCCACAGGTCCTTGGACAGGCGCCGGGCGCCGTGTCTTCGCAGGGGCCGGAACAGGCGCACGTAGATGCCCGAGCCGCGCACGGCCACGGCCAGGCCCTCGTTGATCAGGACGGAGAGCGCCTGTCTCGCGGTCGCCCGTGCGACGCCATGGCGTTCCATGAGGGCGTTCTCCCCGGGCAGGCGGTCGCCGTCGGCGTACCGTCCGGAGCGGATCTGTCCGCGTAGTTCCTCGGCTATCTCGCGATAGACCGGAGGGGATCCGTTTTCGGACGTCGGCACCACGTTCATCCTCTCGGCCGGGGGGCCAAGCCGGTAAGCCCCGTCAATGCGGTGTGTCCTGTGTCCAGTGGTGGTGTTCCCAGTGGATGGCACACCTCGGGTATGTCCGGTTGCGGGATGGTTCATGCGTGGTTGTGGGGCGGCCGAAACAGACCGGTTACCGGCGGGTCCTCCGCAGACGCCCTATTCCCTGACGTAACGCGCGAACAGACTTCCCTGGGCCTCCAGCAGATGAGCCATCCGCACGGGTGTGCTCTGCGCGGAGGCCTGGTCCGGTGCTCCGGGGGTGTCCGGACCGCCCGCGACGATGCGCGGCGCACCCGAGCCCAGCAGGTGCGGGCTCAGGGTCAGGCACAGTTCGTCCAGCAGCCCCGCCGCCACGAACTCCGCGAGCAGGTGCGGACCGCCCTCGGTCAGCACCCGGTACAGTCCGCGCTCGGCGAGACCGTTCACCACGTGCGCGGGTGTCACCGAGACCCCCTCCACCACCACGACGTCGGCGTGTTCGGCGATCGCCCGGCGGCGTTGCGCGGGGGAGTCGGACGTGGTGAAGACCAGGGTGCGCGCGTCCGCCGGTGCCTCGGTGACCAGGGCCTCGGGAAGGTCGAGCGACCGGGAGACCACCGCCACGGCCGGCGTCCGGGGCCGCCCGGCGCGCAGCCCCTCCCAGGCCCTGCGGACACGGACCGGGCCGTAGCCCTCCACACGTGCCGTGGCCGCGCCCACCAGAACCACGTCGCACAGGGCGCGCAACGCGCCCATCACCCTGCGGTCGGGCGCCGAGGACAGGTCCCTGCTGCGTCCCGACGGGCCGATGGCGCCACCGTCGGCGCTGGCCACCATGTTGGCGCGCACCCAGGGGCGGTCCAGGTCACCGGGGTAGGCGTAGGCGGCGGCCGGGTCCGCGTCCGCGCCGCCCGGGGAGGGCAGCAGTTCACGGAACGCGATGGGGGCGGCGGTGGCGTCCGCGCCGCCGGTGTGTGTGCTCGACATGGTCACCATTGTGGAACGGGGATGACCGGATGGTCACACCTGGGAGGGGAGTGGTGTCGGCGGCTGCGGAGGAACGGCGAACCTCGTGGGCGGGAAGGACGTGCTCCCGCGCCGCCGCCGNCCCGTTCCCGCCAACCGGCTCGAACGGTTCCCCGAAGCGCGTGCGGCCGTCCACCATGGTCGGAGTCGTGGTCCGGGCGTGTTCTCCCGTCCCGGGGCGCGTGTGCGGCCGTCCACCGGTGCCGTGACCGGCCCGGTGGACGGCCCGTGGCCCCGACCGGCACGGGCCGGGGCCACGGCCGCTCAGGTCCGGGAGGCCGGTGCGCGCTTGTGCGACACCCGGCGCAGCAGCAACAGGGCGCGGTCGATCACCCGCACCGGTCCGGAGGCGGCCACGAACGGCCGCCCGTCCACGTCCGGTTCGGCCGTGTCCAGCACGGTCTCCCAGGCCATTCCGTACCTGGTCCCCGGGACGGTGAAGTCGACCGCCTCCGGGCCGCTGTTGAGCAGCAGCAGGAACGAGCCGTCCTGGATCCGCCGCCCGCGCGGGTCGGGTTCGGTGATGGCGTCACCGTTGAGGAACACGCCCAGGGCCTGGCCGGTGGAGTCCCAGTCGTCGCCGGACATCGTCCTTCCGTCCGGCCGCAGCCACACGATGTCGGGCAGGTCCTTCTTCCCGGCCTTGGCGCCGCCCACCGGACTACCCCGGAAGAACCGGCGCCGCCGGAACACCGGGTGGTCGCGGCGCAACCGCGCCAGCGTGCGCACGTAGTCCAGCAGGTCGTTGTCGGGCTCCTCGTCCTCACCGAGCCCGGCGCCCTTCCAGTCGATCCAGGAGATCTCGTTGTCCTGGCAGTAGGCGTTGTTGTTGCCGCCCTGCGTACGCCCCACCTCGTCGCCGTGGGAGAGCATCACCACCCCCTGTGACAGGTACAGGGTGGTGAGGAAGTTGCGGACCTGGCGGCGGCGCAGCGTGATGATCGCCGGGTCCTCGGTCGGCCCCTCGACGCCGTGGTTCCAGGACCGGTTGTCGTCGGTGCCGTCGCGGTTGTCCTCGCCGTTGGCCTCGTTGTGCTTGTGGTCGTACGACACCATGTCGGCCAGGGTGAAACCGTCGTGGCAGGTGATGAAGTTGATGGAGGCCATCGGTCTGCGGCCGTCGTCCTGGTACAGGTCGCTGGACCCGGCCAGCCGCGAGGCGAGCTCGCCCACCACGGGCTGGCCCCTCCAGTAGTCGCGCACGGTGTCGCGGTACTTGCCGTTCCACTCGGTCCACAGCGGCGGGAAGTTGCCCACCTGGTAGCCGCCCGGCCCCACGTCCCAGGGCTCGGCGATCAGCTTGACCTGCGAGATCACCGGGTCCTGCTGGACGATGTCGAAGAACGTGCTCAGCCGGTCCACGTCGTGGAACTCCCGGGCCAGCGCCGAGGCCAGGTCGAAGCGGAACCCGTCCACGTGCATCTCCAGGACCCAGTACCGCAGCGAGTCCATGATCAGCTGCAACGAGTGCGGATGGCGCACGTTCAGGCTGTTGCCGCACCCGGTGTAGTCGAGGTAGTAGCGCTGGTCCTCGTCGCTGACCCGGTAGTAGCTGAGGTTGTCGATGCCGCGCAGCGACAGTGTGGGCCCCATGTGGTCGCCCTCGGCGGTGTGGTTGTACACCACGTCGAGCAGGACCTCGATGCCCGCCTCGTGCAGCGACTTCACCATCGCCTTGAACTCCTGGACCTGCTGTCCGCGCGAACCGCGTGCCGCGTATCCGCTGTGCGGGGCGAGGTAGGCCAGGGTGTTGTACCCCCAGTAGTTGGTGAGTCCACGGGCCACCATGGCGTGCTCGGGCACGAAGTGGTGCACGGGCATGAGCTCGACCGCCGTCACCCCCAGGGAGGTGAGGTAGTCGATCATCACCGGGTGGGCCAACCCCGAGTAGGTGCCCCGCTGGTGCTCGGGGATACCGGGGTGGCGCATGGTCAGTCCGCGTACGTGCGTCTCGTAGATCACCGTCCGGTGGTAGGGCGTGCGGGGTCTGGACTCGTTGCCCCAGTCGAAGAACGGGCTGACCACCACGCACTTGGGCACGTAGGGCGCGCTGTCCCTGGTGTTCTTACGGTCCGGGGAGGCGAAGTGGTAACTGAACAGGGATTCGTGCCAGGTGAGGTTGCCGTTCAGGGCCTTCGCGTAGGGATCGGTGAGTAGTTTGTTCGGATTGCAACGCAGTCCGTGCTCGGGAGCGTAGGGGCCGTGGACGCGGTACCCGTACTGCTGTCCCGGTCCGACACCGGGAAGGTAACCGTGCCAGACGAAACCGTCGTATTCGGTCAGAGTTATGCGGGTCTCCTCGCCGTCGTCGTCGAACAGACACAGGTCCACCCGTTCGGCGGCCTCGGAGAACAGGGAGAAATTGGTGCCGTACCCGTCGTAGGTCGCACCGAGCGGATAGGAGCTACCTGGCCAGACTTCCACCATAGGCGTCGTCAGTCTCTTGGAGTCGGTGCCCTCGGAAGGGGGGCCGGGGCCGCGTGCCCGACCGTCTCCGGAAGGGATCCCACGGGCCCGCTCCCCGTCCGAAGACAGGCGGTCGTGTTTTGTGACGACTTCTTTGTTCCGCTCCGGACACCGAAGTATGCCGAACTGGCCGATGATCATTCATCGGCTGCCCCTCTTTGAGGTTTTTTGCTGGAATTATCAGGGTTAAGGGTGGTAATCGGTATTGGTGAGGTTGGTGAATTCCGTTCCCGGGGCTGACCCGTTCCGCGTCTCCGCGCACGGCGGGGATCACGGTCGGTCGAACCCCTTCCGGCCTGCTCCCGGCCCCCCGGGCCCCTTCCGGCTCCCTCCCGCCCCGAGGACGTCGGCGGCGCGGTCACGGGTCGAAGAGCGGGAAAGGCTCCGCCCGTGCCCCGTCCGGAGCCCCACCGGCCGAACCCTTCCCGGCTCCGTCCGTGCCCTCCACCCCGGGCCTCACCGACGCGGCCGGGCCCGCTCCAGGATCAGTCCGGTGTCCACGCCCCGGGGCAGGGTGCCGAACACGTGCCCCCACTCGCCTCCCAGGCGCGACGCGGTGAACGCCTCGGCGACCGGCGTGGGCGCGTGGCGCAGCAGCACCGACGCCTGGAGGGTCAGCGCCATCAGTTCCACCACCGACCGCGCCCGGTACTGGGCCTCCTCCAGGTCGCCCAGGGCCTGCTCCAGCCGCTTGACCGCCGCGTCGTAGTGGTCGTCCACGCCCGCGGCCGTACGCAGCTCGGTCAGGAAGGCCTCCAGCGACTCCGGTCCGCGGGCCATCGCGCGCAGCACGTCCAGCGCAGCCACGTTGCCCGAGCCCTCCCAGATGGAGTTGAGCGGGGAGTCCCGGAACAGCCGGGGCATCCCCGACTCCTCCACGTACCCGTTCCCGCCCAGGCACTCCAGGGCCTCGGCGGCGTGCGCGGGCTGGCGCTTGGTCACCCAGAACTTGCCCACGGCCACGCCCAGGCGGCGGAAGGCCGCCTCGGAGGCGTCACCGTGCACCGCGCGGTCCACGGCACCGGCCAGACGGGCCATCAGCGCGGTCGCGGCCTCCGACTCCAGCGCCAGGTCGGCGAGCACGTTGCGCATCAGCGGCTGTTCGACGAGCGTTCCGCCGAACGCGCTCCGGTGCTCGGCGTGGTGCAGTGCGTGCACCACCGCGGCCCGCATACCCGCCGCCGAACCGATGACGCAGTCCAACCTGGTGCTGTTGACCATCTCGATGATCGTGGGCACGCCCCGTCCGGGTTCACCGACCAGGTGGGCGACGGCACCGTCGTACTCCAGCTCCGCCGACGCGTTGGACCTGTTGCCGAGCTTGTCCTTGAGCCGTTGGATGTGCAGGGCGTTGCGACCGCCGTCCTCCAGCACCCGGGGCACCAGGAAGCAGGTCAGCCCCTCGGGCGCCTGGGCCAGGGTGAGGAAGACGTCGCCCATCGGCGCCGAGGTGAACCACTTGTGCCCGGTCAGCACGTGGTGGCCCTCCGCCGTGGGAACCGCGCGCGTGGTGTTGGCGCGCACGTCCGAACCGCCCTGCTTCTCGGTCATCGACATGCCCGCGAGGAGCCCGCGCTTGGTGTGCGGCGCCCGCAGCCCGAAGTCGTAGACGCGCGCGGTGAGCAGCGGCTCGTAACGCCGCGCCAGCTCCGGGGCGTGGCGCAGGGCCGGGACCACCGCGTAGGTCATCGAGATCGGACACCCGTGACCGGACTCGGGCTGGGACCACAGGAAGAACTTGGCGGCGCGGGCCACGTGCGCGCCCGGGCGCTGGTCCGCCCACGGCGCGGCGTGGAGGCCGTGCTCCACCGCCTGGTCCATGAGCACGTGGTAGGCGGGCTGGTAGTCGACCTCGTCCACCCGGTGGCCGTAGCGGTCGTGGGTGCGCAACACCGGCGGGTAGGCGTTGGCGGACTCGCCCCAGGCGCGGACCCGCTCCGATCCGGCCGCGTCGCCGACCTCGCGCACCTCCTCCTCGGCCCATCCGGCGCCCTCGCGCCGCAGGCCGTCCAGGAGCGCGGGGTCCTCCGCGGCCGCGTAGTCGCCGAGCGGGGGCGCCTGGTTGAACACCTCGTGTGTGGGGGGCACGGCGGCCACCTTTCCGTTGCTGGTCACTGGCGGTCGGGTGCGGGAATCCTATCCGCGGTCGGGACATCGACCAGAACCGGGTTCGGTCTCGCCGGGGGCGGAGGCGTTTCCCGGGGCGGAAGCGGCTCAGGGCCAGAGCAGCCCCTGCTCCCAGGGTGCGTCCGTGCCCGTACGGGCGTAGCGCAGCCGGGTGTGGCGACGGTCCCGGTCGGCCTGCCAGAACTCCACCTCCGTCGGGCGGACCAGGTACAGGCCCCAGTCCTCGGGCACCAGGTCCGGATCGCGCTCCAGTCTCCCCCGGTCCTCCACCGCCGTCCGGTCGACGTCCGCCGGGTCGGCCAGGGGCTCGCTCTGTCTCCCGTGCAGACCGGCCACCCGCGACTCCAACGGCCGTGCCAGGTAGTCGGCGGCGCACTGTTCGGGGCTGGCCAGCTCCGCACGGCCGCGCACCCGCACCTGGCGCCCCTGCCCGTTCCAGTAGAACAGCAGCGCCACGTTCGGGTTCCTGGCCAGGTCCCTGCCCTTGCGGGAACCGGTCGTGGTAGCGAACCACCACCCCTCGGGCGTGAAGTCCTTCATGATCACCACCCGCGCCGACGGTTCCCCGGCCTCGTCCACGGTCGCGACCGTCATCGCGTGCGGCTCGGCCACACCGCCGTCAAGCGCCGTGGTGAACCACTCCAGGAACAGTTCCGCCGGATCCCCGGGCGCCGCCCCCGGATCGAAGTCCGGCAACTCCCCGGCGAACACCGGCAGCCCCCGCAACAGGTCGCGGACACCGTCCCGCACCGACCTCTGTTCCCCCGACACGGCCACCTCCACGGCTCGCTTCGCTCTCTCCGCGCACCGGAGCCCTCCCGCTGCGCCACGTTCCCGATTCTTCTGGTCCGCGACCACCCGGACAAGGGCCTTCCCGGGACTGTGGATGACCCCGAAGAGGAGAGAAGGGACGTGTGCGGGGAGGTGACCGGCCACCACCGGCTCCCGGTCCCGGAGAACGGCCGGACCGGGACCTCAGGCGGTGTTGGCGGCGTGCCTCGCGGCGACGGCGGCGTCGTAGCGGTCCAGCACGACCCGGGCCATCTCCGGCACGTCACCCAGCGCCCCGGACACCGCCCACGCGCCCGCTTCCAGCGACCGGGCGCGCACCCTGTCGGCGAAGAACCCCGGCGCCAGCAGATAGGTCGCCACGGCCACCCGTGACGCACCCGCTTCACGCAGGGCTGCCACCGCGTCCCCCGGCCGGGGGGT
>NZ_ANAX01000265.1 GCF_000341065.1 Nocardiopsis halotolerans DSM 44410 | reverse complement strand
CAGCAGCGGGTGCGGGCCCAGGGTGTCGGCGTAGTGCACACGGAGCCAGGGACTCCGCCCGCGTGCGCGTGCCAGCACCTCCGGCAGGTCCACCTTGCTGTGGAAGGCGGCCGTCAGCAGCGTCGGCAGCACCACGGCCTCACCCGCGCCGCGGGCGGCCAGCTCCTCCAGCGCGTCCTCAGCGGAGGGCGCCACGTGGTCCAGGTAGGACACACGGACGTCGAGCCCCGGCCGCAGCGACCGCA
>NZ_ANAX01000264.1 GCF_000341065.1 Nocardiopsis halotolerans DSM 44410 | reverse complement strand
CCCGGCGTCCGCCGCGCGGCGCCCCGGCCCCGTCCACCGTCATGGTCACCCTCCTCGTCGTCCCCGGACCCCGCCGAACGCCACCGGGCACTCGGTTCCGCCCGACCCCGCCGGATCCCCGCCGAACCCCGGCGGGGCCGCGGCCGGGCCACGCGGCCCGGCCGCCGCACGCGCACTCACACGTGGATGCCGCACTCGGTCTTGCCCGTACCGGCCCACCGGCCGCTGCGGGGGTCCTCGCCCGGGGCCACCCGCCGCGTGCACGGCTCGCAGCCGATCGAGGGGTAGCCGTCGTACTGGAGCGGGTTCACGATCACCCCGTTCTCGGCCATGTAGGCGTCCACCTCGTCCTGGGTCCACCGGGCGATCGGGTTCACCTTGGTCATCCGGCGCCGCCGGTCCCACTGCACGACCGGGGTGTCGCGGCGGGTCGGCGAGTCCTCCCGGCGCAGACCGGTCAGCCACGCGGAGTAGGGCTCCAGGGCCCGCTGGAGGGGTTCCACCTTGCGCAGGTGGCAGCAGATGCCGGGGTCGCGTCCGTGCAGGCGCGGGCCCAGGGCCAGGTCCTGCTCGGCCACCGTGCGCGTGGGCTCGACGTTGATCAGGTTGATGTCGTACACGGAGGCCACGGCGTCGCGCGTGCCGATGGTCTCGGGGAAGTGGTAGCCGGTGTCCAGGAAGATGACGTCGATCCCCGGCACCGTCCTGGAGACCAGGTCGACCATGAGCGCGTCGGCCATGGACGAGGTCATGCACAGCTGGTCACCGAAGGTCTCGGAGGCCCAGGAGATGATCTCCCGGGTGGAGGCCTCCTCCAGCTCACGCGCGGCCCGCTCGGCGAGCTCGGGACCGCCCAGGGGGGTGATGGTGGTGGAGTTCATGAGTTCCCTTCCGTCGGTCTGGAGGGGGCGCCTCCCGCGGAGAAGGACGCGGAGCGCAACCCGACGTACTTGACGCTGAACACCCGGGCGCAGGAGAGGCAGGCCCAGGGGTAGCCCCCGCCCCTGACCGGGGCGCCCTCCTCCGGCACCAGGTCCTCGTCGCCGCAGTAGGGGCAGTAGTGGGGCGCGGCCCTCTCGGACATGGCGCACCTCCTCCTCTTGCTCGGATTCCTCGGGTCGTTGTTCGACCGTGGACCGGGGCGGGCCGCGCACGGACCGGCCCCGGTCCACGGCCTGGACGGTCCCGGTCACGATGACCCCGACCGCCCGGCCGAACCGCTTCGGACCGGCCTACTTCAGGTCGGCGTCCTCGGCCCGGCCGACCCAGGACGCGAACGACTCGCCGTCCTCCTTCTGGTCCCGGAACCGGCGCAGCACCCGCTCGACGTAGTCGGGCAGTTCGTCGGCGGTGGCCTTCAGGCCGCGGATCTTCTTGCCGAAGGACTGGGTCAGCCCCATACCGCCGCCCAGGTGGATCTGGTAGCCCTCCACCTGCTCGCCCTCGGAGTTCAGCATCAGCTGGCCCTTGAGGCCGATGTCGGCGACCTGGATGCGCGCGCACGAGTTCGGGCAGCCGTTGAGNAAGTCGGGCAGCCGCTTCTCCAGTTCGTCGATCAGCGACGCCGCGCGGCCCTTGGTCTCCACGATCGCCAGCTTGCAGAACTCGATGCCGGTGCAGGCCATCGTCTGGCGGCGGAACACGCTCGGGTTGACCTGGAGCTCCTCCGCCTCCAGCGCGGAGGTGATCGAGGGGACCCGGTCCTCCTCCACGTCCAGGATGATGAGCTTCTGGTCGGCGGTGGTGCGGATGCGGTCCGAACCGTGCTCCTCGGCGATCTCGGCGATGCGCAGCAGCGCGGTGCCCGAGACCCGGCCGACCTTCGGCGCGAAGCCCACGTAGAACCTCCCGTC
This sequence comes from Nocardiopsis halotolerans DSM 44410, assembly GCF_000341065.1. GTDB lineage: Bacteria > Actinomycetota > Actinomycetes > Streptosporangiales > Streptosporangiaceae > Nocardiopsis > Nocardiopsis halotolerans. Next base: position 3,616 of record NZ_ANAX01000264.1, on the reverse strand, counting down.
GTTCTGACGGTGCACGCCCACGTGGTCGCGGCGCAGGCCCGAGTCCAGTTCCGGGGCGGGGCCGTCGGGCAGCTTGTAGCCCAGGTACTCCTGCTCCAGCACCTCGCGGAACTTCTCCGCGCCCCAGTCCTTGATGAGGAACTTGATCCGGGCACGGGTGCGCAGGCGCCGGTAGCCGTAGTCGCGGAAGATCGAGCAGACCCCCGCCCAGACCTCGCTCACCTGGTCGGGCCGTACGAACGCGCCCAGGCGCAGGGCGAACATCGGGTTGGTGGACAGACCGCCGCCCACGTGCAGGTCGTATCCGGCCTCGCCCCGCTCGTCGCGCACGCCCACGAACGCCACGTCGTTGATCTCGTGGTTGACGCAGTGCGAGGTGCACCCGGAGATGGAGGTCTTGAATTTGCGGGGGAGGTTGGAGAACAGCTGGCTGCCGATGTGGTCGTCGTAGACCTGGCGGACCGCGGGACCGGCGTCGATGACCTCGTCCTCGGCGACCCCGGACACCGGACAGCCCATGATGACGCGCGGGGTGTCGCCGCAGGCCTCCGTGGTGGACAGGCCCACCGACTCCAGCTTCTCCCAGATCGCCGGGACGTCCTCGACCCGGATCCAGTGGAACTGCACGTTCTGCCGGTCGGTGATGTCGGCGGTGTCGCGCCCGTGGTCACGGGAGATCTCACCGATCGCGCGCAGCTGGGCGGCCGTCAGCTGGCCGCCGTCGATGCGCACGCGCAGCATGAAGTAGCGGTCGTCGAGCTCCTCGGGCTCCAGGACGGCGGTCTTGCCACCGTCGATGCCCGGGGCGCGCTGGGTGTACAGACCGAACCAGCGGAAGCGTCCGCGAAGGTCGGCGGGGTCGATCGAGTCGAACCCGCCCTTGGAGTAGATGTTGATGATCCGATCGCGGACGTTGAGCCCGTCGTCGTTCTTCTTGTTCTCCTCGTTCTTGTTCAGCGGCTCGCGGTAGCCGAGGGCCCACTGGCCCTCACCACGGCGGCGGCGCGGCTTGGCCGCGGTCGCTGTCCTGCCGGCATGCGCGGAAGAGGGAGGCATCGCGGTTGTCTCCGTTGGGGTGTCGCGGGGTGCTCACAACCCCGGCGCCCGCACCGCAAACCCGCGTCGCGCGCACATCGTCGTACTGGCGAACGGGTGGGATCCGCGTGTGGAACTGAAGAAGAGGCAGGGCGCCGGTGCCGCGCGCACTCCTGGGGTGCGTCAAGGGCGGCGAGATTAACCGACGCTGCAACAGATGGCGCTGCCAACCCGAAGGAAGTCCACGTGGCGGCGCACGTAGAGCATGGGGTCCAGGGCAGCGATCATGTAGTGAGAATGTCACGGGGATCGAGGCTTTGTCCAGACGGACCGTTCCCGCGTGAGTCACATCACTCGCCCCGGGGTGGTGGCGCGCGGTGCGGTCTCCCCGGGCCGCTAACGTTCTCTGCGTGGTGGGTTTCTGGGAACGGCTGTGGTACGCCGTGGACGCGTGGCTGAGACGCCACCGCCTCCTGCGCGACGGCACGTTCCTCGTCCTGCGCACCATCCGCGCCTTCGCCCGCGACCGGGTCGTCGGACTGGCCGCCGAGTCGGCCTTCTTCACGCTGATCTCCCTGCCCGCGCTCATGCTGGGCGTTCTGGGAGCCCTGGGACCGCTGGCCACCGTGCTCGGCGAGGACCTCGTCGAGGAGATCCGGTTGTGGCTCCTGGACCTGGCCGCGCGGCTGCTGACCCCCGACACGGTGGACAGCCTGGTCGAACCGCTCGTCGACGACTTCCTCGGGGGCGCCCAGGGCGGAATCCTGTCGGTGACGTTCCTGGTGTCCCTGTGGTCGGGATCGCGGGCGATGAACGTCTTCATCCGCTCCATCACGATCTCCTACGGCCTGGACGAACTGCGCGGCTGGGTGCGCCAGCGCTTCCTGGCCTTCGTCGCCTACCTGGGCGGGCTGCTGTTCTCCATCGGTATCCTGCCGGTCCTGGTGGCCGGGCCCGACCTGGTGGAGAGTCTGCTACCGATGGCCGTGGGACGACTGAACCTCTTCTACTGGCCGAGCGTCGCGCTGCTGGCCGTTTCCGCGGTCACCCTGCTGTACGCCCTGAGCGTGCCGGTGCGCACCCCGCTGTGGCGCCACCTGCCCGGGGCGCTGCTGGCCACCCTGGTGCTGATGGCGGGGTCGGCCGCGCTGCGCGCCTACCTGGACGCGTCCCTGGGCCAGGTGACCATCTACGGTTCGCTGTCCGCGCCGATCGCCGTCCTGGCCTGGCTGTACGTGATGGCGATCGCCGTGCTGGTGGGGTCGTCCTTCAACTCCGAGATCGACGCGATGTGGCCGACCGTGCGCACCGCCGCCGCCCGCGCGGAGATCGCCAACCGGGACTTCGACCGGGCCAACCGTCTGGTCAAGCGCAGGGAGCAGGCGATGATCGACACGATCGTGGAGGTCGACGGCCGCTGACCGGTTCCGGTCGCCCGCCTTCGGGGGCCGGAACGCCCGAAAGGTCGGGGCCCGTCGGTAGTGTCGTCGTGCCGCCGGGCGGGAGGCCGCGATCCCGCCGCACCCGAGCCCGGACGACACACTGTGAGAGGTCGCCTTCCCATGGCCGTTCCCCCACCGGGCGAGGAGGAACGGGACTCCGTTTCCGCCGCTGACGAGGTCGTCGTCGACCTGAAGCCCCAGTACTACAACGTGTGCGCTCTGATGGTGCTCACGGCGGGCTTCTCCCTGGCCCGGTACATGGAGCGGGGAGACACCTTCAGCCTCGGATCCCTCGTCTTCTCCGTGTCGGCCCTGGCCCTCGTGCCGGTCATGTTCCTGCGCTTCCCGTCCCGGGCCGCCATGGAACGGCGCACTCCCTCCACGGCCCTGCGCATGGAGAGGGCGGGCCTGTTCCTGATGTGGGCGGCCTGCGGGGTGATGCTCCTCGTGGGGTTCTGGGACCTCCTGTCGGGCCACTTCCCCTGGCCGGTGAACGTGCTCCGGTTGGCCGGGCTCGTTCCGCTGGCGCTCTCCGTGGAGGCCTACGTGCGCGGTCGGTGGCGGAGGAGATCCTGAGAGGCCCGCGCCCCGGGCTGACCTGCGACGCATGCGCCTGGTGGGAACCCAGTGGCCGGATCCGGTCATTTTCGGTGTGAACTTAATGGCTCCCACGGGTGTCCACTCCATGGGTGGGACAGCACACGCGGCACCACCCGGATCCCATGTTCGGATGATTTTCCTGGTCACAGAGGGGAGGGCAGGACCACTGTCACGCAGGCGCCCCACCGCTCCCGCTTCGTCGGTACATGGCCGGAATAGGCGTGACGAGCGACGGTCAGTATGATCTCGTGCAGCACTGACTTCGCGTGTGCCAACACCACCTCTCGGTCACCCCCAGGCCAGGCCGCGCCCCACCGTCACTGCTGATCGAGGTCCCCGTACCCCCGTACACGAACAGGTCCACGTTCCCCATGCCTTCGGAGGCACCATGAGCCGGGCGTCCCGACCGGGGCAGTCCCGGCCCACCGCCGTCATCGTGATCGCGCCCGACGAACGCAGTGCCGAGATCCTCATCGAGGGGCACCGTCAGATCGTCACGGGCCAGGCGCCCAAGGAGACGCGGCGCGCGGCGCTGGACG
>NZ_ANAX01000263.1 GCF_000341065.1 Nocardiopsis halotolerans DSM 44410 | reverse complement strand
TTCGCCACTCCCCAGGGGGTGGTGCAGGCCGCCGACCAGGTCGAGCCCGGCCACGCGCCGGCACCGGTGGCTCCGGCTCCCGTTCCCCGAACCGACGGCTCCGGTGGCGGGAACGGCGGAAAGGGCGGGCGGACACTGTTCATCGTGGGTGCCGCCGTGCTCGCCCTGGTGCTGCTCGCCGGTGCGGGAGTCGTCGTCTGGCGTTTCCTGCCCGGGTCCGCGGCGGGAACCGGCGGCGAGACCGCCGCGGACGTGACCACCCTGAACCACCCGGCTCCGCCGCACTTCTCCGCGACCGTCGACTTCAGCCACGAGATCGCTCCGGGCAGCCAGCCGGGCGTCGGCCGCGACGGTGACCTGCTCGCCTACGTCGACACCCAGCAGCGCCTCAACCTGGTCGACACCAACGGGGAGAACCTGTGGTCGGCCGAGCTGCCCGTGGAGTCCGGTGAGGCCTTGGGGGAGCTGCGGTTCGTGCGGTACGGCGGTGAGAACGCCGTCGTCATGGAAACCGCCGAGACCCTGTGGTTCTGGCCCACCGAGGGCGGCTCACCCACCAGCGTGGACCTGCCGGAGGACACCTCCGCCCAGTACGTGGGCAGTTCCGTGCTCATCCGCAATGACCGGGAGGCCTTCGTCCCGGTCGGCGGCGAGCTCCTGCCGGTCGAGGTCCCCGGGAACTCCGCGCCCATGCTGGCCGACGGGCAGGACGTCCTCACCGCCGTCAGCGACGGCCCGTGGACCTGGGTCAGCCCCGAAGGCAGCCCTGTGCAGGTCAACGCCCAGCGCCCGGACGACGCGGGCGAGATGGAGGCGATCCTCACCGCCCTGCGCGGGTACGTCATCATCCGCTGGGAGCCCCTCCGCGGCGACGGCACGGTCCTGGCCTTCCACGACAGCGAGGACGGCAGCGTGGTCGGCAGCGCCCAGATCGACCCGGCCGACCTGGAGGACGTGCGCCACCGCTCGGAGGCCGTCGGACCCCGACTGGCCGCCTACGGACCCGCGGTGATGGACCCCGAGAACGGCCGGACCGCCGTGGTCCCCGGTTTCCACCCCGAGATGGCGGTCGGTTCCGTCGTCTTCGGCCAGATCAACGGCGCACTGGTGGCCGTTGACGCCGAGGGCAGGGTCGAGGAGGCCCCGGAGGGCGCCGTCCAACCCATCGGTCTGCTCGGTGAGCGGGCCATCGTGGTCCACGAGGACCACCTCTATGCCATTTCCCCCGAATAGATCAGTACACGAGAAGAGAAAGGAGTGGGATGTCCCCCAAGAAGCGGGTTTTCACCGTGACCGCGGCCGGCCTGTTCATGGCCGGGTTCTCCGCGGGGCCGGCGTTCGCCGACGACCTTGAGGCCGCCCCCCAGACGGCCGACCAGACAGGCGTCGACAGCTCCAACGTCGAGCAGAGTCTTGTGGAGGGTCTCAGCAACGAGACCACCGACGGGCCTGACATCGGTGTTCAGGACACCACCCCGAACCCCCCGGGTAACAACGACGGCGGCGACCCCCCTGGCGACGGCGGCGGTGACGACGGCGGCATGGGTGAGAACCCCGGCGGCGGCGATGACGGCGGCGACCCGGGCACCCCTCCCGGTGGCGGCGGTGACGACGGCGGTGACCCCCCTGGTGACGGCGGGGGCGACGACGGCGAGACCCCTCCCGGTGGTGGGGGTGACGACGGCGACGACGGCAACCCCCCCGGTGACGGCGGGGGC
>NZ_ANAX01000262.1 GCF_000341065.1 Nocardiopsis halotolerans DSM 44410 | reverse complement strand
CCCACACCCCCGGCCTGCACGACGACCCCCTGGGCCCGGACCCCCTCAACCCCAAGTCCGGCGACCACCCCTTCCTCCCCGGCTTCCTCCCCGGCGTGGACGACGGACCACTGACCGTCAACTTCCTCAACGCCATCGTCCCCGACACCCCGATGGCGGCCACGCCGCCCGGAGCCGAACAGACCGCACCGGGGCCGCAGGCGCAGAGCCCCGGAGCCGAACACGGGGATCGCACGACACCCGAAGAGCGGAGCGGCCCGGAACGGCACACCCCCGCGCCCGTCGTGACTGCGCCGATCAGCCAGGCAGCCCCGCCGCCCGCAGGCCAGCAACCCCCCTCGGCCGCACCGCAGAGTTCGACGTCCGACGGCGGCCAGCGCTCCCCGTCCTCCGAGCGCAACGGCGGTGGACGTCCGTCCCAGGGCACCGGTGACACCCGCGCCACGGACCCGTCCGCCAACCGGTCACTCCATGAAGGCGACGGCCTCCAGGTCGCCACGGAGAGCGCCCCGCCCGCTCCGGAGACCGGAACCACCAGCGACACCGCCGGACAGGACACCCCCGCCACCTCCGCCGACGAGCAGCGGGCGAACCCCCACACCACACCCGCCCCCGAACAGGAGACCTCACCGGCCGACATCCCGCTGCCCCCGTCTCCCGTCACCGAGAGCGGACCGCCCCAGGACACGGAGGACACCGGGCACAGCCCCTCCGGACGCGACGGCGAACGGCCCGACGAGCACGGTGAGGGGACCTCCGGGAACGACGACCGATCGCAGGACCGCGACAGGGACCGGCCAGGCGAGGGCGGGGACCAGGCCGGCGACGGCGAGCGGTCGGGCGAGGAGAACGGCGACCGCTCCGGAGACGGTGAGGACCGGGGCGACGGATCCGACCGCGGGAACGGCGAGGACGACAAGGACCGCGAACACACGGACGGCGACACCGAGTCCGTGTACGAGGAGGAATCCGCCGCCGAGGAGGAGGACCGGGAGCAGGGCGGTGAGGAGCCCGTCGAGGACACCCCTGCCGGGACCAGCGCACCGCTGGAACAGGAGACACCGCGGGATCCACCGTCCGTCGAGACCGGGGAGACCGCGGAGGAGGTGGTGCGTACACCCACGTCGGCCGGGTCCGAGGCGCCCGTGATCACGGAGGAGGCTCGGCCCGAGGACCGAGAACCCGAGGACGGCGCGCCTCCTGCGCCGCCCCCGCAGGAGGACACCGACACCACCCCTGCCAGCACGGAGACGGAGCGCCCGCGGCCCGACACCGGTGACACCCGGCAACGGGAGGAGCCCCCGCCCCGGAACTACCCGGGCTCCGTGACGCTGGACCCGGCGGGCACCCCCTACGACCTCGGCTACCTGCTGACGTCCAGCCTGGTCAACTCCAGCATGGTCCACGCCGAGCACCTGCGTTCGTTCGTGGACGACACCCTCGCCAACGACGCCGGACACGTCGACGCCACGGTGCGCGACGCGGTCAGGGAACGGGTCGACGCCCAGGCGCGCGAGCAGACGGGCGTGTTCTTCCAGCCCGAGGGATTCTCCACGACGGTCGCCGGGGCGGACGGCTCCACGTGGCGTGCGGACCTGCGGCTGAGCTCCTCCCGTGAGGGCTTCCACCACGCGCCCACGAAGCCGAAGGAGGGCTCGGCCTCCACCGAACTGAAACTGGTGGACGAGGCCGGGGAGGCCAACCCGGCCGAGGGCAGTGGCAACCACGGCGGCACCAAGTTCGTCGGGCTGGGGTTCCAGGTCTCCCCCCTGCTCCTCGGCACGGTGGGCGGCGCCGACATCGGCCCCCGCTTCACCGTCAGCTTCTCGGGGGGAACACGCCAACGGCAGACCGTGGACACGGTGGTCGGCGTCCACGACGGCTACACCAGCTACGAGATCAAGGGCAAACCCGAGGTCTACGCCTCCGACCTGACCATGTCCTTCGACCTGACGCCCGTCCACGTCCCCCCGGGGCGGGGACCGGCCGGCGGTACCGCCCCGGCGAACGGCGGCACTCCACCGGACGACAACGCCTCGGACGACAACACCCCGCCTGACCAGGCCGTGAGCGCGCGAGCCGAGTCCTCCAACGGGGTGGTCCTGGTCCTTCCGGGCGGAGTCGTGGCCAACACCGGTCCGGAGACGATCCGCCTGCGCGACCCCTTCGCGACCGAGGACCACCAACGCGGCCGGAACGACGACGACAGGCCCGTGGGACCGCACGCGGACAAGGGGCACCCCGTGTCGGTCGGAGACATCCGACTGAGCGACGGGTCCTCCGACAGGCCCTTCCCCGACTGGATCGCCGACCACCTCTGGTCCCCGGAGCAGGACCGCGGGTGGTGGCGGTCCGCGGTCGACAAGGTGACGCCCGGGTTCGTCGACAGGCGCAGGCAGCAGGAGCTGGACGCCTTCCGCGACCAGGTCGGAGAGCTCTTCTCCAAGAAGTCCATCCGCAACAACCTGCCGAAGATGACCTCGGCGCCCGCGGTCTTCACCGTCACCGACCCCTCGGGCAGGCCCCGCCTGGTGAGCGTCCAGTCCGTGCCCACCGCCTACGACGCCAAGCCCCACACCATCCAGCCCGCGAAGTACGTCAAGGGCAACAAGGTTGAACGTGAGAGCGGGAGCTCGCTCCGGCACAGCGACTTCCTCGGCGTGACCCTGGGCGCGGGCGTCAGCGTCGACGCGGGAGCCGTGGGCGGCACCCACAAGGCCCGCGTCGACGCGATGGCCGTGGAGGGGGGCGTGCGAAGCCGGTCGACCGCGGAGAGCGCGCAGGTGTCGTCGGGATCGGTCAACCGCATGAACTACGGGAAGACCGAGTCGTCCGCCTACGACGTGCAGCGCAACTACTACGTGCACTTCGACGGCGAACCCGGTGTGTACCGGTTCCAGGGCGACACCGTCGAGATCCTCACCGTCCAGGAGGCCCGCATCCTGAACGGGGACGAGCCCTCGGACAAGGTGTCCGCGCCCCCCGCCCCCGGCCGGACCGAGGGGGGCGACGCGACGCCCGGGACGGTGAACACCCCCGAAGCCGCTCACGACACCACCGGGGACCAGCGGCCCGGGGACGACGGGGACCGGAGCACGCCGGGCGGTGACGAACGGAACGGGGGCGCCGGGACCGGCGAGCGCAACCAGCAGCAGGAGCGCGGACCCGAGCAGGAGCAACCGCCCGGAGAGCGGCCTTCCGAGGAGCGTCCTCCCGGAAACGAACAGAACGAAACCCTGCGGCCTCCCCGTCCGAACCTGGCCGAGGACCACCCGGTCACCTTCCACGGGGCCGTGCCACGCGACTTCACCTGGCCCGACGGCGGCCAGTACCGCGACGTCGACGGGCAGCAGCGCAGCATCTACCAGCAGATCGCGCACGAGGTACTGACCGGGCTGGCCGACAGGCTGCCCGGCCTGGTCCTGCCCGACATGGCGCGCGACCCGAAGAACTTCGCCCGGCGGCCCGGCCACGAGAACAGTGGCCCGTTCACCGGTTCCACGCGCGAGCACCGTCCCTTCCGGCGCGACCACGAGACCGCCGTCTTCAACACCCACAGGGTCATGGACGCGATCTCCGCGTCCGAGTTCAGGAGCGGCATGGACGGCCTGACACTGCACGGCCAGCCCGTCCATCTGATCGACACGGGAAGGTTCGATCCCGGCGCGCTCTTCAAGCGGGGCCAGAAAGTGGTGCGCTCTCCGTTCGTCGCCCTACGCGTCAGCGCGGACTTCTCCGCGCTCAGACACGTGGGAGAGACCACCAGGGGCACGGGAGGCGAGTACGCGGGCGCATCCGAACGCACCACCGCGGACGGCTCGCAGAAGCGCAGGACGGTCCGGTTCTCCTCCGGCGGCTACGTCCGCCGGATCGACGCCGTCGACGCGGCCGACAACCCGAGTGACGGCGGCGTGTTCTCGGTCTCCCTCCAGATGAGCGACACCAAGGGGAAGAGCCGGGGCCTGGGGACGAAGTCCCAGAGCGAGAGGACCATCCAGTACGCCGAGGACTCCAGTGTCTGGAACGCCGCGGTCCGGTTCAGGGCGAGGCTCTACGAGGAGGACGACCTCGGCATGGTCCTGGGCGGGAACACTCCGCTGGCCGACCGCGGACAGGACCTGCTCGACCGCCCGATCGAGGCGCTGGCCACGATGGACACGGCCAAGGCGGTGCCGGAACGCGGCGGCCAGAACGACACCGCCCCTCGGGCCACCCGGATCCGGCCGATACCGGTCGATCAGGCCAGGGCGATGATCGACGGCCCCACGAGGCCGACGCCGGCCAGGGTCCGCAGGACGCGCGACGTGACCGGAGGTGTCAGAAGGTTCTTCGGCGGTGGACGGAGCCAGCGGCCCCCGGTCGAACGGGTCCCCGTCCCGGCACCGGAGGACTCCACCGGACAGCGGAGCACCGGCTCCCGGAGCAGCGGCGACCAGCGGACACCAGTCCCCGGCACCAGCCAGCCGAACACGGAAACCGCGCCGGACACCACCGGACAGCGGAGCACCGAAACCACGCAGGCACCCAACACCGAAACCGCACAGGACACCACGGGGCAGCAGAACACCACGGAAAACGCCCCCGACACCCGCCCCGTCGAACAGCGCCGGGCCGAGAAGCTCCGCGTCACCCCCGCCGTCGTCGAGAACGTCAACACCCGGTTCTCCACCGGTGACGGCAACCAGGTGGGCAGCCTGCTCGAAGCCGCCTACGAGAGCTTCTCCTCCACCGCGCCCTGGGAGAGGGGCGAAGGCGTCCAGCGCCCCTCCAGGGGGCTCGGCTACGAGCGCAAGCTGCGGCACTTCCTGAGACGGGGCGAGGGAAGCAGGCAGTTCTACGAGAAGGCGTTCTCCCCGGAGAGCTTCACGGACAACCCGGCGGCGCGTTCATCCGGCGGCGCACGCACCCGCACGGAGATGAGCGGGGCCCTGCTCTCCCCGCACCACCTCCGCGCGACATCGTCCACCCGGTTCGACATCGACTCGGTCGACCGCTTCGAGCAGTCCGACGGCGCGGTCGTCTTCAAGGGCAAGAACACCCTGGAGGTGTTCTCCAGGGACGGGAGGAGAACCGACCTGGTCTTCCAGGCCACGGGCGGAGGCCGGGTCAACCCCAACCCCGTCCATCCGAGCGGGCAGCCCGCGGGCGGGGCCGCGCCCGCGCCCAACTCCGCGAGCGCACCCCTGATCCAGCTCGGCCCCTCCGCGGGGAAGAGCCTGTTCGACCGCTACACCATCACCAAGCCCACGTCGAGGTTCAACGAGTCGGTCGAGTTCCACCCCAAGATCCCGATGTCGTACTCCTACTCCGCCTCGGGACGCGTGACGCAGGCGATGGAGTTCGTCAAGAACTGGAGCATCGGACCGACGTTCTCCCACGCCGCGCGCTACCGGGGCTGGCAGGCCGACTCCGACAACCTGGAATCCGGGCTGATCCACATCCGCGACGCCCACGCGTCGGGCATGGTCGAGGACAAGGTCCAGGAGATCGACGGCGAGCTGGTCCGCTTCCCCCAGCCCGAACCGGAGCGGCCCGCGTCCGTGAGACCGCGCCCGGGCTTCGAGGACTCCGGCATGATGCTCGATCCGGTCGACCCCGACGAGGCCCTCCAGAGCCTCGTAGACGACCTGGCCTCGCAGGGCTGGCAGCTGACCAAGGGCAGCCGGGAGATCATCCTGAAAGCCCTCGAGTCCCACACCGGTCTCAATCCCAACACCGGGATGCCGGTGACGGTGAAGATCAGCCCCATCGACCACTCGATCGGGAACCTCAACTCCCCGACGAGCGAGCCGCTGTCCCTGGACGCCACCGTGAAGCTGCGGCTCGACAGGGAGAACACGGAGGTCGAGTACCTGGGAGGCAGGACGGAGTACCGGCGGCGTCAGGGCTCGGAGGAGGGGGACAGGCTCCAACAGGGCAGCGGGAGCTCCACGTCCACGGGAGCTCACGGCTCGCTCCTGACGCCCCTGCCCCAGTCGGGGGGCGAGCAACCCGGGGGCACCACCCCGCCGAGCCGCCCCTACCTGATGGGTTTGCGGGGTGACGGCTCCACGACGAACGCGCGCGGCGACGGCGGGATCGTCCGGGACACGGGCAAGCGCTCCGTCCAGCTGACCATGGAGACGCCCTACGCACGGGTGTCGTCGGACACGCGGCTGACGCTCGACCTCCACATCTCCGAGAAACAGGGCGCGGCCAACTCCCTTCTGGGGGAGGACCCGGGCTCGGGCGGGCGTCGGGACTTCACCGGTACGGGGAACTCGGGGCCGGCGCAGGAGTTGTACCCGGCCTTCTCCCTCGACCTGCGAGGCGGGGAGGGCGCGCCCCGGGGGAACGGCGCTCCCCGGACCTCCACTGACGGGGACGGCACCGCCAACAGACGGCCCGGAGGCCAACGGACGGGGAACCGGACCGCTCCGGAGAACCCCTCCAACGACCACCACGCCTCACTGACCGACATGGCGCGCTCCCTGACGCGCGCCATGGATCCGCGGTCCCGAGCCGCCTTCGAGAACACCCTGCCCATGCTCGCGTCCGTCGGGGACAAGGGCAGGGACGTCCTCGACCTGGCCCGGATCGTTCTGGCGAAGTCGTGGGGATGGAACCCGCCCGCGGGCTCGGTCCGCGACGGGCGCTACACCCCGGAGGCCGTCGAACAGGCGGCCGACCACGTGGCGGCCAAGCTCAAGCTGAACTCCCGCAACAACGCCATCGACCAGACGCTCACCGAACTCGGCATCAGAGCATCCTTCACCGAGGCCGTCTCGGAGACGGGCGCCGAACTGCCCGAGTTGGGACCGACCACGTGGATGATGCGTGCCATACCCCATCCGGGTACAGCGCGCGTCATCGACTACAACCCGAGCATGCGCCTGACCGACTCCTCGGAGACGAGCAGGACCTTCTCCCCGTTCCACAGCGAGTCGTCCACGACGACCACGGGTTTCGACGCGCGCCCCTCGGGACGCACCGGAACGGGGCCTCCGACGACGGCCACCCACTACGGTTCGGCCAACAACACGGGGGCGTCCACGTCCGGGGGCGACACCGCACGGGGGAGCAAACCGAAGGAGCCTCCCCACTCCGACCGCGTCCGCACCGGCCCCGGCTACCTGGTGGAGATGGACACCGAGGTGTTCATCGGGGCGAGGACCGAGCTGAGAGGCCCCTGGTACAAGCGCTCAGCACGTTACGTCGGGGACAGGGCCGCGTCCGCGGGCAGGGCGGTGCGCGGCGTCTTCGGTGGCCGGAGCACCCCCTCGCCAGCCCCGTCCCGTCCCGCCCGTTGGCAGCAGGGCGGGACCACCGTCAGGACGACCCAGTGGATCTCCCACGGCGACGCGGTGAGGATGGGCGTCATCACGCCCGGGGCCGCCACCGATCTCGCTCCTCTGACCAAGCATTTCACCAAGATCCAGAAGGCGCTCGCAGACGCGGAGAAGGCCTATCTCGAAGCGCGCCGGCCTCTGGACCAGGCCTCCTCCGACCTCATCGCCTCGCCCGGCGACCAGCAGGTCCAGGACCGTTACGTCGACCTGGAGACCACCTACGAGGAGCGACTGGAGGCTTTCAACCGTGCGACACGAAACTGGCTGACGGCGCTTCAGGAACTGCGCGAGGGCCTGGACGACATCTCGTCCCTGCCCAGACCGCGCACCGCGGCCACGCCGGACCTCCACACCATCCCGGAGGAGCCGCCGTCTCCTCCGGCCCCGGCTCCGGCTCCGCAGCGGAACGCTCCCGACCCCGCCGCCGACCCCGAGGCCGTCGAGCTCTCCGAGCGGAGCAACCGGCAGCGCGGGCGGGGCACCGGACAGCGGAACACCGGTCCGGGCTTCCTGGACACCCTCGGTTCGGATGTCAACATCCAGCAGCCGGAGTCCGGGGAGTACGTCCCCCGGAACGAGGAGGAGCAGAGACGTCTGGCGCGGTCGCGGCTCCAGCAGTCGCTGACGGTGGGCCCGTTCGACGAGTACGGGACGACCCGGCACGAGATGGATCTGCCCGACGACCGCACGGGACGGGACTTCCTCCGGCAACCGGGCACCGACGATCCTCCCGGACCCTCCACGCTCCGAAGGCCCGGGGGGTCGGTGACGCCGGGGGAGGACGGGAACACACCGTTCCGACACGGCACCGATCTGCCCGACGACCGGGACACCAGCGGCGAGGAAGAGGAACTCCACGTCCGCTGGCTCGACAGGCAGCATCCGGAGGCGTCCTCGTGGGACAGGGAAACGCGCAGCCGCGCGGCGCGGTGGCACCTCAACCGGTGGATGTCGCTGGGCCCGTCCTCCCAGGACGAGGACGGGCTCTTCCTGGACGGCACCACTCCACTCGACGGCAGCACAGGGCGGGGCTCCCACCAGGAACCGCGGCCCGGCGCTCCGGCCGGGCCCTCCACGTCCCCGAGCGCACCGCAGCAGCAGGACCGACCCGGCCCGGACCAGCGGCCACGACCGGCGCCGTCCGAGGACGCCGCGCTGGCCCCGCGCACCACCGACACGACCGGTGACCACGACCAACAGCCCTCCCCCGACCAGACCGGGACGGGCCCCGGTCCCGGCGACCGCCCGCAGAGCCGAGCGACCACGCGACCGACCCGCCCGGCCCCCGAGGCGACCCCCACCACCCGACCCCCCGCCCGTAACCAGGGCGACGCCCCCCAGCAGGAGGGGGCCGCGCCCCCGGTCGAGCAACCGCCGCCCTCACCCGACCCGGAGTTCGACCTGGCCGCGTTCTTCGACCAGGCGCTGAACGGCCCCGCGGACAACCCGGGAGACGACCCCGCGCAGGGCACCACACGCACCTCCCCCGACGGGGAGACGACACCCGAGCCGCCTCCGGCCGTCGAGGACCGGGGACAGGAGACCTCCGACCACGCGCCAGCGCCCGAGGGGGCCGCCCCGCTCCGGGAGCGGCCCGAGCACGAAGGCGAGGTCCCCCCGAAGGATCCGGAGCACACGCGGGACGAGAAGGACGAGGAGGACGGCACCGAGGAGGAGTCCGAGGACGCCCCCACCGGCACCGAGGACGAACGCGAGGACGGGGACGGCGACGACGGCGGTTCCGACAAGGATCGCTCCGGGGGCAACGGCGGCGGCCGGAGCGACGGCGACGGAGGGTCTGGTCAGGACCGCTCCGGAGGCGGAAGCGGCCACTCCGGCAGCAGCGGCGGAAGCGACCGGTCCCGTGACCGGTCCGGTGACGGGGACGGCTCCGAGGGCGACGGCAAGGACCGCGGAACAGGCGGGAACGGCGACCGCTCCTCCCACGGAGACGCCCGGTCCGGCGGCGACACCCGCAACAACCAGGCACCGGACCATCGCGACACCGCCCCCGACGCGGACGACGCGGGCCCGGTCCCGGACCTGATCCCGGACACCGGCTCGGACGCCTACGACAGCGACGACGACCTGGCCCCGCACGACCTCACCGACACACCGGTACGGCGCCCCCGCCGCTCGCCGTTCGACGAACCGCTGGTCCGACCGTTGTGGGACCGGGACGGTTCCCCCTTCGGCTCCGTGGACACCAAGTCCTCCGCCAGGGGGAACGACTCCCCCGACCCCCTCGGCCCCAAGCCCTCCGCGTACGACTTCCTGGGCCTGCTCAACTCCGGGTCCGACCAGCCCCTGCCCAGCTCGGTGACCGACTTCCTCGTCATGCCCGTGTTCGGGGGCAACGGCCGGTCGGGGAACCCGCAGGGCGACCCGCCCCGCAACCCGTGGGGAGACAACCAGGCGCCTCCGAACGCACCCACCGGCGCCGCGGGCCGGGGCGGCAACGGGCGACCCCGCGGGCGCGGCGGACGAAGCGGCGACGCTCCCGTCCCGGGGAGGGGCGGACGCGGAGACGCACCCCCACCACGGGGACGCGGACACGACACGCCACTCGGCGCTCGGGCCGGCCGGGGCGGCCCCGCGCCCGCCTCCGGACCGGCACGCCCGCCCGCCCAGAGCAGCGGCACCCGTCAGGCCCCCGTGACCGGCGGCGTCAACCAGCCACCGGCCGGCGCCGTCCCACGCCCCTCCGTCTGGGGCGGCGACACCTCCCGGACCCTCTTCGGAGACAGCAAACAGACACCCCCCACCCCACCCGCGCCCCGGACGGTTCCCAAGGACGCCCCACAGGACCCCACCCCACCCGACGGCGGCAGCGGCACCACGGACAACAGACCCAGCATCTTCGACTTCCGGGACTCACCCGCGCGGGACCACCGCTTCGCGCGCGACCCGAACGAGGGAAGAATCATCGGTTACATCCCCGGCCCGAGCGTCAGGGAGAGGGACGCGGCCGGGAACATCACCGAGATCGACGTGCCCCAGGGAGCGAACGAACCACCGAGGAGGATGAGCCTGGAGGACTACCAGAAGGAGCTGCTCGACAGGAGGTCGTTGGCCATCGCCTCCATCACCAGGCCCTCTTCCGACTCAAGGAGGGTCACCACCCGGGAGGACGAGCTGAAGACCCACGGCCTCTCCCTGTTGGAGCAGGCCGACATCGGGGAGAGGAGCGGAGCGGTGCACGCCGTCGTCATCGACCGCCGAACCGGCGCCGTCGCGGAAGGGATCAACGGCGACATGGACTCCCGCATCCCCACCGCGAAAATCCACGATATCATCAAACAACGCATGAATGAAATGAAGAAGGACGGCGGTTACCGTTCCTACAACAAAAAAGGCGAACCCGTGGGCAGGCCGAGGGACTACCCCATGAAGGACTCCCCCGTCCGCCACGCCGAGATCAAGGCGATCAACGCACTGCTCAACGCGAAGTCGCGACCGGAGATGGCACACTTCCAGATCGACACCGTCTTCACGCTCCGGGAGAGCGAAAGAGGCCGGGACTTCTGCCCCTGCTGCGCCAACTGCACACGTCTGACCTACGGCGCCCCCGCCCCGCGAACAGGCAAGAACGTCCACCTGCCCAACGACCCCCGCTACAACAAGGAATTCACCGAACCCGTCGTCCCGGACTGGACCCCACCCGAGAACGACCCGCCCAGGAACAAGCCGCCCAAGAAAAAATGAGAACCGTCAACCACGAACACCTCGACCTCCCCGAGGACGACGACATCACCTTCCTGGACGGCTCCCCCTTCACCGGGACCGCCGTCCGGACCGGAGGAAGCGAGGTGAGGTCACAGGTCTACGTCGACGGCTTCATGGAGGGCCCCTCCGCCACCTGGAACGGCGACGGACAGCTCACCGCCCTGGGATACGTCTACGGCGGCGGCATGCGTGTCGGCGCGCTCCACCAGTGGGACTCCACCGGCGCCCTCGTCCTGGAACAGATCAGCGACACCGCGGCCAACCAGCGCATCACCCGGACCTGGGACCCCACCGGCCAGCTCACCGGCGAGGAACGGCACCCCAGGCTCTTCGCCTCCTTCGACCCGGAAACGGGGGAGAAGATCGACCTGGCCTGGCAGAAGCTGCGGGTGTCCGCGCGCATGCCGCACCCCGGGAACCAGGAGTTCCTGACCGTCCCCGACGTCGAGGACCTCACCGTCGTCGGGGCGCCGGACTCCGAGCGCCGGGTCCTGTTCGAGGACGTCCCCTACACCGGAGAAACCGTCACCCGCGACCACCGGGGCCGCGTCGAGATGCACACCTTCGTCGAAGGCGTCGAGGACGGCCCCACCCTGGCCTGGTCTCCCAGCGGCAAGCTCGTCCTCCAGGGCATCACCCGCCACCCCCACGGCCCCGTCGGCCCCTGGCACCAGTGGGACGAACAAGGACGCCTGCTCCGCGAGACCGTCCACGACGCCCTGGGCAACCGGATCATCATCCGTGAACTCGACGAGACCGGAAACATCATCCGCGAGGAGCGCAGACCCCCCACACGCCTGGCCCGCCATCCCGAGACCGGCGAGGCACTCCCCGCCCTCTGGCTCTGAGGAGCGGTCGCGCTCCCGCGCCGGGGGCGCGGAGCCGCCGCCCCTCCTCCATGGAGCTCCGTTCCGGAGAGAATCGACGCGGGCCGGTCACCGGACGCTCATGGAACGTACACGGGAAACCGAGTACGCTACCGCAGTCGGCCCTCCTCCGGGGCCCCGCCCCGGAGGAGGGCTCCGAAACTGCTGCCGCCCGGGGACCGGAGCGTCTCGGGTCGGCTGGCGCGACGGCCACGGGGGTTCGCCGGGACACGCCCGTCGGGAACGGTCCTGCTCCTGGTGTCGGGTTCGGCGCCGAACCCGACACCAGGAGCAGGACCCACCGGAGGGGGAACCCCGCACGCCACGTCCGCGACGTTTCCGGCCAACCCACCAGCGTGGGGGCGCGGGCCCTCCCCTGGCCCCGCTCCCCCGTGCGAGGCCTCCGCGTGGAAGGAAGACACCCCCGCGTCCCGTCCGGGCCGCCCCACCGGGCGCGGGACACGCCCCCAGGACACCACTGAGAGTCTGGAGCACACAGCAGGTGACCGCGCACACCGATCCGGGGACGGCCCGCTCCGGGCGCCGCCGCACCGCCGCCGCGGTTCTGGCCCTGGGACTCCTCGCCCCCCTCCCGGCGGCTCCGGCGGCGGCCGAGACGCCCCGGGACCCCGTCACGCTCGCGCAGGTCCACCCCTTCAAGGGCGGGGACCNTGCGTGGCCACCGGCGGGGACGTCGTGGAGCAGACCCCCTGGACCCACCACTTCCTCGGCCTGTCACGGGCGCACGAGCTGAGCACCGGGGAGGGGGTGGGCGTGGCGCTGTTGACCCCGGAGGTCGACGGCGGCGCCCCCGCGCTGGCCGACGCCGTGGAGGGCGGGCAGTCCACCGACTGCCTCGGGTTCGGCACGTCCCTGGCCGGTGTGCTCGCCGCCCGCCGGGTGGAGGGCAGCGGCCTGCTCGGGACGGCCCCGGAGGCGTCGGTGACCGTCGTGCCCACGGGAGACCCCCGGACCGGTCTGGCCTCCCCGCAGGAGATCGCCGCGGGGATCGGGAACGCGGTGGACTCGGGGGCCCGCGTGGTCCTGGTGGGCACGGGAACGTGGGAGGCGTCCCCGGCCCTGGAGTCCGCGGTGGCCGCCGCGGAGGAGGCCGACACCCTGGTCGTGGCCCCGGCGACGGTCCCCACCTCGCGGGGGCCGATGCCGGGCCACCCCGCCCAGCACGCGTCGGTGCTGAGCGTGGCCGCGCACGACGTGGAGGGGGTCCCCGTGGCCCGGGGCCCGCTGGTACTGCCCAGCGGCGACCTGGCCAGCGTGGACCTGACCGCGCCGGGCGACCGGGTGGTGGGGACCGGCCCGGGCGGCGGTCACGTGAGCACCGCGGGCGACGGCGTGGCCGCGGCGTTCGTCGCCGGGGCCGCGGCCCTGCTCATGGCGCGGGAACCGGACCTGAGCTCCGAGCAGGTGCGCGCACGGCTGACCTCCACCGCCTACACCTCCCCCCGCGGTGACGCGGACCCGCTGTCGGGGCACGGCAGGGTCGATCCGCTGGCGGCGATGGCCATCGCCCCGGGAGGCACCCCCGTCGGGGTCGCGGGTGAGGGGTTCGTCCCCGACCCCTCACCCCGCGGTTCGGTGGAGGCGCTGCCCACGGCGGCCGTCGTGTCCGTCGCGCTCCTGCTCATCGTGCTGTGTGTTCTGGGCGGGGCGGTGATCAGGCTCGGACGCGCGCGCGGCTGGCGCCCGGCCGCCCCCGGCGAACCGGTGCCGATGCGCTCCGACGAGCCGGTGCGCTGACGCCGGGACCCGCGCCGCGGATCGGACGGCGGACCCGCGGGGTACACGGGACCGCTCCCCGGCGGAGGGGTTTCCCCGGCCCCCACGGGGAGCGGTCCGGTCCCGTCGCTGGGTTCAGTCCTCGGTGCCCTCGGCGATGGCCAGCTGCACCTCCACCGGGTCGCGGCGCGAGATCCACAGGGCCCGCCCCGGAGGCATCGTCCGCGCCCGGACGTTGCCGAACAGCATGCCCTCCGAGGGCGGGCAGGACAGCATGATGCTGGGCGTGTTGGAGTCGATGAGCGACCTGATGACGGGGTCGGAGGAGGCCCGGCTGAAACCGCCCGCGGCGTGCACGAGCACCACGTGCAGGCCGATCTCCGCGCCCTGGCCGAGCATCGGCAGGAGCGGGGTCAGCGGGTTGGGGCCGCTTCCGGAGACCATCTCGAAGTCGTCGATGAGGATGAACAGCTCGGGGCCGGTCCACCAGTCGCGCTTGCGGATGCGGTCGGGCGTGATGTCGGGCCCGGGCAGCCGCGCCTTCATGGCCTGCGCGGCGGCGGCCATCATCTCCTTGACGTTCTCGCCCGACACCGCGTAGCCGAGCTGCATCTCCTTGGGCACGGCGTCGTAGAGCTGGCGGCGCTGGTCGGCGAGCACGACCCTGGCGGTGGTCGGACCGTAGTGGCTGCGGATCGCGTTGGTGATGTGGCGCAGCAGCGTCGTCTTGCCCGTCTCGGTGTCGCCGACCACGAGCATGTGCGGGGTGACCCCGAAGTCGTGCCAGAACGGCTGCATCCGGCGGCTCTCCAGCCCCATGGGCACCCTCAGGACACCGGACTCGCTGATCTCGGAACCGGGCAGCTCGTGGGCGCGCAGCAGCGGGGGCAGGGTGCGCACAGGCGGGGCGGACGGCCCGGTCCAGGCCGCGCGCACGCGGTCGATGAGCTCGGTCATGCCCGTGGACAGCGAGACCGGGTCGGCCTCGCCGTCGGCTCGGGGCAGGCCGGTGAGGAGGTGGTGCTTGGTCTCGGTGATGCCGCGGCCGGGAACGCGGGGCACCGTCTGCGCGGCGCGCATGTGGACCAGGGAGTCCACGGGGTCGCCCATGCGCAGTTCGAAGCGGGTGCCCATCAGGTCGCGGACACCGGTGTGGAAATCGGCCCAGCGGGGTGAGGCGACCACGACGTGCAGGCCGTAGTTGAGGCCGCGCTGCACGAGTTGGACGATGGGGCCCACCAGGTCCGCGTAGTCCTGACGGATGGTGCCCCAGCCGTCGATGACGAAGAAGACGTCGCCGTGGGGTTCGTCGGCGAACTCCCCGGCGGCTCGGCGCCTGCGGTAGGTGCCCATGGAGTCGATCCCGTGCTCGGCGAAGAAGGCCTCGCGCCGGGTGAGGATCTCGTTCATCTCCATGATGGTGCGGGTGATGCGCCGCTCGTCGGTGCGCGTGACGACGCTGCCCACGTGCGGCAGGTCCCTGAGCGAGTTCAGCACGCCGCCGCCGCAGTCGATCCCGTAGAACTGGACCTGGGCGGGGGTGTTGCACACCGCCAGGGTGAGGATCAGCGTGGCCAGCATGGTGCTCTTGCCGCTCTGCGGGCCGCCCGCGATGCCGACGTGCCCTCCTGCCCCGGACAGGTCCGCGACCAGGGGCAGGCGCTTGTGCTCGAAGGGCCGGTCGATGATCCCCAGCGGCACGCGCAGGGTCCCCTGTTCCCGCCACGCCAGTCCGCCCTCGGGCAGGCGGACGCCGACCANGGCGGGACCTCCAGCGGGGGCAGCCACACCTCGCGGGCCGCCGGGCCGAGGCCGTCCATCCGCGCCAGCGCCGTCGCGAGGAGGGACTCGCTGCTCTCCTCCTCCTGGACCTCGGGCTCCTCCGGTTCGGGGACGGCCGTGGCCACGGGGACGTCGGTGAAGAGCACCACCTCGCCGCCGGCCGTGTTCCTGCGGGCGGCGCGACGCTTGACGCGGTAGGGGCCGGAGACGTAGGCGGCCTTGAACCGGGTGAGGGTCTCGGTGTCGGTCTTGAGGTAGCCGTTGCCGGGGGCGGAGGGGAGCTGGTGGGCGTCGGGGACGCCGAGCACGCCGCGGCTCTCGATGGCGGAGAAGGTGCGCAGCGCGATCCGGTAGGACAGGTGCCCCTCCAGCTGGTGCATGCGGCCCTCGTCCAGGCGCTGGGAGGCCAGCAGGAGGTGGACGCCGAGGCTGCGGCCCAGGCGCCCGATCATCACGAACAGGTCCATGAAGTCGCGGTGCGCGGCGAGCAGTTCGCTGAACTCGTCGACGACCACGAACAGCGTGGGCATCGGCTCCATGTCCGGGTTGGACTCGCGGGCCCTCTCGTACTCCAGGGCTGAGCTGAAGTTGCCCGCGGCGCGCAGCTGCTCCTGGCGGCGGACCAGTTCGCCGTGCAGGGCGTCCTGCATGCGGTCCACCAGGATGGCCTCGTCCGCCAGGTTGGTGATGAGCGCGGAGGTGTGCCGCAGCTTGTCGAGGCCGATGAAGGTGGCGCCGCCCTTGAAGTCGACGAGCACGAAGTTGAGGGTCTCGGAGGAGTGGGTCAGCGCCAGGCCGAGCACCAGGGTGCGCAGCAGCTCGCTCTTGCCCGAACCGGTGGCGCCGATGAGCATGCCGTGCGGGCCCATGCCGCCCAGCGCCGACTCCTTGAGGTCCAGCTCCAGCGGCGCGCCGTCCGCGTTCATGCCGATGGGCACGCGCAGCCGGTCCTTCTCGTGCAGCTCGCTCCACATGCGTTCGGAGTCGTGCCGGTGCAGGTCGGGGATGCCCAGGAGCGTGGTCAGCTCGAAGTCGGTGGTGAGCGGCTCGGTGACCTCGACGGCCACGCCGATCCGGTAGGGCGAGAGCAGGCGGGCCAGGGAGGTGGTGCGGGGAAGGCTCAGGGAGTCGGGGCGGCCCAGCACCTCCTCGGTGTCGCGGCCGCTGTGGTCGCGGGAGAGCATCACCAGGCGGTCGGGCTCCACCCGCAGGGCCAGGGTGTAGGGGTCGTCCTCGGGGGGCATCGGGTCGGCGACGTCGATGACCACGGCGTTGCGGTAGCCGCCGCCCAGCATGCGCGACCCCGGGGGGACGTGCCCGCCGTCCACGATGATGACGGTGAAGGGCTCCTCGCGGCTGGGGGCGGCGGTGGGGTCGAAGCGGGGGCGGTCGGCCAGGTCCGCGACGAGCTGTTCGAGCTCCGTCGCGTCCGTGCACAGCAGGCGGGCGTGGCCCGCGCCGTCGCGGACGGTGGGGTGCTGGCTGTGGGGCAGCCACTTGGCCCACGACCACAGGGGCAGGGACTCGGCGGAGCAGCACACGGCGACGCGCAGCTCGTCGTGGGCGTGGAAGACGGTGAGCTGGCCGACGAGGGCGCGGACGAGGCCCCTGCTGGCGTCCAGGTCGCCGCGCATGGTGACGCGGGCGTATCCGCGCAGGTAGATCTGGACCGGCTGGTCCTCGACGGTTCCGTAGGCGCGGATGAAGCGGCGCAGCGCGTGGGCGCTGAGGGGTTCGAGGTCCTCCACCGGTTTGGAGGAGATCGGGGCGAGGGTCATGGACAGCGCCTGCTCGCCCACGGCCATGCGCGCCTCGGCGAAGTCGTCGTCGGTCCCCCTGCGCTCCCACAGCCGTGAGGTGCGCACGATCGACCACAGGGCGTCCGGGTGGGGCGCCCGCCAGAGCATCGCGTCGCGCTGCTCGGTGACCACCCCCCGCAGGCGGGTGCGCATCTGCTTGAGGTAGCGCAGGTAGTCCCTGCGGTCGTCGTTGAGCTGGGTGCGGCGCTCCAGCATGGCGCGCAGGTACTGGCCGCCGAGCATGACCACGGCTCCGACGAGCATCATCCCGCCCGCCAGGTAGGGCATGACGCTGCTGCCCTCGCCCCCCATTCTGCCTGGGCGGACAAACATCAGGACCATTGCCATCGATGTCAACGCCATCGGCAGGTACATGAACACCGCCGAAACGTTGGCCTGCGGTTCCGGTAGTTCGGGGGGTTCCTGGAGGCTGACCTCACCCGAGGGCAGGTCCGGTCCCGGGCGCCGTGGAGGGCGGCGAACGAGGATCGTACTCACAGGGCGGGTCCTCCCTTACCAGGAACAACGGGGAGCGGTCCGGGGCCGGGACCATGAGTGGCGTCCACAAACCGGACGCCGAGGGCAGAACCCTATCGTCACCGCCCGAAGTGACAAACATCAAAAGTTAAAACAACACACCTCCAAAAAGCACCGGAGGAGTGTTACCGTCACTTCCGCTTTTGTCATGACTCCCGCCGTATGATGGGCCCCCACCGGATGAACGACGTCGCCTCCCCGGACCTGTGTCGACTGCTGATCCGCGCCCCCGGGCGCTCCTTCGAGATCGCGGCGCCCACCGAGGTCCCCCTCTCCGAGATCCTGCCCACCCTCGTGCTCTACGCCGAGGGGGACAACGGCGAGGACCTGGACGAGAGCGGGTTGGAGCACGACGGATGGGTCCTCCAGCAACTGGGCGACGAGCCGCTGGAGGAGGACGAGACCCTGCGCTCCCTGGGGCTCTGCCACGGCGAGACCCTCTACCTGCGCCCCCGGCGCGACCAACTGCCGCCGGTGCACTTCGACGACCTGACCGACGGCGTCGCGACCGGCATGGGCGAGCGCCCCGACCGGTGGCGCCCCGAGTCCACGCGCGTACTCCTCCAGGCGCTGGGCCTGGTCGTGCTGTTCACCGGCCTGGCCGTCCTGGTCAGCGGCGGCCCCGGCCTCCTGACCGCCGTGTCCGCGGCGTGCTCGGCGCTCCTCATGCTGCTGTCGGCCTGGGCGGCCTCACGGGCCATGGGCGACCTGTCCGCCGCCACCGGCCTGGCCGCGGCGGCCACCCTGTACATGGCGGTGGCCGGTGCCACCGTGCCCTCCGGCGACCCCGGCACCGCGCTCACCGGGGCGCGCCTGCTGACGGGCGCGGTGACCGCGGCGGGGGCCAGCGTGCTCGGTCTGGCGGCCGTGGCGGGCTCCGTGCCCTTCTTCGCCGGTCTGTTCACCGCCGAGGTGCTGTGCGCGCTGGGCGCCCTGGCCCTGATGTTCGTTCCCGGCGCCACGCTTCCGGCCGTGGCGGGGATGACGGCGCTCGTCGCCCTGCTGCTCGGCACGTTCGCCCCCCAGCTGGCCTTCCGCCTCTCCGGCCTGAAACTGCCCGCGCTGCCCTCCAACCCCGAGCAGCTCCAGGAGGGCATCGACCCCTACCCCGCCCGGGGGGTGCTGGACCGCACCGCGCTGGCGGACCGGTTCCAGACCGCCCTGTACGCGGCCACCGGTGCCGTCCTCGCGGCCTGCCTGGTCGTGCTCGGCGCGTCCCCGGGGTGGGTGCCGATCACCCTGTGCGTGGTGGTGTCGCTGGTGATGCTGCTCCAGTCGCGCGGGCTGGCCGGGACCTGGCAGCGGTCGTTCGTGGTCGCGCCACCCTGGATCGGGCTGACCGCGCTGGTGCTGGTCCTGATGTGGACGGCCGACCCCCTGCCCCGGACACTCGCGCTGGTGGGGTTGTTCGCCGTCTCCGCGGTCCTGGCGCTGGTGTCGTGGAACCTGCCGGGAACGCGTCCCCTGCCCCACTGGGGCCGGGCCGCCGAGATCATCCAGTCCCTGCTGACGGTGGCCATCGTGCCCCTGGTCCTGGCGGGCTTCGGCGTGTTCTCGGTTCTGCGCGGGATCGGCGGCTGACATGCAGTCACGACGCGACCGGGTGATGGCCCACACCTTCACGGTGGGCCGTCTGAGCACGGCCATGCTGGAGGGCGACCCCGACGTGGTCGACGCCCCCATGCGCCGCACCCGCAACGGCACCTACATCGGGATCGCCATCGGGGCGGTGCTGTGCGTGGGCTTCCTGGTGTTCGGTCTGGTCTTCCCCGGTGGAGCCAGCACCTGGCGCCAACCGGGGCACCTGATCGTCGTCCGCGACAGCGGCGCCTCCTACGTGTACTCCGACGGCATGCTGCGTCCCGTCGACAACCACGCCTCGGCCCTGCTCGTCCAGGGCCCCGACGCCGCCGTCAGCCTGGTCTCGGCCAACTCCCTGGAGGGCGTTCCCGTGGGCGGTCCCGTCGGTATCGCGGGCGCGCCCGACGCGCTGCCGGGGGCCGAGGGACTGGCGGCGTCCGTGTGGCGGCTGTGCGCCCTGCCGCCCGGGGGCGAGGAGGACGAACGCGGCCGCACGGCCCTGGTGATCGGCGACGCCCCCTCGCCCGCCCCGCCCTCCGCCGACCACGCGGTGCTGGTGACCGGACCGGACGGCGCCCGGCACCTGCTGTGGAACGGCACCCGACTGCTCCTGGACGAGGAGGGCGGCGCCGTCCAGGCCCTCGGCTACGGGACGAGCGGCGCCCTGCCCGTCACCTCGGCCTTCCTCAACACCGTGCCCACGGGTCCTGACCTGACCGCGCCGGAGGTTCCGGGCGCCGGTGAGGACGCGGGCGTGCTCGCGGGCGGGAACCGGCGCGTGGGGCAGGTGTTCTCGGTGTCCGCCGCCGAGCAGGAGGCCCAGCACTACCTCCTCACCCGTGACGGCCTGGTACCGCTCACCACGGTCCAGGCGCTGCTGCTGCTCGCCGACCCCGGGGTCTCCGGCGCCGCCTACCCCGACGGCCCCGCCGAGGCCCTGCCCCTCCCCGCGGGCGAGGCGCACTCCCGGCTGGCCGACGGTCCCGGCCTGCGGGAGGAGCGGCACCCGGCGACCCCTCCGTCCCTGGTCGAGGTCGGCGCGGACGTGCCCTGCCTGCGGCTGGGCACCGACGGCTCCCTGTCGCTGACCATGGACGACCCCGCCGGGGTGGAGGCGTGGCCGGTGCAGGAGAGGCCCGGGATCGCTCCGGGCTGTCCGACCCCCGACCTGGTCGGCGTCGCCTCCGGCCGGGGGACCCTCGCCGCCGCGCGGCCGGTGGGCGGCAACGGTGCCTCCACCACCCACTACCTCGTCACCGAGAGCGCGGCGAAGTACCCGGTGGCCGGTGAGACCGCCCTGACCTCCCTCGGCTACACGGCGAACCAGGCCGCGCCGGTACCGACATCCCTCCTGCGGCTGCTGCCCTCCGGGCCGGTACTCGACCCGGAGGCGGCCGCCCTCCCGCTGGCGTCCCCGCACACCGCCGAGGACGCCGGCTGCCTCTGATGGAACGAACCGAGGAGATCCCATGGAACCGATGACGCAGACCACCGACGACGCCGAGCGGCGGGCCCAGGCGGCGATGAGCGAGGCGTACCAGGAGTGCGACGCCATCTACCACAAGGTGGACGACACGCGTGACCGGTTGCGTCAGGCCTGGCAGGGCGCGGCCGCCAACGCCTACAGCGAGGCCATCACCGGTTGGTTGGAGGAGCTTCGGCTCATCACCAACGACATGAACCGGATGATCGAGACCTACGGCGGCACCGTCCACGCGATGCACGCCACCGAGGACGCGGCGATCGTCGCCGGTTCGCGGTGGAACGAGCTGCTCAACCCGACCCAGCCCCGCTGATGCCGGGCGGCCGCTCCCACCTCCACCCTCCCCTCTCCGAAAGGCGAGAACGATGAGTATCAACGGTTTCAGCGTCAGCTACGCCCACGTCGACGAGGCCACCCAGAACCTGGTCGCCCAGACGAAGGCCGTGCAGAACCAGATCGAGTCGCTCGACGCCGAGATGGCTCAGATCAAACCCCAACTCGCGGGTGCCATGGCCGAGGAGTACGACCGCAAGGTCGCGTCCTGGCGGGCCAACGTCGTCGACATGCAGACCCTGCTCGGCAAGGCCCAGGACGCCCTGAACCAGATCCGCGACGACTACGCCGGCACCGACGCGCGCGAGGCCATGAACTGGCAGGCGTTGATGTAGTCCTCTCCCCCGGGGCGGGCACGACCCGCCACTCCCCTCGGGGTGCCCGCCCCGTCCCCGACAACCCGAAGAACGACCGCCCCACGGGCGGTGAGGAGGGCCTGACGTGGAATCCCCCCTGTTCGACTTCCGTGCCGCCCTCTCCGGAGAGGAGCCGGCCCCCACCGACACCGAGGAGGACACCTCCCTCCTCCAGGAGCAGGGCACCAACGCGAGCCGGTCGGAATCCGCACCGGTCAGTGTGGACCTGACCAGCGGACTCCTCCTGCTCCGGCACGGTGGTTCCTCCGTCGAGGTGGACACCACCACCCAGAACGCGGTGCTCGACCCCGGAGGGTCGGAGGTCACCGTCGACGACGACGGTGTGATGCTGTTCGGCGCGCGGGGGGACCAGGAGGGGGCCGCCCCGCTCCTGTTCAACGGTCAGGAGACCGAGCACGTCGTCTCCGTGTCCGCCCCCGAGGCCGGGGACCCCTCCGACGGGGAGGGGCAGCGCTTCGAGGCCCTGCTCCCCATGGAGCAGGGCGTGCCCGCCGAACCGCTGACCCCCTTCGTGGACGCGTCCGCCGGGGAGGCGTCCGTTCCCGCGAGCGAGGCGACGCTCTTCGAGGCCGTACCAGCAGAACCCGCGGAACCGGCGGAGCCCGCCGTGGTCATGGAGCCCCTCCAACCCGTCGCGCCCCCGCTCGAAGCCGAGGGGGAGGAACCGGGTGGGTCGGAGCGGACCGAGAGCGGAGAACCGGTCACCGGTGTGGAGCTCATCTCCGCCGACGCCGACGACCCCGCCCGCGTCGAACCCGCACCCGAGATCGACGGGTCACCGGTCGTGACCCTCGACCCCGACACGGGTGTCACCACCGTCGAGGCGGGCGGGCTCAGGTTCGTCCTGGACCCGGACACGGGCACGATCGAGATCGAACC
Source organism: Nocardiopsis halotolerans DSM 44410 (assembly GCF_000341065.1). Classification (GTDB taxonomy): domain Bacteria; phylum Actinomycetota; class Actinomycetes; order Streptosporangiales; family Streptosporangiaceae; genus Nocardiopsis; species Nocardiopsis halotolerans. The sequence continues at coordinate 3,651 of NZ_ANAX01000262.1, read as the reverse complement.
CGGCGACAGGGACGTGCCCCTGGACTCCGAGACGGCACCGGTCACGGTCGAGACCGGGCACCTGAGCCTGACCTTCGACCCGGCCGAGGGCACCGTCGGCATCGAGACGGCCGACCGGGACGGGGGCGGCGAGGGGACGGAGACTCCCCCGACCACGATCGAGGTCGGCGACCTGCGGCTCACCCTGGACCCCGAGACCGGCGAGGTCTCCCTCGACCCGGGCGACGGCGAGGTGGAGGTCGACCCCGAGACCGGGCTGATCACCGTCTCCGAGGACGGCGGGGGCAAGGAGGGCGGGGAGGGCGGCGACGGCCCCGGCCGCGAGGACGCCTCCGACGATCCGGGCCGGGGCGACCACGACGGCGGCTCCGACGAGCCCAGGGGGGAGGAGGCCCCCGGCGACAGCACTCCCGGCCAGGACGACCGCAGCGGCGGCTCCGACGCAGCCGACGAGGAGGTCCCGGGAGGCGACGGCACGGACGGCGGTCAGCACTTCCAGGACGTCGTCAACCGGAACCCCGAGAGCTCGCTCTCCCACCTCCCACCCACGACCTCCACCGTCCCCGCGGAGGAGCAGACGGCCCCCAGGGAGGAAGCGGCACGCCTGGAGCCGCGCCAGGTGGTGGAGCCCTCCGCCGTGGTCACCCCCGAGACCCCCGGTGAGAGTGGGGGGAGCGGCGGAGGCGACACGAACGGCGAACAGCCCCCGCCCGACGACGTCGGCCAAGGCCCCCAGGACTCGCTGTCCCACCTCGTGCCCCCTGATGAGGAACCGGTCCCCCGGGAGCCACGGCAACTGATCGAACCCTCCGTCGCGGTCGCCTCCGAAACCCCCGAGGAGGACGAGGAGGGGACCGGGGGCGGAGAAACCAGCGGTGGTGACGGAGACCGGGGCGAAGAGGAAGAAGAGGGGGGCGAGGAGACCGACGACGAGGAAACCGACGGCGAGGAAACCGACGGCGAGAACGGGGACCAGGACGGAGAGGAGGAGACGGAGGGCGGCGGAGACGACGAGAAGACCGAGGACGAAGACAAGGACGAGAGCAAGGACGAGGGAGCCGGGGGCGGCGGAAACGGCGGCGGGGAAAGCGGCGCGGGCGGAGGCGGCGAGGGCACCAAGATCGACCTCGACAGGATCCAGCAGTTCCGCACGAACATCGTGACCCCCCTCCGCAAGGAGATCGACGCCCACGTCACGGCGTTCTCCGTGTTCGGTGGCACCGGTGAGGGGAGAACGGCCGGATACAACCGCCTCGGTGACCGCGACATCGTCCCGATGGCCGGAACACTCGTCGACAAGATCGACACGTCCATGGGGAACATCTACCAGTTCCTCAGCGACCTCCAGCAGGAGCTCACCGACATCGAGGAACGCCTCTCGGAGAGCCTCATCGAATTCGTGGAGGTCGAGAACGAACAGAACATCACCGCCCAGGAACTCAGCACCCTGCTGGGCGGAGGCGTGGGATCGACGTCCGGCTCGAACTCCTCCGTTGGCGGAGAGGAGACCACGAGCGAAACCTGAGTCCGCGGCCCGATTCGCAGAGGGGGGTAAGCATGCCGGAAGACGCACCCAAGAAACCGTTGCACGAGATCATGAACATCTTCGCCAACTCGGGAAAGGAGGGGGAGACCGTTGACTACGGCCCGATGAAACCGCTGAGCTATGTCACGCAGGACCGGTGGGTCGACGGCGGTCGCTACCACTTCTGGGAGGACACCAAACCCTTCGTGGGGTTCGAGTGGCACGACACGGACCGCTGGTGGGACTACTACGACAGGTACACGGCGTACACGCCCTACGGCGGCTCCTACGAGACCTACGGGATCGACTACGCCGGCTACAACATGCAGGACCAACTGTGGGAGGCGGGAGGAAAGGACAACAAGCAGGACGACTACCGCGAGGGCATGCGCAATCTCGCGCTCATGGCCGACTACGCGACGAACAAGATGGTCTCCGACAACTGGAACCTCTGGAGGCTTCAGGAGACCATCGACAAACTGGGAGATCTGCACGCGTCACTCAAGCCCTACCTCGACGGGGAGGGGGGCGGAAGCCTCAACGCGCTCTGGAAGGAGATCGACACACCCGAGGGGCCCATGAGCGGCTCGGCGGCGAGCGTCTACAAGTACCTCCTCAAGAACCTGGCCTACCGCCTGACGCAGATCTACGAGAACATCCCCGCCTTCAAGACGGACCTGGAACGCATCGCGCCCGAACTCAAGAAGATGGCCAGCACTCTTTCCCAGGACGTGCACAGCGACCTGAGCGGCGATGGTGGGACCATCAAGGGCGTACTCGACAAATGGTATTTCACCATCTCGTCGGGTTCTCAGGAGTTCGTCGAACACCGCGGCCAGTTCGACATCAGGATCCGCCCGGCCGGGACCGACGCGGACGGCAATCCCAGGGAGGAGATCCGCGGCATCGTCGGCGACCAGGTCACGGACGACAACGTCAACTTCACGCTCTACGAGATGTTCGAGGAGCACTACCAGACCTCCTACAACTCAGCACAGGCGCTGCACGACTACATGGTGGAGCACTTCAGCAACATCCACACCTCCCTACAGGCCATCGACCCTCCCGATCCCCTCACGCCGGACACCTCCACCATCGGGCAGGGGCCTCCCGACTCCCCCATCCCCGAGGAGATCGACCTCGGGCTCGACGAACTCGACCTGGGCCTGGACGAACTCGACCTGGGCCTGGACGAACTCGATCTCGGGCTCGACGAGCTCGGTTCCGGACCGGACGGACCCAGTCTCGAGGACCTGGGCATCGAACCTCCGCCGGAGCACCAGGGGTACACCGGCCCGGGAAGCGACGAGGATCCGGGCGGCGGTGGCGACACCATCGGCCCGCCGCCCCCGGCCGACCAGGACCTGAACGGCCCCGGCCAGGACGGCGGCAACACCCAGGGCTCCTTCACACCCCCGCCGCCTCCGCCCAACATCGGTCTCAACGGATCCGGCGACACCAACGGTGGCTCGAACTCCTACACACCCCCGTCACCCCCACCCAACCTCGGACTCAACGGACCCGGCGACACCAACGGTGGCTCGAACTCCTACACACCCCCGTCACCCCCACCGAACCAAGGCCTGAACGGACCCGGCCAGGGCGCCAACGGCGACTCGAACTCCTCCACGCCCGGCCCCCTGATACCTCCACCGCCCCCGCCCAACCTCGGCCTCAACGGACCGGGAAGCGGTCGCGGCGGCCCGGGGGGCTACGACGGCTCGCTGGAGCGCGATCCGGCGACGGGACTCCCGCTCAACCCGGAGACCGGCGAGCCCTACCCCGTCGACCCCGAAACCGGACTGCCCTACAACCCCGACACCGGACTCCCCCTCAACTACGATCCCGAGACCGGGCAGGTCCTGCCCATCGACCCCGTCACCGGACAACCGGTCGGCACCGGGGAGACCGGCAGCTCCCTGGAGTTCGACCCGGCGACGGGACTCCCGCTCAACCCGGAGACCGGCGAGCCCTACCCCGTCGACCCCGAAACCGGACTGCCCTACAACCCCGACACCGGACTCCCCCTCAACTTCGACCCCTCGACCGGGCAGGTCCTGCCCATCGACCCCGTCACCGGACAACCGGTCGGCACCGGGGAGACCGGCAGCTCCCTGGAGTTCGAC